>JBGSYY010000388.1:0-11886 GCA_041750675.1 Isosphaeraceae bacterium | reverse complement strand
CTGACCGCTGGCAACCGGGGCGCTCTTGGCCGGAGCCGCGAGACCCTGACCGCTTGCGACCGGCGCACCCTTACCAGGAGCCGTCAGCCCCTGCGCGGTTGGGATCGCCTTGGACGGAACCGGCATCACCTTCCCAGGTGCCTGTGCGGACTGGGCGAAGGCGCCGGTCGACAGACCGAGAAGCAAAGCGGGAACCGACAATGACTTCGCAAACCGACTCTTCATCGATGTGTCTCCTCGAGGAAATCGACCCCGATACCAGTTGAGAAACCACCTAGGACTCACCGAGGTTCACGTAAATATACACGATTTGGGAGGTCTGCGTAGGAATAATTTACAATCTTCAGGAAATTTGTATAAAGCTACAAGCTTAGGTGAAGTGTAGAGGATATTTAGGATTGAGTAATCTGGAACGAATGTTGCCCTGGAACAGATTGACCGGGTGGGAAACGAAGCGGCCCGGGAAAAGCGTGAGGCCCTCAGTCCCACGGGTGGAGAAGAGGGCCTCGCTGCTCTTGGGAGTTGCGGGTCAAGTCGAATACGGGCTTGAATCAGAACCAGCGCCGGTACTCGCTTAGTTTGACCAGATCGGTTCCTCGAAAACTAGTCCGTACTTTTTCATCTTTTTGTAGAGGGTCGTGCGGTTGATGTCGAGGACTCGGGCAGTCTCCTGACGGTTCCAGTTGAGTGCACGAAGGGCCTCGAGGATCAAACGTTTCTCAGGCTCCTCGAGCGCTTCCTTGAGCGGAAGAATAGATTGACGGTTGTAGTCGTCGCTGGATGGTCGCGACCCGGTTGGGGGTAGTTCCCGCGTCTCCAGGTCGATGTGATTCGGCTCGATCCAGTGGCCACGGCAGCGGCTGACGGCGCGCTGCATCACCGACTTCAGCTCCGCGATATTGCGAGGCCAGTCATGCCCGCTTAAACGTCGCCCAGCCTCGGCGCTGATGCCAATGACCGGCTTGCCTTCCTGCCGTGCGTATCGATCGCGGAAATGCTCCGCGAGCTTCAAGATGTCTGGTCCGCGGTGGCGTAGCGGGGGAATCTTCAGCGTCACGGTGCTCAAGGCATAGAACAGATCACTCCGAAACTGGCCTTCCTCGACCAGGTCGCTGAGATCCTCGCAGCTCCCTAGGATGACGCGACAACCAAGGCGTTCCATCCGAGAAGAGCCGACCGGCTGGAATTCGTTATCGCGAACCACTCGCAACAGGTGGTTTTGCAGGCTGGGGGGGAGGTCCTGGAGGTCGTCAAGGAAGAGTGTGCCGCCATTCGCCTTGGCGAGGAGGCCGGGTTCGTCGGCGTCGGGATCATCGGGATGGACCCGACCGAACAATTCGACAATTTGCCGTGCTTCGTCGTGATCCTCGTTCGGCGAACAGGAGACCACCAGAAACGGCCCTTCCCGCCACGGGCTTTGGGCATGCAGCGTTCGAGCGAGGAAGGTCCGGCCGCTGCCTTTCTCACCGGTGATCAAAAACGGCGAACGCTTCAAGGCCAAGGCTTCCGCCATGTCGAGCAGCTTGCGGAACGTGGCGTCATCGCAGACGGAATCGACGACCCGGGAACCGTTGGCCATCATGCCCGGTGCGTGGCCTTGAGGCTCCGATCCAGGCGAAGGAATTGTGGCGACGCCCGATCGGAAACTGGCCGCACCGTTGTAGGTATTTGCAACCAGAGTCGTAGCCTCGCGCCGTACCCTATTCGATTCCGGCTCATCGGGCAGGGCTTGTGCCACGACGGCTCGGAGCTGGTTGGCCGGGGCTGGGAACCGGAAATACGCCTCGGCTCCCCGCATCAGGCTTTCTCGTTGCTGCTCGGGCTTCGTCGTCGATGTGAAGAACAACACTTTGCAAGCGGGGTGGGCACGCCGGATTTGTACCAGAAGGTCGATCGAGGCGGTGAAGTCGGACTCGACACCGATAAGTACGAGATGTGCCGGTGTCTTGGCAAGAAAACGGAGAGCCGCGGTTGCGGTCTCCACTTCTTCCAGTCGATGGCCCTGACCCTGGAGCATCGAGTACATGAGTGCACGGGTCGAGACGTCGGGATTTACGATCAAGATGCAGTTCGACATGTTGGTGTCCAATCCAGTTCGCCGGAACCAGTCGCGCGGGAGGGTGGCGCGCGGCCCGCTCATCCCTGGAGATTGAAGTTCGATGATTCGCAATGACGCGAAAAATCGCCGTTCTTCGTGAAGCAGATGGCAATTGGTGGGGGAGTATCAACGTGTTTTAACGACCGCCGTCTCCCAGATGTAACAAGCGTACTTAGGGATTGAGTCGATCGGGCCGAGGTGGTTGAACAGGATGAGGTCTAGATCTCAAGCACGAGGATGGGCTCCCTGATAGACATCGATAAGTCGCTCTCGGGTCACGTGAGTGTAGATCTGAGTTGTCGTCAGCCGACGATGCCCCAAAAGTTCTTGAACGCTGCGGAGGTCGGCTCCTTGTTCGAGCAGATGAGTCGCGAAACTATGCCGGAGAACGTGTGGGCTTATGGGTCGCTGAATGCCGAGCCTGGCCCAGTGATCCTCAAGCAAACGCCCGACACTCCGGACCGAGAGCCGATCACCGAAACGGTTTAAGAAGACGGCCGGCTCACCCGTGCGACGGGCCTGCCTCAACGACAACCATAGGTCAAGAGTGCGTGCCGCTTCGGGTCCAACCGGTGCTAATCGCTCCCGACGACCTTTTCCCCGAACTCGCACCAATCCTTCGACCAAGTCCAGATCGTCCAGGTCGAGTCCAATCAACTCGCTCACACGAAGGCCGCCGCCATAGAGTGTCTCGAACATTGCGCGGTCGCGAACCCCGGCCGGATCCGATGTCGGGATCGACTCGAGGAAACGGACCACATCCTCCACGCCAAGCTGTGTGGGGAGCCGCTTGGGCTGCCTCGGATTGCGAAGGCCGGCGGCAGGGTCGGTCTCAACCAGGCCGCGGCGTCGAAGGAATTTGTAGAAAGCTCGAACGCAAGCAAGCCGACGTGCGGTTGTGCTGGCGGCGTACCCTTGCCCGTGAAGCCAAGCCGAATAAGCTCGCAAACGCTTGGGGGTGGCCAAGATTGGATCGGCCGCCTCGCCGTCGCAGGAGACTAGATAGGATTGGAGCAGTGCAAGATCGGATTCGTAGGAACGCAGTGTGTGCGCAGAGGCCTGTCGACCGATTCGAAGGTGCTCAAGATACGCCATCATGGCGTGATTCATGAAAAACCTCGGATGGGAAGAGGTGTCATCGGAAATAGGATCTTGCCCCGAACCTGCGCTCTTGGTCGAGATCTTGGAGTCGACAAAAGTCCAGTTAAGGGATTCGCCGGGTTGCGAAGAGTCACGGGCCATCCCTCCGCGAAATGATCATGCACTAATACTGAGGACGATCCTGTCTGTGACATGCTCAATCATCTTTTTTTAGGATCGGGGATTGTTGAAGCAGAGAAGAATAATTAGAGAAATTCAGAGAATCGATCGAGTGTTGTCATGAATCCATTCAAGTCTCATGCCAATGATCCTCACCCGGGATCCGTTAACCGTTCACGGCAGAGAACCGAAGGCTGGGTGAATGCGGTTCAACGAGCCGAAAAGTTATTTAGATCGAAGGCAACGCACTGGCATTGTCCGTCGTCCTCGATCAAGCTGCTTTAGCTCGCGTCTTGGGATGTCGGGGAGAAGTACTCTATTGCTTGCGGTTTCCGACGATTTGACCATGGACGTGACCCCGAATCTTCGGTTTCGGAAGCTGAGGCCTCGATGGAAGAGACTCTTACTCACCGGTTGGTGCTACCGCGAGATGCCAATCATCATGGCACTCTTTACGCGGGAACGCTGTTATCCCTGGCCCTAGAGGCCGGATACGCGGCGGCCTACCGAGTCGCCGGCCCACACGCCAACCTCGTGCTCAAACGGGTCCTGGATCTTAGGTGCTATACGCCTGTGCCGGTCGGCAATGTCGTGGCGATTCGGGCTGCGGAGGTCTATCGTGCGCGGGCACAGGTCGTCGTGGCGCTCTACGGCACTGCGCTCAGCGGGAATTCCCGTCCCTGGATGGATGGCCTCATGCAGTTTGTTCAGGTGGACTTACGTGGGCATCCTGAACCACTTGGAATCGAGCCTCTGGATGGCGAGAATCCCTTGGCACCGCCATGGGAGCAACTCCGCGTTCGCGCACGTCAACTTCTGTCGATTCGCGTCTGAAAAAACCAGGCAGGATGAAAACGCAGGCAATGGCTGCCTGATCCTTGAGCTTAAGTTGCTGTGCGATGTGGCTGATCCTCTGTGCTTGATTTGGCCTGAGCAGTAAAACGAGGCAGACGGATCAAGAACGTCGTTCCATCGCCGATTCGGGACGAGACCTCGATATCGCCACCGTGCTCACGAATGATCTTGCGAGCGACAGGTAGCCCCAGCCCTGTTCCGCCTGTTCCCTTGGTGGAAGCGAACAACTGGAACACCTGCTCCATGGAATCGACGGCTATCCCGATTCCGTTATCCGTAATTCGGACCAGAGCTGCTTCTTCGTCGGGATGCCAAGCCGTCGCCACCTCGACGCGTGCATCACGAGCGTCGACGCACGCGTCCAGAGCATTCGAGAGGATATTCAGTACGGCTCGTTGGATTCCCTCGGGATCAAGCAGAAGTTCCGGCAACTCCGAGGCCGGGAACCAATCCAGGGTCACATTCAATTCGTTCGCTCGGGCCTGCATGAGCTCGATTAGCTCGCCAATCAAGCGATTCAGGTCGGCTGACTCGCGAGCCGGCTCCCGGTCCTTGGAGTAGGAGAGCATGTCCATGACGAGGTGGTAAATCTTGTTCTGGTTCTTCTCAACAATTGTCCAACCTTTGCGGACGACGTCGTTCTCACCATTCTGGAGTCCCAGATCAATTAAGTAACTGCCGCTCTTAAGGCCTTGAAGTACGTTTTTTATGTGATGGGAAAGGGTGGCGATCGCCTCTCCCACGGCGGCCAAGCGTTCCGCTTGCAGTTTGTCCGCGAGCAGCCTGGTGTTTTCGATCGCAAGCCCCGCCTGGTGCCCAATCGCGGCCATCAGCATCAAGTGATCCTGCGTGAAACGCGCCGGGCTGCGATCCGTTGCCTTCATGAGCGAGGACAGGTCGCCGCGGGCATCCGCATAGATCACGCCCAACGAGGCGTGCCGCCCGTGAATCGGCACGCAGATCGCCTCTCGGATTGCGAAATCTACAATCGATTCTGATGTGTCAAACCGCGAATCGCCCGGCGCATCGGTCGTGATCACGCCCTGCCCGGTCTCGTGGACGTGTTCGATGATCGTCCTTGAAATTTCCAGTCGCTCGTCAGGGGGTGGAGCATCGCGCCAGCGAACCGCCTCGGGTCGCAGGCTTCCCCCAGAATCAGCGAGCAGGATCGCGCCCCGGTCGGCTCCGACGGTCTCAAACACCAGTTCAAGAATCCTTGGAAGCAGTTCCTGTAGGTCGAGGATATGTGTGACCGCGCGTGTGGACTGATAGAGGACGGAGAGATGCGAGAGACGGGCCCGAAGCCAATCGCTGGCTCCGACCGGATTGCTCAAAAGCCGAGATCCTTGGCCTCGGTCGGCGACCCGAACGATCGACGAGCGATCTTCGCCTTCAAGCGATGCTCCTTTCTCAGGCCGTCCGAGCAACTCGACACGCGAGGTGAGGTCGCCGGAATCCTGCGACCCTTCGGAATACAGCAGCACGGTTTGACCGACTTGGACGTGATCACCGGGATGAAGGGGCGCGTCGTCGACCGGCTCGCCATTGAGCAGGGTTCCATTCGCGGAGCCGAGATCGATGATCCGATAGCGTCCCTTTTCGGCAAGACGGATCTCGGCATGTCGACGCGACGTTTCACTGTCGTGGACCTGGATCGGATTAGCGGGGTCACGACCGATCGCCGCAGACGGCCCCCTCAGTTCGAAGCGATGGCCTCGATCGATTCCGTGTACCACGAGAAGAAACGGCACGTTGAAACTCACGAATGGTCAGGAGGCTTGGCGTGTTGGAGACGGTAATCGTAGCAGGTAGAGTCAGATTGCTTGGTTGCTTGACAGTTCAGATGTCGCCGATATGAAATGAATTATAGATTCCCCACAACCCGTCCAGGAACAAGGCTACGATTTCAACGATGGCCCGATACGTCAAACTGGCTATGCTCGATCAGGTTCAATCGAGGGGAATTCTCGAGGTCGAATGGGAAGGTCGGTTGATCGCGTTGCTCCTCGTCGAAAAGACGCTTTTCGCGATCGACGCGGTTTGCCCTCATCAAGGGGGACCGCTTGCTGAGGGACGCCGTGACGGAACTATTGTGAGTTGTCCCTGGCATGGCTGGCAATTCGATCTGACGAACGGCGACTGCCTAACAGCCAGGACGGTGCATCAGCAGATTTACCCAGTACGTGTCGAGGCTGGAGAAATTCTGGTCGATGTGGGATAAGCGAGTAACAATAAAGAGTTGCAAATCGCGAAGTCGAACACCTGAGGCGCGTGCCATCTTCACCGTCATCGGCATCTGCTCTGAAACGGAAAGACCCGGCTTCCCGTGATCCGACACCGTCCTTATCGCAACGGCGATTCGCCTGCCCTCGCCGATCTCTGGAACCGATGCCTGGCTGCACGGCCGACTACCCGACCCCTCAGCTCGCACGAGTTCGATGCCCTGATTCCCGGTAAGCTTGGCTTCGACCGCGAAGGCCTGATCGTGGCCGAACTTGACGATCGGCTCGTCGGCTACGTTCACGCAGGGTTCGGCCCCATCGATCCCCATGGGCCTTCTCGTGCCATGGACACATCCTTGGGTGCGATCCTTGTGCTCGTAATTGATGAGTCACTTGCTGGGCTTGGTGAGGCAAAAGCGTTGTTCCATGAGGCCGAAACTTATCTAGAGAAACGCGGAGCGCAGGTTCTCTACGCCGGGGGCCAGTACCCTCTGAATCCCTTTTACTGGGGCCTTTATGGGGGCAGTGAATATTCCGGCATTCTAGGAAATGACGCACTTTTCCTCGACGTCATTCGCGCTGCGGGTTACCAGGCCGTGGGCGAATCCATCGTTTTGGAGTCGAGCCTCGCCGGTCCGGAACCGCGTGACACGCGAAGTGCGCTCGTGCGTCGCCATCATCGTGTCGAGATCGAGGCCGATGTGTTGTTCCCGGCCTGGTGGGATTCGCTTTGTCTCGGGCTCTTCCGACCGACTCGCCTGCGACTGGTCGATCGAATTACCGAACAAGCACATGCCACCCTCTGGACCTGGGAGTGTATTACAGAACTCCAGCCCGATCAGCGACGGATGACGACCGGACTGGTCAATCTGGAGGTCGATCCAACCCACCGTCGTCGTGGATTTGCGCGATACCTCATTCAGGAGGCATGGAAAAACGCGCAAAAACAGCTCTGCGACGTCCTCTCCGTGCAAACCTCGATCACGAACCTTCCGGCCTTGGGGCTTTACCACTCGATGGGCTTCACAGAGGTCGGCCGATCGACTCTTTTTCGGCGTCCCGGCTCGTCTGCGAAGGAGAGCGAAGAGGCCACCGGTCTGGCTCCAACTGATTCGTTTGACTAGACGCCCGATGAGCTTGCGATAAGATGACTTTCGCCACCTCTGGGCTTGTTATCCGAATACCTCGCCACCCAATACCCAATTGAGATCCAACGAACATGGGTAAGCGCGGTCGAAACCTCCGCGAAATGCGTGCCGAGTATGAAGCCGCCGTCTCGCGCGGACTGATTTCGGAGGAAGCCCCCAAGCGAACTCGTGATAGCTATGCACGTTCCGCGACCCCGGAATCTCGTCCTTCTCGCAGCGCGGGGCCGGCCCGTCTGAAGGTCGTTTGGGCCGTGTGCGACGTGGGTGGCCGAAGCGTCCTGACCTTCCCTTATGCCGAGAAGGGACAGGCGGAAGCCCACGCGGCCGCTCTCAAGGCGCGAGGGAAGGGCACTCATTTTCTTCGGGCTGAGAAAGTGCCGTTGGACTGAACCCAGGTTTTCCGCCCCGAACCGAATTCGCTTCGGTTGTGACTTCTTGCTGGGATTTTGTATGCTATTTCACGGAATCGCCGCCCGAATCGGGAGCGATCCAACCATTTATTGCGCCGCAGGGAGATGCTCGTGTCCGCGACCCACACACCGACCAACGCTCCGTCCGAGACGACCTGGATTCCTCGAACCGGGGCCGAAGTGCTGGTCGCTTGTCTGGTGCGTCACGGGGTCGATGTCGTCTTCGCTTATCCCGGCGGCGCGAGCATGCCCATGCACCAGGCGCTCACACGCGTTCGCAACCAGATCCGCACCATCCTTCCACGTCACGAGCAGGGCGGGATCTTTGCCGCTGAAGGTTATGCTCGAGTGACCGGCAAGCCGGGCGTGGTGATGGCCACTTCCGGCCCGGGTGCCCTGAATCTGGTGACTGGGCTGGCGGATGCCAAGATGGACAGCCTACCCGTGGTGGCCATCACCGGCCAGGTGCCGACAAAAGTGATCGGCACAGACGCGTTCCAGGAAACCCCGATGGTCGAGGTTTGCCGGGCCATCACCAAGCAGCACTATCTGGTACAGCATGCACGCGACATCCCGCGCATCGTCAAGGAGGCTTTTCACATTGCCAGCACCGGTCGGCCTGGGCCGGTTCTAATCGACGTGCCCAAAGACATTCAAAACACGCTGATTATTGACCCTGACTTCGATCCGCCGATGGACCTGCCCGGATATCACCTGCCTCCTGCCCCAGCGACCGAGGTGATCAAGGCTGCCGTGGCCGCCATCCGAGAGAGTAAACGCCCCATAATTTACTGCGGCGGTGGCGTGACCGCCTCGAACGCCGCCGAACTGCTTCGCGAGTTTGCCGAGAAGGCACGCATTCCCGTCGCCATGACCCTTCAGGGCCTTGGATCGGTTCCCAGCGATCACTATCTCTCCCTGGGCATGCTCGGAATGCACGGCACGGTTTATTCCAACTACGCGATTAACGAGGCGGACTTGCTGCTCGCTTTGGGCGTTCGGTTCGACGACCGCGTGACCGGCAAGGTCAGCGAATTCGCCAAGCATGGCCGCATCATCCACGTCGAGATTGACGCCTCCGAGATTAACAAGAACAAGACCGCCCACCTGGGCGTCTGCACCGACGTGAAGCAGTTTCTCCAGGCCCTCTTGCCCGAGCTTGACCCCGGCGATTATGGCGATTGGCTGCGCCAGATCGACGCCTGGCGGGAGAGCGACCCGATGGCCTACGACCTCCGCGACGATGCCATCCTACCCCAGTACGTGCTCGACAAGTTCTCGGAACTGGCCGCGGGCGACTTCATCATGACGACCGGCGTCGGCCAACATCAGATGTGGGCGGCACAGTGGACTCGGTTCCAGAAGTCGCGAACCTGGGTCACCTCGGGTGGTCTGGGATCCATGGGGTTCGGATTACCCGCCGCGTTGGGAGCTCAGGCGGCGTTTCCTGACGCTCTGGTGGTCGACGTCGATGGCGACGGCAGTTTCGTTATGAACATCCAGGAACTGGCGACTGCATTCTGCGAGAAATTGCCGGTCAAAGTGCTCTTGCTCAACAACCAGCACCTCGGCATGGTCGTGCAGTGGGAGGATCGGTTCTTTGCCTCCAACCGCGCTCATACCTATCTTGGCCCGGTCGATCACCCTGAGGCGGTCGGCAAAGGGTCCGGCCCTCTTCCTGAGGTGACGTATCCCGACTTCGTGGCCGTTGCCAAGGGGTTTGGCGTCGCAGCGCGTCAGATTCGCCACAAGCACGAAGTCGTCGACGCGATCAAAGAGCTGATCGCCCACGACGGGCCTTATGTCCTCGATATCCTCGTTCCGTATCAGGAGCACGTCCTGCCAATGATCCCGGCGGGAATGACGGTCAAGGAGATCATCAAGAGCTGACCAGAATCGCCAGGGAGCGAGTCCATGAGTATCACCGGCGCGACCACTCTCTCCGGTCTCAATCCACCGGTCTGGCCGATTACGATCGATAAATACCTCAGTATGGTGAACGCCGGGGTCCTAGATAGGCGGGACCGCGTTTATCTCTGGAAGGGGAGACTCGCTCCCAAAGTGACGACCATCGGCCGTGCTCATGTGCTCGCGGTACTTCGGTTGTCGGAATTGCTCCGCCGTTCGGTGCCGAAGGGATACTACGTGGAGCCGGAGGCCCCGCTCGCGTTTCTCACGGAATCCAGCGTGCCAGAACCTGACCTGAAGATAGTCCGAGGGCGCCCCGAGGATTACCCACGCGATTACCCGACGACGAAGGACGTCCCCCTCGTCATCGAGGTTTCCGACAAGACCCTCCGCGACGATCGGGCGATGGCCAGTGATTATGCCGCAGAAGGGATTCCCTTTTACTGGATCGTCAACCTCGCGGAACGTTCAGTAGAGGTTCACGCACATCCCGCCGCCGGGGTCTATCGCCAGAGGAACACATTCTCCTTAGGGGAAGAAGTACCGCTTCGAATTGACGAACGAGAAGTCGGCGTGATTGCCGTCTCGGAGATCCTGCCATCATGAGACTCGCCACGCACGTACCGCCGAGAGAGACCGGGACCTCTGTCGCGCCCGCTACTCGCCCCAGGTTCGGACCAGACCTCCCTCCCTGGACACTGAACATCGAGACATTCAGCGACATCGTCCGGCTGGAGTTGATCGGAGCCAGGAAACCCGTCTCACTCCGGAAGGGGAGTCTGGCCCGAATCATGTCTCCCAAACCTCTGCATTCGGTTCCTATGGCACTTCGTACTGACGCCATAAGAAGGGCTTCTCGATCAAACTACTCTGCATGTCAGACAGGAAGAGTCACTCGGCGTTCATCTTCAATGCAGCCAGCTCGAGCCGGAGATCGCCTTCATCCGTGGTCGACCTAGCGAATGCACTTTGAAGTAGCCCTCCCGCGCGGACAGTCGTCTGTTCGTCGAGGTCGCCCACTCCTCACTGCCACTGGACCGCCGTTTCGCCTCCGACCTCGTCTCCGCCGTGGCCGGCGTGCTGCCCTGACTTTTTCTGAGAATCGTCACAAACCCCCAGTCGAAAATCGGATCGGCGGGTCATCCTTTCCATGTCCACCCGACCCGCCGGCCACGATCCCTACGCAGCGCTGAGGCTCTCCGACTTTCGTCGACTCCTTTTCGGCGCGATGCTCGCCACCATCGCCGCCGAGATGCAGAATGTCGCCCTGGGCTGGGAGCTTTATGAGCGCACTGGACAGCCACTCGCTCTTGGTCTGGTGGGCCTGGCCATCGTCGCGCCGGTGCTTTTCCTGGCTCTGCCCGCCGGACACCTCGCCGACCGCTATCCGCGTAAACGGATCATCCTGGCCACTCAGCTCGCACTCGTCGTCTCCTCCACGCTGCTGGCGACGATCACGGGTTTTCGTTGGCCCGTGTGGGCGGTCTACGCCACGTTGCTCATTACCGGATCGGCCCTGGCCATCGCTCTACCCTCGCGGACCGCGATTCTGCCCCAGCTTGTTCCACCGGAAGTGCTTGCCAACGCCGTGGCCTGGCGTACGAGCAGTTGGCAGCTTGCGGCGGTCCTGGGTCCGGCGGTCGGCGGGTTTGGCGTGGCTCTGGCGCGCGGCTCGACGCCCGTCTTCATCGCCGGGGCCGTCATTAACATTATCGTTTTCACCACACTCCTGGGAATCCGGCCTCGAGTCAGCGCCGTCTCGCGCTCGCCGATCACCCGCGCCAGCTTGCTCGCCGGCGTGAGATTCGTGGCCGCTCACGACCTGATCCTCGCCGCGATCACACTTGATATGTTCGCGGTGCTGTTTGGCGGCGCGACGTTCCTGCTCCCAGTCTATGCCAAGGATATTCTTGAGATCGGGCCGACCGGGCTGGGTTGGCTCCGCGCCGCGCCCTCGCTCGGCGCGACCACCACAGCGTTTTTCC
>JBGSYY010000387.1:0-4215 GCA_041750675.1 Isosphaeraceae bacterium | reverse complement strand
GCCCCCGGCCCCGTTCGCGACAGGCTGAGGTCTGGCCCACCCAGCCCAATCCGCACAAGACATCGCGGGCACAGCCCCCGCGGCGCATCGGCGGGTCGCGTCGCGCCACACTCAGGACAGTTCGCTTCCGGGTTCATCGTCGGTCCCCCTGGGAAAACCGTTCGCCTCGGACTTGAGAGCCTTCAACCCTTCAGAACGGGACAATTCGTCTCAGGTCACAAAAAAAATCCCAATGCCGATCGTTCAGGGACCAAGAGCCGAGAACAACGCCGCCAGCTCCGACTCCACATCCCCCGCATCGCCGAGCGTCCTCGCCACTTCCTCGCGAAGCAATGCCCCATAGCGCCGCCTCATTCGCGAGGCCGCCATCTTCACCGCCCCTTCACTCATCCCCAACTCCGCCCCGACCTCCGCAAGCGGACGTCCAGCCCCCGTCAACGTCGGGATCAGCCGCGACGCCAGTTCCGTCTGACCCGACGTGGACAACTCCGCCTCGAGTCGATTCACACAACGCTCGAGCAGGTCGAGCGCCCAGCGCCGCTCGAACAGCCGCTCCGCCGTCCATTCGTGCGCCGGCTCCACCCGATAGCGATTCTCCGCCGTCTCCTGGTCGATCGAGATCAGCACCCGTCCCCCGCCCCGCTTCGCCGCCCGTTCGCCATCGCGGCGATCCTGAAGTTGATGTGTGCAAACCGCCATCAAATACGAGCGAAATCGCCCCTTCTCCGGAGCAAGGCCCTCAAAACCACGCCGCGATAGCAGCGCCGCGAACGTCGACTGAACCAGATCCGCCGCCTCCTCCGGCCCCAGCCCCTTTCGCCTGGCGAACGCATAAAGCGGGTACCAGTAGTCGATGCACAGACCTTCGAGGGCCTCACTCGCCACCACCTCATCTCCGTCGCCGGCCGCAACCACACGACTCCATCGTGTCGTCGGAAAGCTCGCGTTCCGCCGCGAGCTTGACCCGGTCCCATCCATCAATCACCTCTCGGCGTCAAACTCAGATCCCCAGATTCGCCAGCATCTCAATGAACCGCCGCGCCACCCCCGACGCCACTGGCGCTTCGGCCGCCGTTCGCGCCACCGTCGATTCCAGTTGCTCCCGTGCCTGGGCGACCGGATTCTCCTCACGCTGGGCGCGAATCGCCTCGATCACATCCCTCACACTCGCCCGAACATGCTCCGCCTGCTCTGCGGTCAGCTCGCCCCGAACGGCTGCCTCCAGCTCATCCACCACATCCGCCAGCTCGCGCCTGACGTCCGGCTCCAGATGGTCAACATCCCGCAGCAATCGAGCCAGCTCGCTCAAACTGGCCCGACCCAACCCGTCGACTTCGCGCTCGTCCGACATGACCGTTCACATCCCGTCCATTCAGGTTGATAAAAACTCCGCCCTACCGCGATCATAACGGGCACACCCTGATTATTCTCGGCTGCCGCCCGCTCCGCCAGTCCGTAAGCCCATCGTCGCGGCCGCTCCCCCACCGCCCTCAACGCCTTCCCAACGACCGATGCCACACACCGCCTACGTCAGCCTCGGCAGCAACCTCGGCGACCGCCGGGCGCACCTCAACCAGGCACTTCAGTCCCTCAATTCCCACCCTAACCTCAAACTCGCGCGGATCAGCCGCATTTACGAGACCCCCGCGATCGGCGGCCCCGAAAACCAGAATGCGTTCTTGAACGCCGCCGTTGAACTACAAACCATGCTCGCTCCCGTCGATCTCCTCGCCGTGCTCCAAGCCATCGAACACCAGGCTGGCCGTCAACGCATCGTCCGCTGGGACGCCCGCACTCTCGACCTTGATCTCCTCCTCTACGACGACATCATTCTCGTTCTTCCCGATCTGGTGATCCCCCACCCACGCCTGGCCCTCCGTCGCTTCATCCTCGTTCCCTTGGCGGAGATCGCCCCGAACATCATCGAACCCAACACCGGCCTTTCGATTCAACACCTCCTGCGAAACCTCGATGTCCGACCCTCCGTCTTTCTCTTCGACAGGTACGAAACACCCGACCCCGAAGCCCTCTATCGCGAGCTGGTGATCCAAACAGGCGCCCTCGATCTTCGACCTGACCCGTCTCTGACGAATAGAGATCCCTTTCAGCTCGACCCGACCTCACCGAATCGTTGGCTGGCCCGGAACGGGACTTATGAATACGAGATTCTAATAGGACGCACTCCAACCTACTACAACCCGGACAGTCCCCCTCATCCTCGAACCGAACGCATTCCCCGCGACCCGACGTTCGCGCTCCAAAATTTTCTAATCGAAGGGCCGCGTGCCCCTTCTGATCCACCGCACACCTTACCTACCTTCCCCTACCCAACCTTCGTGATCACGAATGTCGGAAGTCGACATTCAAAACCCGTGAAACCACGTCCCCCGCGACTCTGGTTTCCCCCGAATTCACCCGAGCTTGTCGTCACCGAGACAGTCGCCGCGTGTTTAGCCGCTCACGCCTCCTGCGAACCTGGTGCCGACCCTCCCTGTCCCGATACGGTCCACGCGTTATGATGATTCTGTGATGACGCGAAGTTGAGCGAATATCGAGAGAGCGACGCAGCATGGCCAGGAAAGACGCGGGCAAATCCGGCGGCAAATCCGAACCCGCCAAGGGCGGCGGCATTCATATCGTCGCCCGCAACCGCCGCGCCCGCCACGATTACGACCTCATCGAAAAGCTCGAAGCCGGCCTCGTCCTCACCGGCACCGAGGTCAAAAGCCTGCGCAACGGCAAGGCCAGCCTCGAAGAGGCCTATGCCACGGTCGAAAACGGCGAAGTCTGGCTCCTGGGCTGCGATATCCCCGAGTATCTCCAGGCCAACCGGATGAACCACAAGGCCAAACGCCCGCGCAAACTCCTGCTCCACCGATCCGAGATCATCAAGATCGCCGGCAAGGCCACCGAAAAAGGCCTCACGCTCGTCCCGCTCGCCATCTACTTCAAAAATGGCGTGGCCAAGGTCGAACTGTTCGTCGCCAAGGGCCGCAAAACCTACGACAAACGTGAAGCCCTCAAAAAGACCCAGGCCAAACGCGACATGGACCGCATTCTCCGCCGCCGCTGATCTTGATCAAACCCCTCTCGAACTCTTCTCGAGATTAAGCGTATAATACTGGGGTGGAAGATATAGGATCACCTCCCATGTCGACCTCTCCTGGCAATTCGGGGGGCGAACCAGGTTCGACCGGATGTCGGAGGTGATCGGTTGCGTGCCGAGGTTGGTCAGCGGGCCTCGTAAAAAGCCGACCAAACTTTATCTGCCAACAGCAATGTTGGTCTCCGTCTCGCCGCCTGATAAGCGGACAACGGCCCTGCGACGCGACTTCTCCCGAGAGTCGCGGCCAGGGGAGCCAATTCGGGATCGTCGATTCCTAACCGCTTGTTGCGGAATCGACTAAACAAAACGACGAGCTAAGCCAAAGGGGACCGCGCTCGAAAGGGCCCCAAGGACGAAAACCCTAAAGAACGAGCTACGCACGTAGACGCCATCATCAAAGCATATCGGGACGCGGGTGCAATTCCCGCCGCCTCCACTTCGCTGTAAACTGCCTTCTGGTGACAGTTTACGACAGAAAACAAGACAAACCCCTGAGCGATCAGGGGTTTGTTTTGTATTGGCTCAGGTGCGAAAACGCTTGGAGGTGCGCTTCGTGGATTCGGCTTGCCTGTCGAGACTGGCCCGAGGGGGGCAGTGGCAGGTCGTCGGGGACAAGGCTGCCCTCTTGGCGAGGTCCGCGACCGAGGAGTTGATGGGTTCCTTGTCTCCGATCTGGGGCGACGCCCGCGACCGGCCGCGGTCGGCGATTGTCCGAGCAGCAGATGCACTGGCACTACGAGGAGTTTCCAGACCACGCGCTGACATTCCGCTTCCTGTTGGCCGTCGCAGAGTGTGGCGTCGTCGAAGCCGCTGAAGTGGACATCGATCAGTTAAGGTGAATTTTCAGGGGCCATCGTCCGTCAACTAACAAGTCCCGGCGACATGGGTTGACGCTTCCGGCGAAAAGGTCGGCATCTGGCGACGAAGATGTGTGCTGCCGCACAGTCGAGCTCTCGACGCTCGGCTAGGATGCTTATATTTGGTGCCGCACGCGGATCAAACGGAAATAAGGGGGTGCCGATGAAACCGGATTGGAAGGCGATGTCTCTGCATCTGGCGTTGGGCCTGGCCGTCGGACTTGCGGGCCTGACCCACGCGTCGGCGCGAGC
>JBGSYY010000386.1:0-15609 GCA_041750675.1 Isosphaeraceae bacterium | reverse complement strand
GCCTGGCGGAGCGCGTCACGGAGGCCGTCGACGGCGTCCTCGATTGCCGGCGCGGTTTCGGGGCTGATGCCGGTCTTGCAAGCGGCGTCGAGCGTCTGGCGGATTTCGTTGGCTGGGGCGAGAGCGGCGTTCAGGCGGCTCTTGGAGGCCAGGACTGGGCCCATGTCGTGGTCGGGTACTTGAACCTCGAGGACCCATTCGCCGCCGGTTGCGGCAACCTGGACGAGTTCCTGGCCGACATCGACCGGGCGGTTCAGGAGGTTGCGTTTGACCTCCCAGGTGGTGACCACGCCGTCGCTGGGCGAGCGCACCTCCATCATCCGCATCTGGTCCTCGATGATGGAGATTTGCTCCTCAGCGCTTTGTTGCTTGATCTCGGCCTGTTTCAGCTCGCCGATGAGGCGGGGCTTTTCGTTGGGCGGCGTTAGACTGTTGTTGATCTGGGTCTGGAGATAGGCACGCTGGCTGATTGCATCAGACTTCTCGGCGATCATCTTCTTGAGCTCGGCCTCCAGCTCCTTGCTTTCGATGCGGACGAGCAGAGTGCCGGGAATGAGCTGGCCGTCGGCGTCACGCTTGGGGCCCTTCACGGCCTCGCTATGTTCGACGGGGGTCTCCACGATCACGCCCCGAAGCGGCGCGTAGGTGATATGCCGCACCTCGGGAAGGATCGAGCCGCGGCCCTCGACGGTCAACTTCCAGGGCCAGAACGACATGGCCAGGATCGTGCCGATGATCACGCCGAGGACGGCGAGAATTTTGGCCAGTGTTCGGCCGCGGAAGAAACGCCATGGTTCACCGATGGCCTTGAGGATCGGCAGGCCGAAGATCTTGTGGTGTTCCTGGGCATTCCAGAGGGCCGTCGAGGCGTGCCGTGCGATCACCTCGCAACGGGCGTGCATGTCGGTTGGTGCCATCTCGTCGCCGATTTGCTCGGCGACGAGGCAACCGAACGGGGCTCGCTCCTTGTTATTCTCGGTTTCGGGCCGGTGGAGCAACGTGACGGCGATGGCCTTCGAGCCGGACTCGTCGACATAGATTTCGAGCGCGTCGCGGATATCGGGGGGGAAGTTCTCGGTATGGCCGCTGTAGACGAGATCTTCGCCGGACTGGATGACCGCCTTGCAGAGGCGGGTTAGCTCGCGGACGAGATTCGACTTCTGCTCGACGATTTCCTGGCCGCTGATCGCTTCGATCAGAACGCGGGCAGCGGAGTTCATCTTCATGGCGACCGAGAGACGGTCGCAACCGACCAGCCGCTTGCCTTCGTTGGAGATGGAGAAGCAGGTTTCCTTCAGATCAAGCGACTGATGCGCCGAGTGGCTGAATGTTTCAAGCTGGTTCCACATCTTCTGCTGCGAGACGAGCTGGCGGACGTGACGGCTTTTGAGGTAGTGGGATGCGACGTCGCAAAGACCGCCGATGAAGCGTTTGGTGCTGTTTTGGGTGAGTGCCTTGCGCCCCGGGTCCATCAAAAGCTCGACGAGACCGACGACCTGCTTATCCAGCTCGATCGGGGCAAGGATCAGGGCGTAGCCGGTCGGGTTGCCGGCGTTGGGCATACCCTCGACGGTGGCCCCGGGCGGGATGATCTCGGGTGAGGCTGCCTGAAGCATCAGGCCGAGCAGCGATTCGTGCGGTTGCGACCGCTGGCGATTGCCGAGCAGGCCGGTTTGCTCAAACTCGACGTGGTTTTGGAGCTTGAGGGTGCCGCGATTGTCGACCAACCACAGGGCACCGCCGCTGGCGGCCGTGGCGGCCACGACGCGGTTCAAGAATTCGACGTAAAACTCCTGCGGTTGCAGGTCCGATTCGGCAAGCTCATTGACCTCGTCGACCAGCTTTTGAATCTGGTTACGGGTCTCCTTGAGCAGGTTCTCGTCGACTGTGTCTTGTGCCATGGCTGTACCCGACTCGAAGGGACCGTTCCATTTTCCGTTCGAAACACCGCCGCGCGATCACTGCGCGCGGGTCCGTCGATACTCAACGGGACAACCAGGGGTGTGACCTTCCTCAAAAAAACCCTGAGGGCAGAATGCGGGCGTCGCAGATTGCCTAAGCTGCCTGTTTTTGCGGCTGACAGCGCACGATTGATCCGGTAGACTGCGACTTACTCAAGCCGATGGCTGTGACCTGTGTGTTTGCGTCCTTTGTTTGCGAATGACTATGTGTGATGACGGGCTGAGCCTGGTGACGGGAGCCACGGGGCTTCTGGGCAGTCATATTGCGGAGCGACTGGTTCAGCGCGGTCGGCGAGTACGTGCCCTGGTACGGCCGACGAGTGACACGTCGTTTCTTCGTTCGCTGGGAGTTGAGCTGGTTGTAGGCGATCTGGCGGACGAGTCGGCATGTAGGGAAGCCGTCTCGGGTACTCGCGAGATTTATCACGCAGCCGCCAAGGTCGGTGATTGGGGCCGCTGGTTGGAATTTCGGCGCGATTGTCTGGAGGCCACGGATCGGCTGGCACGCGCGGCGATCGCCGCCGGCGTGCGTCGGTTCGTCCATATCAGTTCGACGAGTGCTTATGGGCATCCGCGCGAAGGAGGGCCGCCGGTCGACGAGACCGCCGAGTTAGGACAGAACCTGTGGCCCTTGTGGGATGATTACACGCGGAGCAAGGTGGAAAGCGAGCGGATTCTCTGGCGGCTGGCTGATTGCGAGGGGCTGCCGCTGACGATCATTCGACCAAGCTGGCTCTACGGTGAGCGAGATCGGACGACGACGGCCCGGATTGTCGGCAAACTGCGCCGAGGTGGTATCCCGTTGATTGGTCGGGGTGATAATCCACTGAGTGCGATTTACGCAGGTTCCGTGGCAGAGGCCGCCATACTCGCAAGCCGGCATCCCGCGGCGGTTGGTGAGGCGTACAACATCACGGATCAAGGTCCGATCACGCAACGTGAGTTTTTCGCGCTTTGGGCCAGGGTTTTGGGTGTAACGACGCGGGCTCGACGGTTGCCGTACGGCCTTGTCTTTCATGCCGCGCTGGGGATGGAGGCCGGCGCGCGATTGGTACGTCGACGCCGGCCTCCCTTGATTACCCGCTATGCGACGTGGTTGATGGGTCGTGATCTTTCGTACAGCACGGCGAAGGCCCGCAATCAGCTCGGTTGGACTCATGGCATTGAGTATGCCGAGAGCATCAGGCGGACCGTCGCGTGGTATGAGTCTGGGGTTACTCCGATTATTGAGACGACTGCGAAGCCTTGAGCGTTTCCGCCGACTTTTGAAGGGCGGTTTCGATCGACTCGATCTGTTCGGTCGTGAGGTTGCGGGCTGTCTCCTTGAGCATCTTGACGAAATGCTCAATCTCGTGGGGTTCGACGGGGAAGCCGATGTTTCCCTTCGGAGATTCGGAGGTGATGATTGGCTTGCCCTGGGAGTCGAGGACGACGATCCAGGGAATGCCGCTATTGGCGGCGTCCGGGTAGCGGGCGAGGATTTCTTTGGCACCGGTCATTCGGTCGACGTCGATTTTCAGGTCGATGTAGTCTCGGGCCATCACGGCAGCGATTTCGGGACGAGCGAGGAAGTCTTCGAGACGATGGCACCAGCCACACCACGGGGCACCGAAGTGGAGGAGGACTCGCTTGTCTTCCGACGATGCCCGGGCCAGAGCGGATTCGAGCTGAGCGGCGGCCTCGACCGGCTCCGCCTTGTGCTTCTGTAGAAACGCCGCCACCTTGAGTGGGTCGTGATGATCGCCTTCCTCCAGGCTGCCGGTGTCTTGCCGGGTGACGAGCACGCCGCGCTCGTCGAGGACGATGAGATAGGGCACGCCCTTGTCTCGCTCGACTTTCCATTCATCCATCAAGGCTTCTGCGCCAGGCGCGGCAATGTCGAGCATGACCAGTTCGTATTCGCCGCTGAGGGCCTGCCTTACCTTTGGTTCGGTTTTGAAAACCGTGTGCAGCTTGTGGCACCAACCGCACCAGTTGCCGCCGAACATGACCAGGACGCGGCTATGGTCGCGAGCGGCCTTGGCCACGGCAGCCTCGACGAGGGCTTTGGTGTCGGCCTTCTCGTCATAAATCGCGGGCTTGTCCGGGTTCGGCTTCGTGACTGTTTGTGCGGGCGAGATAGCTGCGCCGCTCGCGAGCATCAGGCCCGCGACCAAACCGATGATCCAACGCCGTTCCTGGCCACGCATCGTGATTGCCTCCCAGTGCCGCAAAGATTCGATTTTCCGGTTCGTCACATAATCACGCTAACGAGGGGTTCGATTGAGGGCAAACGATTTTTGACCCAAAACGAGCATCACAGATAATCGTTACGATCGATATAGTTGGCGTAATCGCCCGGCTCAACTCCTGCCGGGACTTGTCGAAATGGATAAAGTTTGATGACGATAGTGAGTGGGATTTTGGATTCGCCGACCGAGGAAGCGGTTCGAACCGAGCCCCTAGACGCCACGTAAAGCAGCAAGAAACTCTGAGCCGGAACCGGTCTACACCGCACCCGAAGTGCGCCGGCATGGTCGATTTACACCCGCTGAGAAACATCCGATGAGATCAAAGTGGCTTACCGCTGCCGCACTCTGTGCGACGCTGATTGGTTCCCGGTCCGGGGCTCAGGAGCCTGGGGTGGCGTCGCCTGCGGAGCCGACGGCTCCCGCCGCGGCCGGCTCGACGATTGACATCGATGCCATGATGGCACAAGCGAAGTCGTCGAATGCGACCTCACCGATCAATCCGTTGAAGAAATACCGTGACTTCAACGACGTGACCCAAGGGGCGGAGAAGTTCGAAGGTTTGTTCAGCTTGTATCGGAAAGACGACCACGTCTATCTCGAAATCAAGCAGAATCAGTTCGAGCAGCCATTCCTGGCTCCGATCACGATTGCTCGAGGCCTGGCCAACGCCGGTGTTCCGCTCACCCGTGAGGATGAGATGGTTTTGTTGTTTCGCAAGCAGGGCGAGCGGATCCAGCTTGTTCGGCGCAACGTCCGGTACAAGGCCCCCGCGGGAACACCCGTGGAGAAGGCGGTGAAGCAGAATTACACCGACTCGGTGCTGATGGCGCTGCCGATCGTCACGATCAATCCTCAGGCCGGAATGGCACCTTTGATCGATCTGAACGACATTTTCCTGACGGACTTTGCCCAGTTGGGGATGGGAATGTTCGACCGGAATCGTTCGAGCTGGAGCAAGGTCAAGGCGTTTCCGAACAATCTGGAGCTACAGGTTGAGGCGACCTATTCGGGCGGCAACATGGGTCGGATGGGCGGTGACGATGGTGTGGCCGACTCGCGCGGAATTACGGTCGTCTTGCATTACAGCCTGATGAAGTTGCCCGACCCGGGCTATCGTCCGCGATATGCCGATGATCGCGTGGGTCACTTTCTGAGTGCGGTCAAGGATTTTGGCAACAGTGAAAAGGAGACGCCGTTTCTTCGCATGATCAACCGATGGCGGCTGGAGAAGGCCGACAACCGGGCGAAGATCTCAGCTCCCAAGAAGCAGATCGTTTTCTATGTGGAGGACAACGTTCCTTACGAGTATCGCCCTTACGTTGAGGAAGGGATTCGTGAGTGGAACAAGGCATTTGAGAAGATCGGCTTCCGCGATGCCATCGCCGTGCGCTGGCAGCAACCGGGAGAGGAGTTTGACCCCGAGGACGCGAACTACAATACGTTTCGCTGGATCACGACCAATTCGACCTATGCGATGTCTTGCCTGCGAGGAAATCCGCTCACAGGAGAGATGATCGACGGCGACGTGATTTTCGATGCGTCGTGGATCAAGGCGTGGAAGGATGATTACGCGTTGCTGACAGGCGTGCCGACACCGAGCGCGGTGGGCGACGTTGCGAATTTGAATTCGTGGGAGACGCTGGCGCAGGGCGAGATACTCAGCCCGATCGCCGCGGCCCGCAGGGGTTTTGGGCTTCCCCGACTGCTCGACGTGGGTGAAGTTGATGGGCTTGCTCGGAACGGACAGCGGCTTGCACTTGTTCCCTCGGGCTGGTCGCCGATTCAGGCGTTTCTGGCCCAGCGAGTCGCCGGTTCGAACGCTTCGGCTTGCCAGTTCGCCTCGGGGATTCGCACGGAGATGAGCCTCGCGGCGCTCGCACTGACGCGGGACGACGTGAAGCCGGAGGACAAGGAGAAGGAAAAATCGGCTGAGATCAAGCTACCCGAGGACCTGATCGGCCAGGGGATCAAGGAAGTGACGATGCACGAGGTCGGCCATTCGCTGGGCTTGCGGCACAACTTCCGTGGCAGCGGGATGCTCTCCGCGGACCAGCTCAACGACACGGCGATCACACG
Source organism: Isosphaeraceae bacterium (assembly GCA_041750675.1). Lineage (GTDB taxonomy): Bacteria > Planctomycetota > Planctomycetia > Isosphaerales > Isosphaeraceae > BPJS01. The sequence continues at coordinate 9,341 of JBGSYY010000386.1, read as the reverse complement.
CAGTCGCGGCAACACGGGCAGCGTGATGGACTATACGCCGATCAACCTCGCTCCGAGCGGACAGACGCAAGGGGATTACTTCAGCACAACGCTTGGTCCTTACGATTACTGGGCGATCGAGTACGCGTACAAGCCGATCGACGGCGACGAGTCGAAGGAACTGGCCAAGATCGCCTCACGTGCTCCGGAAGCCGATCTGGCGTTCGCCACGGATGAGGATCTGATGGTGAACAACGATCCGTTGGTCAACGCCTACGACCTTGGGTCGGACACCTGCAAGTTCGCCCGGCAGCGAATCATGCTGGCGAACGAGCTGATGAAGGATCTGGATACGAAGGTTGTGAAGGACGGCGAATCGTGGGCGCGGGTGCGCAGCGCGTTCAGCTTCCTGCTGGCTCAGTGGGGCAACGCGGCGGAACTGGCGAGCCAGCATGTGGGTGGTCAGTATGTCAGCCGACACCACAAGGCGGATAAGGACGCGCATGACCCGATCGAGCCCGTTGCCGGAGCGAAGCAGCGCGAGGCGCTTGAGCTATTGGTCCAGGAGATCTTCAGCGACAAGATTGGCGGGTTTTCGCCGCGTACGCTGCGACGGCTCGGCATCGAGCGGTGGAGCCACTGGGGTGAGAACTCAAGTGCGAATATCGATTATCCGATCTACGACCGGATCTTGCAGATTCAGAGGATCGCCCTCGATAACTGCTTGCGGTCAGACGTTCTGACCCGGCTACAGAATCAGGAGTTGCAAGCTGAGCCGGAGACGAAGCCGCTCACGCTCTCGGAGCTGTTCCGGACTCTCTCGGAAGGCGTCTGGAGCGAGCTGGCAGCGCCGGCGGACTCGGAAATGAAGATCTCGACCATTCGCCGCAACCTTCAGCGCGAGCATCTTAAGCGGCTCTCGACGATGGTTCTGGGCAATTCGCGTGGTGGGGTGAACGATCGGGTCTCGTTTGTGATCTTCAGTGGCGGCACGGCACCGGCGGACGCCCGCTCACTGGCTCGGTTGCACTTGCGCCAGCTTGAGGAGAAGATCGCTGCAGTCGTCGAGCGTAAGGACGCTAAGATTGACGATACGACGCGTGCGCACCTTGAGGAATGCCGCGATCGTATCGAGAAAGTCTTGAAGGCGGAAATTGCCGCCAACGAGCCTTGATCAGGCATCCCGCGACCGCCGAGGCCCCTTGACCGGGGCCTCGGCGATCATATAATAGATGATTGATAACTCGCCATCAAAACTGTCATTCTCGGGTGTTCTCGGGAGTCGTTCGTTGCGAGTCGCCAAGACGTTCGATTGAGGATATGTCATGCTTTGGGTTTACTGCTGGATTGTCGCCCTCTCGACGCAGGTCCAGGATCCCGGTGGACCGACGGACAGGATGCGGCCAGCCGGTTGGGAAGGGAATCCGTGGGGACCTGCAGCGACGGCGGCGCGTCGCGAGGGGAGACTGCCGGCGATCCCCATGACACCGTCGATGGCTGAATGGGAGGCCTGGGGCGATGCGAATTTGAAGGATGGCGACGTGGTTTTCCGGCTCGATGACGCGCGTACCCTACTCGGCTATTTTCCGTTTAGCCGTTTCATTGCCAACGCCACGGGTAGCCCGTTCTCGCATACGGGGGTTGTTGCGATCGAGGAGGGTCGACGGTTCGTCTACGATTGCAGTGCGGCCGGAGTCCGCCGCCAGCCATTCGTCGTCTGGGTTTTGGACAACGTAGGTCCGTTTGGAGCGAAGCGCATGCGGGCCGATATTCAGAAGCATGCCGATGGTGTCGTTGCGTACTGTCGACGTGTTTTTGAAGAACAGCCGCTCTTTGATTTCGAGTTCGACCTGAGCGATCAAAAGCTGTATTGCGCTGAGATGACCGAAAAGGCGTTTCGCTCGCAGGGCTTGGCCCTTTCCGAGCCGATCCCCATCGGTGACTGGGAAAATCTCAATCGCTATCCGATCGTGACCGGCTTGTTTCTGGCATCGTCGACGGTCACGCTGGAGCGCCCGATCTCGCTCGCCAACCCAGTTTACGTCCCGGGAAATGAGCACAACGGAATTTGGGCATCTTCGCTTCTGGAGACGATTTATCGTCCCGTAGGCGAGTTGGATGCCGGTTCCGACGGACCGCAAACGACTGGAGTGAACCTGCGCAAGGACATGGCAATCCTTCGCTTCGTTCAGGCACAGATTCGACGCTCGTTGGCCGACGCCGCTTCGCGGTTGGTGCGTGGGGACCGCGTTGGATTCCTTCTGGAACGATCGCGGCTCTGGTGGTGAGCGATTCGTGAAGTGAAGATCAGATCTAGACTTTCCGATGCGTGGTGGACACGGACTGTCCACCTTCCGGAAGGTTGAGGATTTGATAATCGCCAAACAGATTGGGACTGGCGACCTGAAGTACTTGCAGCACGGCGAGTGCGACCTTGCGGATTTCGGCATCGGCGGCGGCATCGCCACGCATTTCGATGAAGTGCCGCAAGGCTCGTGCGTTGCCGGTCACGAAGATCTTGGTTTCGGTTGCGTTCGGCAGAATGCTTCGGGCCGCCTCGCGGGCTTTTTTGCGGCGCAAGGTTCGGTCCGGAATCTCTGAAAATTTCGCGGCGAGTCCATCGGCGAGGTTTTTGTAGGCCGTCTGGCAGGACGTCACGGCTTCCAGCCAGATACGATGCAGTTCCGGGTCGTCAGCGATGGGGTCCGGTTCGACGAACTCGGCTTCGCTCTCGTCGACAAAACGCTGGCTGAGCTGGCTATATCCGAACCCCGCACGATGACGAACCAGTTCATGGGTAAACGAACGGCTGACGCCGGTGAGGATTAGATTGAAGACGGCATGTTCGAGCACCGAGCCGTGCCCGACTTCCAGGATATGGTCGATGTAGGCGTGGTTGCCGCCGGGCCGGGGTCGAGCGAACGACATGTAGCAAAGCCGACCTGCCGTTTCGACCAGGATTTCGCCGGCCTCTTCGGTGTCGGTCCTCCAGTGGCTCACGTTGTGGTCGGCCAGAAAACGCGTGAGTTCCGAGTCGTCGACGACTTGTTGGCCGACGAGATAGACCTTTGGCTCGCGAATGATTGTTAGGGAATTCGAGAGGTCGGAATTGGGCATTTCGGTTACCAGTGCGTCGTGCTTGGTGCGGGTTGTGATCTCGGAAATATAGGCGAGCCAATTGCTTCGCCACGTGGGTGGATTGAGATCTTATAATAACGATCCAGACTTGATGCCGTCTGCCTCCCAGGTTAGCCCCCCCCTTTTGCACACTCAAACTCACCTATGCGCAAGATCCGCCTCGAACGCGCACCCAACGATCGACTTGCGGCGGCCCTGGCCACGGACCTCAATTCCGAGCAGCTCGCAGCTGTCACGGCACCTCCGGGATTCAATCTCATTCTCGCTGGTCCCGGCTCGGGAAAAACGCGCGTGATCACGTATCGCGTCGCGCATCTGATCGCCTCGGGTGTTCCCGCGGAGTCAATCCTGCTCATGACGTTTACTCGCCGCGCTGCGCGGGAGATGATGGCTCGGCTGGAGGGGCTTGTGGGCTCGTCGGCCGCGCGGGTGTGGGCAGGGACGTTTCATCACGTCGGAAATCGAGTGCTTCGTCAATATGCCGAGACTCTCGGCTTCACACCCAGCTTTACCATCCTGGATGGAGAGGATCAGCTGGATTTGATCAAGATGGCGATGCATACGGCCGGCTTAACCAGCACGCAACAATACACGCCGAAGCCCGCGCTGGTTCGCGACCTGATTTCCGAGGCATTCAATCGAGGGCGAGGCCTCGACGAGCTTGTGAACACGGCCTATCCGAGGTTGCTCGACTGGCTACCACAGCTACAGGCTACGGCCGCGAGGTATTGCGAACGAAAACTGGCCGCGAGCTGTCTCGACTATGACGACTTGCTGAGTCAGTGGTTGCGATTAATTGACGAGTTTCCGGAAGCACGTAAGTCGCTTGCCTCACGATTTCGCCACATCCTGGTCGACGAATTGCAGGATACCAACCGCCCACAGGTTGCGATTGTCGAGAAGCTCGCACGCGCTGGGCATGGGAACCTGACCGCGGTGGGCGATGATGCGCAGTCGATCTATCGGTTTCGCGGGGCGGATTATGACAACATTTTGAAGTTTCCCCAGAGGAATCCCGAGGCTCGCGTCTTTTCGCTGGATATCAACTATCGCTCCACGCCGGAGATCGTAGCCTTTGCCTCGGCGGTCATCGCAATGAACCGTACCGGTTATCCCAAGCGGTTGACGGCGACCCGCCCGACTGGTCCGCTGCCGGCGCGAATCGCGGCGGCGGATGCGTTTGAGGAGGCGGAGACTGTCTGCCAGCTTGTGCTTGAGGGTCGCGACCAGGGTGTCGAGCTTTCACGACAAGCGGTTTTGTATCGAAATCACTACGACAGCGTGGTGCTGCAGGCTGAGCTGGTGGCGCGGAAGATCCCTTATCAGGTGCGCAGCGGGATTCGGTTTTATGAGCAAGCCCACATTAAGGACGTGTTGGCTTTTCTCCGCGTGCAATTGAACCCGCGTGATGAGCCGGCCTGGCGGCGATTGCTGCTAATGGTGCCTGGGGTAGGCACGGCAAAGGCGTCGGCCGTCTGCGAGGTGATGGGGGCCGAGGCCGATCCGTGGCAAGGGCTGGAAAGTCCGGCGGCCATGGCCGCCGTGCCGGCCAAGGGGCGTGGGATGTTCGCTGGTCTGGTGGCCGACCTGAGAAAAATCCGCCAGGTTGAGCCGGCGGCACACCCTGCGGCGGCGATCCAACGCATTGCCGCCGGAGGCTACTCAGCCTATGTCCGGGGCCATTACGACCGGGCGGACAACCGGCTGGGCGACCTAGCGCAGCTGGAATTGCTTGCCACTCGCTACGAGAATTTGGAGCGGTTCGTCTCGGATGTCTTGCTCGCGGGTGATGTGTTTTCCGCTGACATGGTGGCCGCCGACGATCCCCAGGATTCGCTGATTCTCAGCACGATTCACCAGGCAAAGGGGCTGGAGTGGAGTCGCGTTCATGTGATCCGGCTTGTCGAGGAGAGTTTTCCCAACGCGCGTGCCCTGGACGAGGAGGAAGGCTTGGAGGAGGAACGCCGGCTTTTTTACGTGGCCGTGTCGCGTGCTCAAGACGAGCTATACCTCATTTATCCTCAGATGCTCGACCGCCGGGGCCGGATGTCGGTTCAGCTTGCGACTCCCAGCCGATTTCTGACCGAGCTTGACGAGACACTGAGCGAGCCAATGCAGATTGAGCGTGCCGGGGAAAACGCCTGGACGGATGGACGACCAAACTCAGAGGGGCGAGTTGACTCTCGAACCAACACACGCGGCCCGGCGCGCTGAGAGCGCTCCGGGCCGCTGAGACTTGGCACGCAAGAGAATGGTTTAGAGCGCTTCGTGGCAAGTGCGCTCGCCGTTGCAGCAGCCTTCGCGATCGACGAGGTCGTCGTCGGGGCCGAAGCTCTTCATGGTTTTGAGGCACCAGAAGATTGTGTTGTCATAGCCGTCATGCGCATCGCCGGAGGAGCCGTCGGTGTAGACGTACATGCCCTTATGCCTGAGGTGGCGGCAAGGTGTGATGGAAGGCTGCGAACTATCCTGGATCGGTTCGTCCATGTTGCTCAAGCCTCCCAATAGCGCTGGCCGGCGGCGGCGAGCAGGGCTCGCTTGACGGCTGTGCGGGTGAGGGCGACCTTATAGCCGTTCATCGAGAGGGGCTGTGCGCCTTCGGTAGCGGCCTTGGCGGCGGCCTCGGCGGTTTCGGCGTTGATCGGCTTGCCGGTGATCGCCTGTACGGCGGCGGCGGAACGGTAAGGGATCGGAGCGACCGAGCCGAGCACGATCGACGCCTTGGCGACGTTGTCTCCGTCCATGTCGAGAGCGACCGAGCAGAGAACGAGCGGCCAGTCGTGCGACTGTTTCTGGCGAATCTCGTAAGTCGCGTTGAGGATCTTGGACGAGGGGAAGGAGACCCGGGTCAGTAGTTCGCCTGGCTTGATGGTCAACTCGCTCTCGTCGGCAGATTTCGGGATACGGTAGAGGTCTGCCACCTCGACTGTTCGCTCGCCGTCTGGGCCGAGGAGTGTCGCCTGCGCCCCGAGCGCAATCAGGGGCGGTGCGAGGCTTGAAGTGTTGACGTACAAGGCGTCGCCGTCGGTCATGAAGATGGCGGCGTAGCGGTTGTCGCCATCCCGGACGAGGTGTGCCTTTTCCGGAACGTCGATCGGCGCGTATTCGCCTTCCAGGTCCCGCACCAGGTTTCGGCCCTGCTTCTTGCCGCCGAGCAGGCCAAAGCCGTTGCGGAAATACCAGTCGGTCGGCCTCTGAAGTAGGTTGCCGCCCAGGGTCGCCATGTTGCGAACCTGGGGGGTACCCACTTCGAGGGCTGCCTGATGGAGCGACGGGAAGTCGCTCTTCAGCGCCGGATGCTCGACAAGGTCGACAAGCCTCGTGCTGGCGCCGATCGAAACGGCGGTACGATCTACGGATATGCCCGTAAGGTCCTTGATTGCTTTGACGTAGACCAGTCGACCCGGACGGAGGACATCCTCCTTCATCCGGCTGAGCAGGTCGGTTCCGCCGGCCAGCGCCGCGCTTGTCTCATGGCTCGCCAGGGCCTTGATCGCGTCGTCGACGCTGGTCGGGCTGGCGTACTCGAAAGCTCTCATCGGGGTGCGCCCTCCTCGTTGGGGATCAAGATTCCTGGTTCGTCATGGCGTTGAGCACATTCATCGGCGACATCGGCCACCGCGGGACGCGGACACCGATGGCGTTGGACACGGCGTTGCCGATCGCGGCGGACGTGCTGATCGTGGGCGGCTCGCCGACTCCGATCACGCCACGCTTTCGCATTTCCTCGGTGTGATAGGCGATGACGTCGATTTCCGGGATGTCACTGGCTCCGGCGAGCTTGTACAGTTCCATGTCGGCATTCAGGAACAGGCCAGTGGTTGGGTCCATCACCTGTTCCTCGAACAGCCCGTAGTTCAGGCCGCCGATCACGCCGCCGTAAATTTGGCTGCGCCAGGTGAGCATGTCGAGAATCAGGCCCGAGTCCTGAACGGCGACGATCTTCTTGACTCGCACAACGCCGGTCTCGGTGTCGACCTCGACTTTGGCGAACTGGCAGCCGCCGACACCGTTGGACGAAAGCCCCTCGGTGAAGCCGGCCGTCACGCTCACCGGCATCATGCCCAGCTTGCGGCAGGCGTCGGCGAACGACATGGTTTCCTTGCCGTCGACGAGCAATTTGCCCTTGGCGAGCGAGAGTTTCGACGGGTCTTCATTGATCGCCTTGCCGACGCGCTTGAACAGCTCGTCGCGGGCCTGGGTCGCGGCGTTCAGGGCCGGTGGCGCCATCGAGGGCGTCGTGGTCGAGCCGCCCGAGGCCTGGCCCGGCGGGAACGTCGAGTTCCCGATGTTGGAGTAGACATCCTTGACCTCAAGCCCCAGCACCTCGGCCGCGATGATCGCCAGGATCGTCCGGGCGCCGGTGCCGATGTCCTGGGTCGCGCTTCGAAGCTCGACCGAGCCATCGGGGCTGATGATGCAGTTGACCTGCTTGTCTTGCGCTCCGCCGCCGCCCCAAGTGTGCAGGGCCATGCCGTAGCCAATCCGAAGCGGACCCTTCCCCTCGGCCTTGCCGCGAGGCTTCCGCTCCGACCAGCCGATCTTCTCCGCGCCCAGGACGATCTCTGCCTGGTAGATTGGTGTCTTGAAGTCGCCCTCGGGCAGGTTCTTGAGCCGGAACTCGAGCGGGTCGATGCCGAGCTTCTCGGCCACGTCGTCGACGGCGGCCTCCATCAGGCAGCAGCCCTCGGGATGGCCGGGGGCACGCATGGCGCGGGCGTTGCCGCCGTTGAGGAAGACGTCGGAGTGCTCGCGACGGCTGTTCGGGACTTCATAGACATACGGCAGCGGAAAACCCGCGCCGCGGGCGATGCCGCCGGTGCCGTAGGTGTCGGCGGTCAGCGCGACGATCTTGCCGTCCTTGGTTACGCCAATCTTGACTTTGCCGGTGGCGCTGGGGCGGTTGCCGGCGGCCATGTGCTCCTGGGCGCGATCGAGGAAGAGCCTGACCGGCTTGCCGGTCTTCTTGGCCAGTTCGGCCGCCGCGATTCCCCAGCTATCGGCACTGAACTTGGAGCCGAAGCCGCCGCCCATGACCTCGGTCAGGGTGGTGACGTTCGTGGGTGGAATGTTGAATGCGCCGCCCAGTTCGCCGGAGACGCCCATCACGTTCTGAGTGCTGGCCCAAGCCGTGATGGTGTTCTCGCTGTCCCAACGGGCGGTGAGGCCGTGGGTTTCGAGGCACACGTGGGTGATGACGGGAACCGAGTAGGTCGCCTCGACGACCGCATCGGCTTGATCAAATGCACTATCCGGCTCGCCGTTGACCTGGGCTCGCCCTTTCTGGACGTTGCCGCGGGGGTTGACCTTTGGTGCGTCGTCGGCCATGGCCTGACGTTCGGTGGCGACGTGCGGCAGAATCTCATATTCGATCTCGATCGCACGGGCGCCGTCGAGGGCCAATTCCTCGGTATCCGCGGCGACAGCCGCTATGTCGTCGCCCTGGAAGCGGAGGGTCGCCCCTTCCTTGGCCAGCAGATGCACTCCTCGCACGCCGTTGATCTTCTCGGCCTTGGAGGTGTCGATGGACTTGATCTTCGCATGGGCATGGGGGCTATAGAGCATGACGGCGAAGAGCATTCCCTCGGGATGAATGTCCGAGGGATACTTTGTCTTGCCCGATGCCTTGCCCAGGCCGTCGACGCGGGGGATTTCGCCGCTGATCAGGCGGGGGTTCTCAGGCCATGAAGCCATGACTCACGCCTCCTTCCTGAGGGCCTTGGCCGCATCGAGAGCGGCCTGGAGAACGCCAATGTATGTGCCGCAGCGGCAAATGTTGCCGTCCAGGCCCTTGCGGACCTCTTCCAGCGTCGGGTTGGGATTCTTGTCGAGCATTGCCTTGCACGCGGTGACGAAACCCGGCGTGCAGTAGCCGCACATGAGGCCGTCGTTCTGGTGGAAGGCGGTCGGCACGCCCGACTCGTCGAAGCTCTCCAGGGTCTGAATCTCATGTCCCTGGCAGCTCACGGCAAGCGTGGTACAGGAGTAAACCGGTTCGCCGTCGAGCAGCACCGTGCAGGCACCGCAACTCGCCCGGTCACAAACCCGCTTGGGACCGGTGACGTCGAGGCGATTGCGAAGCGTGTCCAGCAAGGTGCAGCGTGGTTCGACCTCGACAGGTCGGTCCTGGCCGTTAACCTTCAAAGTAATGGATGTATTACCGGCGAGAATCGGCGGCCCTTGGGCGGCCTCGGCGGCCCGGGCCTCGTCGAGGGCCTGGACAG
>JBGSYY010000385.1:0-3732 GCA_041750675.1 Isosphaeraceae bacterium | reverse complement strand
CCCTGGTCGGCGAGCTGGCCGCGGGTGCCACCGGGGTTGAATGCGCCGAGGACCGCCGTGCCTGCCGGCGAGCCATTGGTCGCACCGAGGTACTGGAGGGAAGTCGCCGGGTCGATGGCGGCGAAATAGAGCCGGCCGCCGGTGGTCAACGTGGTGAAGCCGAGCTGGAGGGTTGTGCTGGAATCGGGGAAGAGATCGAGGAGCTGCTCGGTGGTGTCGGTGGCGGCGTGATAGACCCAGAGGTCGGTGCCGAGTGGGCTGGAGACGGTGTGGACGAGGTCGGTGCCGACCGCCGCAAGGCTACCCAGGAACGCGGTGGGGCCCAGAATCGGCTGAGTGACGAACCGCGAGCTGACGTCCGTGCCCTGGCTGATCCCCAGCCGGCGCACGTTGCCATTGTCGAGGGCCGAATATCCCAGCGTGCCGCCGGCATCGACCAGTGAGATTGGGTCAGAGCTGGCGGTGCCGGTGCGGAGATCGGTCATCAGCTCGACGCCCGTGGCGGCGGAGTTGAGCCGCCATAGCTCGCGACCGACCGTCGGATGCTTGGCCGAGAAGTAGAGCACACCGCCGGAAACGGTCAGTTCGGCAGGGTCGGAACCGGTCGAGCCAGCGTAGATGTCGGAGACCAGCTCCACGCCGTTGCCGTTGGCGTTGGTGCGGTAAAGTTCGCGGCCGGTGGCTGGGTTTTCCGCGGTGAAGTAGACGCGGTTGCCGAAGACGGTGAGATTGCCGACGCGGGAGTCTTCAATCGTGCCGTTGATATTGCCCAGGCTGAACGTGCCGTTGGTCGTGCCGTCGGATCGATACAGTTCGTAGCCGGTGGCACCATCGGTGGCCGTGAAATAGAGGACGTTGTTGAGCACGGCCGTGGTGGAGTCGGCAAGCCGGACCAGGGCGGATTCGCCGCCCGGGTTGATGTTCTTGACCATCTGGGCCTGGCCGGTGCTGTCGTCGAGCATCCAAAGCTCTCGGCCGTTGGTGCCGTCGTTGCCGACGAAGTAGGCCCGGGTGCCGACGATCCGCGCATTTTCCAGCTCAGCCCCGGGCTGGAAGACGCTCTGCGGTGACCCGCCGACGCTGACCACCGTCGGGAACGTGGCGATACTGGTCGGCGCGCCGTTGCTCAGGCTGCGGTAGAGGTTGATGTCGGTTCCTTCCTGCTGGAGGAAGTAACGGCTGGAGCCGACCGAGATCAACGCCTGGGGGTTGCTGGCCGCGCGATTAATGTCGAGCAGCAAATTGGAATTGAGAAGCTGGCGGCCTTCCAGGGCCTCGAGCGCCGCCAGACCACGGCGTCGAGAAAGTGATCGTTTGGCTGTCCGCGTCCGTGCGGTGGCTTGAGAAACGAGACGACGCGGATTCCAAAACATCATTGTCGAAAAGCTCCGAGGGAGAGTGTCCGAGACGCTGCGGCCTCGTTGCGTGATTAAGAGATCCAAAAAATCACAAAGTGAACGAAGTGCGACTCGTCGAGAGTGCGATTTGAATGAAATACTGTGCCCCATGTCTACGGATGAAGGTGTGGAACTGGGACAGAGGCCCCTTCGATATTGCCGAAGTCATGGATAATCAGGAAGTTAACTGTTGTGCGGTCTGGTGCTTCAAAAATGCGACGGCCGCTCAGTGGCTGCGACCAAGGCCGATTTTGCCGACTCGAAAAGCGGCGTGCAGGGTCTAGCGGGGCGGGGGGAGCATCTGGGTACAATGCGTAGGTCGAAATAGCGGATCGGTGGTGTCGATTCGGTCGGGAACATCAGGCCATGAGGAGCGAAGCCAAGTGATGAAGAAGTTCATGATCGGGATGGGTCTTTTGGTGGCGGTGGTGGCGGTCCGGGCGGGTGCCCAGGATGCGCTGACCGTAGGAAGCAAAGCGCCCAAGTTGGCGGTGTCGGAATGGGTGAAGGGCGAGGCGGTCGACGGCTTCAAGCCGGGCAATCTCTACGTGGTCGAGTTTTGGGCGACCTGGTGCGGGCCGTGCAAGACGAGCATTCCGCACCTGACCGAGCTGCAGAAGAAATACCCGAAAGTGAACTTCATCGGCGTCAGCATCCTTGAGGAGGACTTCTCGGGAGTGGAGCCGTTCGTCAAGGAGATGGGCGAGAAGATGGACTACCGGGTGGCGATCGACCAGGTGGCGGCCGGCGAGTCGGCCAACGAAGGCAAGATGGCCCAGGGCTGGATGACGGCGGCCGGCGAGAACGGCATACCGACTTCGTTCATAATCGACGGTGACGGCATGGTGGCCTGGATCGGTCACCCGATGGAGCTGGACAAGCCGCTTGAGGCAGTTGTGGCCGGCACCTGGAACCGTGAGGAAGCCGCCAGCAGGCGGAAGGCCGCCAAGGCCGGCGAGCAGAAGATGGGTGTCCTCATGGGCAAACTGCAGCAGGCCGGCAGCGCGAAGGCCGCCGTGGGCCTGCTGCCCGAGATCGAGGAGCTGATCGCTGCCGATCCCGAAGGTTCGGGCCAGCTCAGCAACCTCAAGTTTCAAATTTTGCTAGCGACCGAGCCGGACAAGGCGGCCTCGTATGCGTCCGAACTGACCAAAAGCCCACTCGCCGAGAATGTTCAATTCCTCAACTACCTGGCCTGGACGCTAATCGACCCCGCGGCGGGGCGGAAGCCGAGCAAGGCGGCGCTCGCTTCGGTCGTCGAGGTCGCGACCAAGGCCTGCGAGGCGAGTGACTGGAAAGACGGCTCGATTCTCGACACCCTGGCTTATGCCGAATACCTGAGCGGCGACCTGAAGAAGGCCCTCGAACACCAGGAATTGGCCGTCAAGCTCTCGGGCGACGAGGCGCAGGCCGAAATGACCGAGCGTTTGGAGAAGTATCGCAAGGAAGCGGGTGGGTCGAAGTGACCCATTCGCGAATCGCAGCGTGATCTGTACCGGAAAAAGCCCGGCGCGGCGGCCTCAATCGCCGCGCCGGGCTTTGCCATTATGGGGGCTCAGGCTTCTTCCCTGGGCTTGCCGAAGGCCATGCGAGCGCAACCGGCCGCTCCGATGAAGCCGGCGTCGCCGCCCAGCGAGGCGTAGTCGATTCGGGTCAGGCGAGCTGGGACAGGAAAGGCGATCTGGTTGATGTGGGTGCGAATGTCCTCGAGCAGGCGCGGGCCCGAGGCGATCATGCCGCCGCCGAAGAGGATGATGTCGGGGTCGATGGTATGCATCATCGAGACGGCGCCAACGGCCAGATAACGGGCCGTCTCGTGCATCAGACGACGCGCCAGCGGGTCGCCGACGTCGGCGGCCTCGTCGATCGCCTGGGCGGTCAGGTTTCCGGTATCGCGGTGGCGGGACAGCGACGAGCGTTCGCCGGCATCGAGGGCCTCGTGAGCGCGTTTGACGAGGGCGGTCGCCGAGGCGTAGCCCTCCAGGTGTCCGAACTGACCGCACGAGCAGCGTCGGCCGTTCTCCATCTGAATGATGATGTGGCCGACCTCGGCCCCGTGGCTGTGGCGACCCTCGACGATGCGGCCGTTTTCGACGATGCCGCCGCCGATGCCGGTACCGAGAGTGAAGAGCACCAGGCTGCTGGCGGCCTGCCCTGCCCCGACCCAGAACTCGCCGTAGGCGGCGGCGTTGGCGTCGTTTTGAAGCACGGTGCGCGCCTTGAGTCGTTCGGCCAGTTTCTCGCGGATCGGCCAGTTGTCCCAGCCGGGGAGGTTGGGCGGATCGAGCAGCAAGCCCTGGTGGATGTCCATGGTGCCGGGCGAGCCCAGGCCGAC
>JBGSYY010000384.1:0-3604 GCA_041750675.1 Isosphaeraceae bacterium | reverse complement strand
CAGGCCGGGCAGCACGCGGCGAGCGCCCTGGCGATCGACCAGCCGCCCGAGGAACGGCAGCGTCGCGCCGCTCACCAATGTCGCCACGAGGTAGGCCAGCGAATACTGACTGCGCGGCAGGCCGAGATCGACCAGCATCGGGTCGACGAACGCGGCCATCGAATACGACTGGCCGGGGCCGGACATGAACATGCCCATCCCGGCCACGCCGAGGATCACCCAGCCGTAATACAGGCCGCGACGGGGCGGCGGATCGACCACCGGGCTCGCGTCGCGCCCGGCTTCGGGCTTGCTCGTGGGGAGTGTTTTGGGAGGGGTCGGATGCGGGGCTTTCCGCACGCGGTGTGTCGTCGTGGCTTCCATCGTCAAAACATACCAATTCCGGGGAAATCTCGACAACCCGAACGGCGAATGACGGGATGACGTGCGTTGTTTTCACCCGACACGCGAAGGCGCGCGAGGCCAGGCGGCGCGCTGACGAAAGCTCCCGCCTGTCAGCACCATCAACGATCGGCCGGAGATCCCCCCGGTTGATCGGTTCATTGAGAGTGCCACGACCTGGAGGAAGGGAGTACGCTGGAATTATTCTCCTTGCTGGGGAATCTCGTTCGAGTGCTCGCCATCCGGACACCGGGCGTACGGCCCGTAAGCCCGGACGAAATCGCGGGCTCAGTGCGTCGATCAGACTGGTGACAGACAACTCGGTAGACCGACGGAGCCAGTCCCCGTTGGGTTGGGGAGCGATCGAATCGGGGCGAGACCGCCGTGTGATGATGAGATGGAGGGGAGAGGCTGGCAATGGTCGATCATGATCCGCATGAGCTGGGCCGGTTCGTGAGGGCTCAGGTGGATGACTACGAGCGGGCGCTGGCCGAAATCAAGGCCGGGCGGAAGCGGTCGCACTGGATGTGGTACATCTTTCCGCAGATCGACGGGTTGGGCTTTAGCGCGACGTCGCGCCGTTACGCGATCAAATCGCTCGATGAGGCCAGGGCCTATCTGGACCATCCGTTGCTCGGGCCGAGGCTGGTCGAGTGCGTGGAGGCGGCCCTGAGTGTCGAGGGGCGTTCCGCGCAGGAAATCTTCGGCTCGCCGGATTATTTGAAGCTGAGATCGAGCGCGACGCTGTTCGCGGTTGTGACGCCGCCAGGCTCGGTCTTCGCCCGGTTGCTCGACAAGTTCTATGCAGGCAAGCACGACGAGCAGACCCTTCGACGGCTCGACGCGATGCCCGGTTCGAGCGATTTTCGCACGGATCGCTGAGATCGGGGCGGGCTTGCTCGCCCCTCAGCTTTGGGTGGGCACTTCGGTCCTGGGGCGTTGCCCCAGGCTAGAATAAAGCCGCCCCGTTGGGGCTTCGGAAGTCGCCCAGTTTCCGCACTGGACGCTGATCCAGATCATGGACAGGCAGAGTCCCATGCGGTACACCGGCAAGTCCTGTGAAGCCGCTGACTGAGCGGCCGGATGACGGGCGGGTCTTGATCACGCAAAAATGGTCGGTCGGCCCACCGGGTCGGTTTCGATTTTCCCGATTGCGAAGTTTCTCGAGCGAGGATTCCTCTATGCGGACCGTGTCGTTTGGCACCAGGACATGGGGGCTTGTTGCGCTCTCGCTGTTCGGTTGCGTTTCTCTGGCCATCGCCGGCCGGATGCAGGTGGATGCGAAGTCGGAGGTCGAGAGCGACATCAAGGCGCTCGACGACCCGGTGGAGGGCGGTCAGCCGGGCGGGTTCGTGCCCGAGCCGGGGTTTCGCAAGCTCTTTGACGGCCGGACGCTGGACGGCTGGGCGGGGATGGCCGGGTTCTGGTCGGTGGAGGATGGGGCCATTGTCGGCCGGACCACGCCGGAGAATCCACTCAAGGGAAACACGTTCCTGTTCGCCAGGTCGGACGGTGAAAATCTGAAGGTCGACGACTTCGAACTGCGGCTCGCTTACAAGATCACCGCGAACAACGACATGGGCTTCGCCAACTCCGGCATCCAGTATCGCAGCCAGGACAAGGGCGACTTTGTCGCGGCCGGCTATCAGGCCGATATGGAGGCCGGCCCGATGTTTTCGGGCATTCTTTACGACGAGGCCGACGGCGCGGGCCGACGCGGCATCATGGCCCTGCGCGGAGAGACGGTGACCTGGACCCCCGAAGGCGAAAAGGAGGTGACCGGTAGGCTCGGAACATCCGAGGAGATCCAGGCCCAGATCAAGAAGGACGATTGGAATGAATACGCTGTCATCGCCAGAGGCAATCATCTCCAACATTTCATCAACGGCGTGCCGACCGTGGACGTCTTCGACGACGCCAAGGGCAAGCGGCTCGACTCCGGCATTCTCGCGTTGCAGCTACACGCCGGCCAGCCGATGACCGTGCGGTTCAAGGACATCCGCATCAAGTCGTTGAGCACGGCCGCCGAAGCGGCCGCCGGCAACGTGCGCGTCACTGAGGGGTTCAAGCTCGACCTGTTGTACTCCGTGCCCAAGGAGAGCCAGGGTTCCTGGGTGGCGCTCTGCACCGATCCCAAGGGCCGGCTGATCGCCGCCGATCAGAATGGCAAGCTCTATCGCATGACCCTGCCGACCCCGAACCGCAGCGGCACGATTGAGCCGGAGGAGATCGGCGTCGACCTGGCGGGCGCGCACGGCTTGCTCTACGCGTTCGACAGCCTTTATGTGATGGTCAACGAGCGCGGCACGCATGGGTTCTATCGAGTCCGCGACACCGACGGCGACGACAAGTACGACGAGGTGGCCTTGCTCCGCGAGATCAAGGGCGGCGGCGAGCACGGGATGCACTCGATTGTTCTCTCGCCCGATGGCAAATCGCTTTATGTCGTCTGCGGCAACTCGACCGCGCTGACGGAGGTGGACTCGTCGCGCGTGCCGCGTGTCTGGAGCGAGGACAACCTGGCCAATCGCATTCCGACCGGCTTCATGGACGACTCGCTGGCCCCGCAAGGGTGGATCGCCCGCACCGATCCCGAGGGCAAGGAGTGGGAGCTGATCGCGATGGGCCTCCGCAACCCGTTCGACATCGCCTTCAACCGCGACGGCGAGCTATTCACCTATGACGCGGACATGGAGTGGGACATCGGCGCTCCTTGGTATCGACCGACCCGCGTCAATCACATAATCTCCGGCTCCGAGTTCGGCTTCCGCAACGGCTCGGGCAAGTGGCCCGAACACTATCTGGACAGCTTCGGCGCGGTGGTCGACATCGGCCCCGGATCGCCCACCGGCATTACCTTCGGCTACGGGGCGAACTTCCCTGAGAAGTACCGGGACGCCCTGTTCATCAGCGACTGGAGCTTCGGCAAGCTCCGCGCCGTACACCTCAAGGCCAAGGGCGCAAGCTACACGGCGGAGGCTGAGGATTTCTTGAGCGGCCAGCCGCTGCCGCTGACGGACATCGTTGTCAACCCGATCGACGGAGCGATGTATCTGGCAGTGGGCGGGCGTGGCGCGCAGTCGGCTCTGTATCGGCTGACTTATATCGGCACCGACGCGCTGTCGGACGCCTCGCCCGACGATCCCGAAGCGCCCGCGCGTCGCGCGTTGCGCCATCGTCTGGAGAGCTTCCACGGCCACGCCGATCCGGCGGCCGTCGCGAC
>JBGSYY010000383.1:0-2515 GCA_041750675.1 Isosphaeraceae bacterium | reverse complement strand
CGGCCCGCCGCGCATCAGCGCCGACGGCACCACCACCACAGGCAGCCGCTTCCCCGAGCCAGGTTACCGCTTCAATTCCAGCTCGATCGACGTCCGACGCATCGAACAACCCCTCACCGACCCTGCCACCGGCGGCATCGTCAGCCGCGGTCCCGGCCTTTCGCCCCCCCCCGAATCCTCCTGGCTCATCGACTCCCGCAACAACACCTACTTCATCGGTCCTGTCCCCGTCTTCTTCTGGCCCCGAATCCAAACTACCGACGACCTCGATCCACCCATCCGCAACCTCTCCTTCCGCTACGGTACCTACTTCGGCTACCAGGCTCTCAGCGACTGGAACATGTTCAAGCTGATCGGTCGCGAGAAGCCGACCTTCATCGACAACTGGAACCTCGACCTCGACTACCTCTCACTCCGCGGTCCCGCCATCGGCACCGAGATCGGCTGGTTCGGCCGCGACCTCATCGGCGACCTCCGCGATCCCTACAACAAACGCGGTCCCGCCCGCGGCGTCGATCGTCCCTATTTCGGCTACTTCGACGTCTGGGGCATCCTCGAAGGACACAACGACGTCCTCGGCACCGGCCCCGCCATCGTCACCTACGGCCCCCCCGGCGCAGGCAAGGCCGGATACCAGCGGCTCGACGTCCCCAGCTTCCTCGACGCTCGCGGTCGCTTCCTCTTCCGCCACATGCACGAACTGCTCGACCGCTATCAGGTCGACGACGATCAGACCATGCGCCTCCAGCTCGAAGCCGGCGCCTATTCCGATCGCCACTTTCTTGAACAATACTACAAGCGTCTTTTCGACACCGGCCTCGATCAAGACACCCTGGCCTACCTCAACTACCAAAACCGCAACCGCGCGGTCACTGTCACCGGCCAGGTCAACTACATGGACTGGATCACCGACACCCAGTGGCTCCCCAAGGCCGAGTATTACCGGATCGGCGATAGCCTCTTCGGAAACCTGTTCAGCTACTCCCAAAACTCAGGCATCGACTACGCCAACGTCCACACCGCCGCCGAAGTCAACAATCCCAACATCTTCGCATTCCTTCCCGTCGACCCAATCTCCAACACCAGCGGCCCCTGGCAGTCCGGCCGCGCCTGGACCACGCACCAGATTGAAATGCCGATCAATCTCGGCTTCATGCGGATCATACCCTATGGCCAGGGCCAGCTCATGGGCTGGGACAACCAGCTCAGTAACGACGCTCTCGGCCGCGCCTGGGGTGCCTATGGCGCACGCCTCAACGTCATGGCCTGGCGCGGCTTTCACGACGTCGAAAGCGAGCTGTACAACATCCACGGCCTCGCCCACAAAATGTCCTTCGATATCGATTACCGATCCGCCTACTCCAGCGAATCCCTCAGCCGCCTCGGCACCCAGGACCAGCTCGACGACGACACCTACGAATTCGGCCGCCGCTACTTCGCGCTTACCAACTACGTCGGTGGCCAGCTCCCCCCTCAATACGACCCACGCCTGCTCACCCTGCGTCGCACACTCAACCCCGTCGTCTTCGCGCCCGACATTCAGGACACCATCGAAACCCTCACCTTTCGCACCTCGCAACGCCTCCAAACCAAACGCGGACCCGAAGGCCGACGCCGCATCATCGACTACATGATCCTCGACGCCCAGACCACCTTCTTCCCCGACTCCACCCGCGACAACTTCGGCGAATCGCTCGGCCAAACGATGTACAACTACGAATGGTTCCTCGGCGACCGCACCAGTATCGTCTCCTCCGGCTGGTTCGAATTCTGGGATATCCAGGGCAACCCGATCCTCGTCACCGAACCCAACAAGTCCAACGACCCCTTCGGCCTCAACGTCATCACCGCCGGCCTCTCCATCAACCGACCCCCGCGCGGAAACGTCTACCTCGGCTACTCCATCATCAACACCGGCCCCATCGCCACCAGCGCGCTCAACACGGCCTTCAATTATTGGCTCAGCCCCAAGTGGTATTCCTCGGTTGCCATGTCCTACGACTTCGGCAACGGAATCCTCCTCGGCACCACCTTCTCGCTCACCAAGATCGGACCCGACTTCCTCACCTCCATCGGCCTCGCCGTCGATCCCCAGCGGCAAAATTACACCTTCGGCTTCGAGCTGGCCCCGCGCTTCAGTCCGAACGTGCGACTCGGTTCGGCCGTCGGCACACGGTTCGACTCCCGATTCGCACCCTCGCAGTGAGGCCCCATCCATGTCCTCCCGTCGTATCATTCGCGTCCACCTTCCCTCACGCACACGCGAGAAATCGTCTATACCCAGACTCGATACCGACGATGAGCTGAAGCCCATCTCCGTCGATCCCGATCTCGAGGCCCGCCTCGCCGAGTTCGACGACTCCGGCGAATGGACCCCACGCGCCGGCAGACGCAACCTCGGCGAGAAAACCGCCGCCGGCCTTCGCGGACTCAAGCTCGCCCTGCGCGGCGATTCCAGCTTCTTCGCCCACGCCTATCGCGGCCTGCTCATCGCCCTCACGGCCACCCTCATGGG
>JBGSYY010000382.1:0-8409 GCA_041750675.1 Isosphaeraceae bacterium | reverse complement strand
GCGGCGATCAGGATCAGGCGTCCGTGGGGCCGGTGCGCGCGGGTCAGCAAGCGTTCGAGCGCAACCGCCTGAGCCGGGTCGTCTTTTACGACACGACGCTGCACGCCGCCAAGCTGCTCTCGTTCTTCCCCAAGGCCGCTTCGAGCATCCCCGCCTTCCTCGAAGACCCCGTCGCTACCCGCGCCGTCGACTGGGAACCCCGCTACCTGCTCGAACCGATCCAGTACGGCGAGGTCACGCTCGTTCCCGATAGCGGCTTCGAGGAGCCAGCAAACGCGAACGCCAATCCCAACGCCCCACCCCGCCAGGCACCCCAGCCGCGCGACCCGAACCGAAATCGTTGAGGGGATCCCGCCCCGCTCGGTCGCCGCTCAAAACAACCCGGGTTCGCGTCGCTTGACGAACTTCCGTTGCTTGGGTCGCGGCCGCGTCCCTTCGACCTTGGGCGGCTCCGTGCCGTCGAGGGGTTGGCCCACTTCGATCGCGGCCAGGCGAGTTTCGATCCGCGCGGCATATTCGTCGGATAGCTCAAAGCCGAGGAACCGGCGGTCGAGCTTCTTGGCCACCGCCAGGGTCGTACCGCTGCCGCCGAAGGGGTCGAGCACCAGGTCGCCGGGCTTGGAACAGGCGCGGATGATGCGCCCCAAAATCTGCTCGGGCATCTGGCAGCCGTGCCAGCCGGCGCGCTCCTTGAAGGTGCCGCAAACGCGCGAGACCGACCACGTGTCTTGATCGGGAGTAAAGCCCTCGGGAACGTCCTGGGGCCGCAAAATCCACGTGTCGTCGGGGATGCGTCCAGCGGGATTGGCGCGTGTGTCGGCGTAGATCAACTGCCGCGCCGAGGGCACGCGGATCGCCGCGTCGTCAAACGTGAACCGCTTGGGGTCCTTCACGAAGTAAAACATGTGCGCATGACTGCGCGTAAACTTTTTCTTGCAATTCACGCCGAAAGTGTAGTACCAGACGACCCAGTTCCGCAGATGAAGTCCGCACTCGCGGTGGGCGATCACTTTCAGCTCGGCGGCGTACTCGTCGCCGATAGCGAGCCAGAAGCTGCCCTCGGGCTTCAGGACGCGCGCGACCTGACCGATCCAATCGCGCGACCAGCCGAGATAAACGTCGCAGGCCTTGCGATCCTCGTAAATGTCGTAATCGTAGCCGATGTTGAAGGGCGGATCGGCGAAGGCGAGATCAACGCAGCCCTCAGGCAGTGAGCGCATGCCCTCGACGCAATCGCCGCGGTGGAGCCGATCAACGTCGATGGATGGGAGCGCCATTGTGTTTTGGACCGAGACCCGCGAGAGCAGCGGGAGGGCATGATGAGATCGATTTCGAGATGGGAATTCTACGCATCCCAGGTAACGATCGCGGGCCAATCGCAGGGTGCCCCCCGGACGCGTCATCCCCGCGCAGGCGGGGATCCAGGGCGCACGGCTTCGCTCCTCAACTCATCCCGCGAACAAATCCTGGAACCCGAATTATACCCGCGCGGCTCGTGAGCCGCAGGCCCTCAGGCTTCGATCGGGAGCGTGTCTCAGGAAACCGCCGCGTCCGCTCGATCGCCGTGCTTTTCTGAAACGAGGAGGGCTTCTCGGAACCGCAATGCTTTTGCCCATGGTCGCCACGCACGCCCGGCCTGTTGAGAGTCGAATCAAGGTCGGCGTCATCGGCTGCGGCAGCGTGTCGCGGATGTGCTTGTCGCATCGCGCCGAATGCCCGACCACCGCGCGAGCCGCGAGTTTCGGCCCAACACACGCTTCATGTGCTGAAAATTTTCAACGCGGCGCGTGAGGCCCACCACTCGGGGCAGCACCCAACGATGACGACAAAATTTCTCGAACCGGTCGGGGGGTGAACAGAACGGGCTTCTCTTGTTAGTCTATTGGGTAAGGAGGGCTTTGCTCATGAGTCGGCAAGAGTTGCTGGCCCGTATCAGCGTCGATCCGAACATCTGTCTTGGCAAGCCGTGCATCCGGGGGCATGGGATCTGGGTCGCCCTGATCCTGAAGCTTCTGGCCAAGGGCTGGACGATTCCCGAGATATTGAAGAACTATCCGGGTCTCGAGCTGGACGACATTCGGGCCTGCCTGGCCTATGGTGCCACGATGTCGCGCGACAGCTACGCGCCTGTCGGAAGCTAGCCGTTTTTCTGTCTTACTCCCGGGACGAGCGCCTCGTTGCCAAACGACGGCTCTCGTCCCTTCTTTTTTGACCTCGATGGCGAGTCTGGCCATTGATCTCCTACGACCCGCACAACTGGTTCGACCACCTGTTCGCGGTCAAGGGGTCGATCGTCCGCGAGATTCTGGGCCGCGTGCTGGCGTGTGTGGCCTGGTCGGCGATCGTCGTGCTGTTGCATGCGCAGTTTCCGGCGCTGGCGATTCCGCTCACGATGCACATGCTGGTGGGCACGGCGCTGGGGTTGTTGCTGGTTTTCCGCACCAATGCGTCCAACGATCGCTATTGGGAAGGCCGGCGGCTGTGGGGGGGGATTGTCAACGCCTGCCGAAACCTCGCCCGGGAAACCCAGGTGATGCTGGCAAACGAGCCGCAAACCATCCGCGACCTGGTCCGCTGGACCGAGGCGTTCCCTTATGCCTGCATGGGGATCCTCCGCGGCAAGCCCACGATCGGCCCGCCGGCCAGGCATCTGCCGCCCGAACAGGTCGAGGCCGTGCTGACGTCCCAGCACGCGCCGTTGGCCGTTACCGGGCGTGTGGCCGCGCTGCTCGACGCCGCGCGTCGCCGGGGCACGATCGACACGATCCAGTACCACTCGATCGACATCCATCTCGTCGAGCTGATGAACCACATCGGCGGCTGCGAGCGGATCCACAGCACGCCGCTGCCGTTCGCCTACATGGTTCACCTGCGCCGCGCGTTGATGGTCTATTGCTTCACCCTGCCGTTCGGACTGGTGGGCGACTTCGGCTGGGTGACAATTCTGGACACTCTGTTCGTCGCCTACGTCTTCTTCGGCATCGAGGAAATCGGCGTCGAGATCGAGGACCCCTTCGGCGACGACAGCAACGACCTGCCGCTCAACACCTATTGCAATCACATCGAGCGCGTGCTCGAAGACCTGCTCACCCCGACGCCCACCGAGTCAAAGTCGCTCGCGGCGCCAACTCGGCTTCTCTTAGGATGATGTGATTGATCGATGCGATTAACGCCGCGACTGTGAAATCAAGCAAGGCTCACCATTTCGCAAGCATTTCGTCACGCTCACGCCGGCGGATCTCCGCCACCGCCGACGTGCGCTCAGGGATCGCCAAGCCACACCCCAGGCGGTGCAATGCCCCGTCTCCCAGCTTCTCGATCTTGGCCGCCCACTCCGACGCGGTCCTCTCGTTCACCGCGATTTCGATATCGAGGTCGCGGATCCGCGACCAGAACGCGATCGACCGCGCGGTGCCGAAGGTCAGCGCAACCAGGGCCACAAGGATCATCAGCACGGACGTGGGGACTTGCCGGCGTCGCGAAGTCATTTGGTAAGGTTCCACAAGCCCGGCTCCCCCCTTACTGACGGGAAGGTCATCGCCGGGAAGTTCTCGGAAAGGAACACCCTGTCGCGAACGAACCGGACGCGCACCGGCCTCCGCTTCCCGAGAGAATCTGGCTCTCGGCTCGCGGAGGCCGCGCAAAGGGCAGTCTCGCGGCAATTTGACTCAGCCGCCCATCACCTTCGCCAGGTCGGCCTTCGCGTCGTCGCCGATCAGGCCCAGGTCAAACTCCGCCTTGAGCATCTTGTAAACGCCCGGGGTGAGGAAGCCCGGAGCCTTGGGACCGAGCCGGATTCCCTTCACACCCAGCGAGAGCAACGTCAGCAGCACGGCAACCGCCTTCTGCTCAAACCACGAGATCACCATCGTGAGCGGCAGATCGTTCACGCCGCAGTTGAACGCGCCGGCCAGGGCCAGGGCAACCTGGATCGCCCCATAGGCGTCGTTACACTGCCCCATGTCCATCAGCCGGGGCAGGCCCAGATGGGTGCCGTAATCGTAGTCGTTGATGCGATACTTGCCGCAGCCCAGCGTGAGGATGAAGGTATCCTGGGGGGTGGCCTCGGCGTAGTCGCGGAAGTAGTTGCGGCCCGGCTCAGCGCCGTCGCAGCCGCCGATGACGAAAAAGCGGCGAATCTGCCCGGCCTTGACAGCGTCGATGATCGTCGGCGCCGCGTCGAGCAAGACGCTGCGATGGTAGCCAACCTCAAACGAGCCAGTCACCTGCTTCACCAGCGGCGGGCAGGCCTTCGCCTTGGCGATGACCGGGCTGAAGTCGTTGCCGGCCAGCCGCGTGCCGCCAGGGACCGCCGTGAAACGGGTGGTGAAGATCCGGTCGGCATATTCCTCGCGGGGGATCAGGATGCAGTTGGTCGTCGCAACCACCGGCCCCGTGAAATCGGCAAACTCGCTCTTCTGCTTCTGCCAGGGGCCGCCATAGTGGCCGGCGAGATTGGGATGCTCACGCATCTTGGGATACATGAAGGCGGGCAGCATCTCGCCGTGGGTGTAGACGTTGATGTCGGTCCCCTCAACCTGCTTGAGCAGATCCCACAGGTCGACCAGGTCATGCCCGGTGACCAGAATGCCCGGACCAGCCTTGGTGCCCCGCGTGACCACGGCCGGCGACGGCTTGCCAAACGCCTCGACGTGACCCTCGTCAAGCATCTCCATCACCCGCAGGTTCTTCCGGCCCAGCTCCATGGCAATCTCGACCAGACTCCCCAGGTCGAAGTTGACGTTGGTCATGGTCGCGAACAGCGCGTCTTCGATGAAGGCGCTCACCGTCTCATCGCTCTTGCCCAGCCGCCGTGCATGGCTGGCATACGCCGCCATCCCCTTCAGACCATACAGAATCATCTCCTGCACCGATTGCACATCAGCATCCTTGCCGCACACCCCCGGGCTCATGGTGCAGCCGATGCCATGCGCCGTCTGTTCACACTGATTGCAAAACATCGAATGGCCCTTTCCGTTTTCCACTCGAGACTCATCACCGTTCCGACCCGCCGGGCGAGCGCCGCGGCGATAACCGGACAACTGGACCCAATGATCCACTTTAAAGGCTCGCGCGTCAAGTCGACCGCCCATGATTGACGGCCGGGCGCATCGGGCATTACGATCGGCCCCTATCATGCACATCCTATTAACGAACGACGACGGCGTGTTCGCCCCCGGTCTGCGGGCGTTGCGCAAGGAACTGCGGCGGCTGGGCGACGTGACAGTGGTCGCCCCCGCGCAGGAGCAAAGCGGCGTGGGCCACTCGATCACGCTCTTGACCCCCCTGGTGGTCAAGCAGGTCGACGACGACGACGGCTCCACCCTCGGCTACATGGTCGAGGGCAGCCCCGCCGATAGCGTCAAGCTGGCGATCTTGCAACTCATGAAGCGCCCGCCCGATCTGATCATCTCGGGCATCAACGCCGGGGCCAACGTCGGCATCAACGTGCTCTATTCGGGCACAGTCGCCGCCGCCATCGAGGGGGCGTTCTTCAAGATCACCAGCATCGCCGTCTCATTGGAGCTGGCCGAGCATTTCGACTACCCCCACGCCGCGCGCCAGTCCGTGCACGTGATCGAGCAAATCCTGGCCGAAAAGCCGGCCCATGGGTCGCTCTTCAACATCAACCTACCCGCGCACGCCCGGGGCGAGCCCCTCGGGGTGAGCGTGGTGCCGATGGGCATCGGCCGCCACGGCGAAACGTTCGAGCGCCGCAAGGACCCGCGTGGGCGGGACTATTACTGGCTCACTTATGCGCCGCCGTTCGACCTCGAAGGGGAACCATCGGACGTCTCGCGGCTGGCCGAGGGATACATCACGGTCACCCCCCTGCATTTCGACATGACCCGGCACGACCAGCTCGGGCCGATGCAGGGCTGGAACCTGGACGAGCGCGGGGCCAGCCGCTGAAAATCAGCGGCCGTGCTCCGAAAAGCAGCGAGTCGGTCAGGCCGTTGGCTCAACCGGCTCGGTGCCTTCACGCCGCCGCCGTCGCCAGACGATCGTCCCCATCAGCGCCGCCCCGGGCAGGAAGAGCGCCAGGCTGGTCGGCTCGGGCAAATTGACCCGGACGATCCGCAGGCTCGACTCGAATTGACCCGTGCGCCGATTGATCGACTGCTCGGCGAGTTGGATGAACCGCGGCACATCCGAGAAGTCCGAATCGGAGAGGAAGGAGAAAATGCCCAGCAACCGGCGCTGACCGGCGAGAACATTGATGGTGTCGTTGCCGGTGTATCGGAAGGTGACGTTGAGCAGGGCCGGGTCGTCGACGACTGGCTGAACCGGTGACACATCGGTCCCGAGCAAGTTGAAACTGGCGGCGAACGGCGGCGTCGTCGGCTGGCTGTTGGAGCCGGAAATTAGACCCGGAATGTCGTAGATCGTGAAAAATGCTTGATTTTTGACAAGCTGGACACCATCGACGCCGCCGTCGACCGCCATCTCGAATTCCCACAGGAAGATCGGATCCTGGATAGGGCGCGGTGTCACGATCGGCTTGATATACACGAAGCCAGCCGAAGCGTCGCCGACCAGTCCGAAGAGCGCGGCCGCCGCCACCAGGGCCGCGGCCAACCGGGGAATCTTGGTCTTCATCGTACTTTTCCCTTGTTGATCCCGAGACTCTGTGACTCGTTGGTGATGGGTCGATCTTGTTCCGCGCAGCGTCGTGCGGACGCTTACCTTCCGAAGGTCATCACATGACTTGATGATCGTAGTGGCCCAACGCGCCGGTTCGCAAGCAAGAAACCGGCGGTTTCTCCGATTTGACAACTTCAGACCACCTTGGGCGGGTCAGTCGTTTCCTTTTGGCCACATGGTCCCCCGCGTTTGTACCGATTTAGGCTAACGCCCGACCCGCGGCACCAGCCCCGCCAGGCGGGCATCGCCGGGCAGGCTGATCGGCGTGATCCGCTCGATTTTCCAGACCCCTTTTTCGATTTCGTCGAGGCCGATCGACCAATCCGAGCCTTCGCCGGGCTTCGTGCCGAAGCCGGCTCCGAGCTGCGACCCCGCAAAGCGGCCGGCGACGAAGATCCGCAGATCCACCTTGGCCTGGCGGCTGATCGCACCAACCTCGACGCGCCGGCTGCCGCTCTGGAGGATGTCAAATCTGACCGCCTCCAAACCAAGCCGCACAAACAGCCGAGCGGTCGGGCCGCTGGCGATTTGCTGCCCGCCGATATCCTCAATACTGATCGAGTCGCTGAGCAGCGCAAGCACCGCGTCGGGGTCCGACTTGCGGACGCCATCGACCAGGGCATCGACGACCATCTCCACCCGCTCGGCATCGGTCACCACCACGGCATCCGCCACAAGCAGCAAGCCCGCAAGCGCGGCCACAACCGCCGCCCACAACAGAAATTTGCCCTGCTGGGTCATCCGCATCGCCACGACCAGCATCGCCGCCAGCCCCAGACACACCCAGATCAACGGCCAGGGATTCTCAAAGATCAGCGACATGATGCGGTTGGTTCTCTTTCTCTCTCTCTCGCTCTCGTTCGCGGGCCTTTTCCAGAACGCCCCGCGCGTGTCACCGACACGTTGGGGACGGAGACGAAACCATCCTACGGCGGTTGAGCCGGTCGCGGAACGGGCCGCGAAGGACCTCGCCAACCTCTCTCGCCCTGCCGCGGAGTTTGCTCCGCGATTCTGACACAACGGGATTGTCCGGTGAACCGTTCCAGGCTATCTTCCCCGAATACTGTCCATGCGAACATTACAAGAGGGCTTTGGCCATGACCCAGGGCGTGTTTTTCAAGGCTGCGGGGCCGATCGGCGATACCGACACCAATGCCTTGCCGGTCAAGGAGATCGGCCCAGCCGTGGGCTATTACACCCAGTGCCTGGGCTTCACTCTGGTCTCCAAAGACAAGACGACGGCCCGGCTCAAGCGCGACGACGTGGAGATCGGCCTGGCCGTCAACGGACACGACCCCGAACAGGCAAGCTGCTGGTTCTCCGTCGGCGACGTCGACGCCCTCTGGCGCGAATACGACGCCAGGGGAATCACGCCGGGAATCATCGACGAGCAGGAATTCGGCGGCACCCCCTTGCGCCTCTTCTTCGCCAAGGAACCTTACGGCGTTTGCTTCTGCTTCACCCACCCGCTGGCACCGAAGGGATCGGCCTGAGATGACTCAGGAGGTGACGGAACAAAAGTTCGTGGCGACACCCGAGAAGGGTGCGGTCTCCGCGCTTCTGATCCGGCCCGATCAGGCCACGCATCTCCTCGTCCTGGGTCACGGCGCCGGCACCAACATGCGGCACGCCACGCTACAGACAATCGCCGAGCGGCTGGCGGAGGTCCACATCGCCACGTTCCGCTACAACTTCCCGTACTCGGAGCACGGCAAGGGCCGCGACTCTCAGCCGGTCTGCACGGCGACCGTACGCGCGGCGGTC
>JBGSYY010000381.1:0-2873 GCA_041750675.1 Isosphaeraceae bacterium | reverse complement strand
GCAGGTGGGGCACTTGAGCGAGCCGCCGGCAAAGCTGCTCGGCACGCTCTTGGTCGCCTGGCAGGCGGGACAGGTGATCTTGTTGGTCGCCGGAGCGGAGGCCGCTGGGCGTGCAGGTACGACCGCCGTCGTCGGCGACGGGGCAGGCATCTGAAACGCATGCTTGCACGTTGGGCAGAGCAAGCGCCCGCCGCGGAACTCATCGGGAACACCCATGCGCCCCTGACATGCGGGGCAATTGATGATTTTCGCCATCGCCTCGAACCCCTCTCGTGACGGAGGATTCCCAACCTTGCGGCTCAAATGGAGTCAGCCTGACTCGCTCTGTGTCTTGTGCTTTTCTCTCAGAACGGACTCAGCCTGCTTCCAGGAACAAAGCCC
The DNA here is from genome assembly GCA_041750675.1 of Isosphaeraceae bacterium. Classification (GTDB taxonomy): domain Bacteria; phylum Planctomycetota; class Planctomycetia; order Isosphaerales; family Isosphaeraceae; genus BPJS01. The sequence continues at coordinate 2,492 of JBGSYY010000381.1, read as the reverse complement.
TTTCGGACAAACCGACTGTTGCATTAACTGCGTCGCGTCCCACGCGGGCCCTTCGGCGAGCCTCTTCGCCCTCCACCTTCGCACCGGATTCGCGACCGACGCGCCAGCCACAGAAGGATAACACGGGGTCAAGCCCCGCCACCAATGGAAAAGCCGGAAGTGTGTGGCGACTTTTCCTGGCGGCTTGGGGGTTGCAGGAATCGCTTCGTCGGGACTGGGGGGTGGAAACCCTGATCCGAAGCCGAGAATGGGAGCCTTCGTGGCACAGCCATCCGCAGTCAAACGGTTCCGGCCTCCGGGAAATCCGGCCCCGCCCCATGCGATTCTCACGTACAGAGGACAAACTCACTCCCACTCAATCGTCCCCGGCGGCTTGCTTGTGATGTCGTAGACGACGCGGTTGACCCCTTTGACGCTGTTGATGATCCGCGTCGAGGCGCGGGCTAACAGTTCATGGGGCAAATGCGACCAGTCGGCCGTCATGAAGTTGTCGGTCTCGACGGCGCGGAGCGCGATCGTGCTTTCATACGTGCGGAAGTCGCCCATCACGCCGACAGACTTGACCGGCAGCAGCACCGCGAACGCCTGGGCGACGACGCGCTCCAGGTTGGCGGCACGCAGCTCTTCGAGAAAGATCGTGTCGGCCTGGCGTAGCACGTCGAGGCGCTCGCGTGTCACCTCGCCCAGGCAACGCACGGCCAGACCCGGGCCGGGGAATGGATGCCGCCAGACCATTTCCTCGGGCAGGCCCAGTTCCTCGCCGAGCTTGCGCACCTCATCCTTGAACAGGTCGCGCAGCGGTTCGATCAGCTCAAAGCCCAGCTCGTCGGGCAAGCCGCCCACGTTGTGGTGATGCTTGATGGTGGCCGCCGGGGCGTCGGCCGAGCCGCCGCTCTCGATCACGTCGGGATAGAGCGTCCCCTGCGCCAAATAGCGGGCATTGGGAATCGACTTGGCGGCGTGGCGGAACACGTCGATAAACGTATGGCCGATGCGCACCCGCTTCTCTTGCGGATCGGTGACGCCACGCAGCGCGCTCAGGAACTGATCGGAGGCGTCCACGACGCGCAGCTCGGCGTCGGAATGGAGGCCGAACGCCTCGACCACGGCCTCGCGCTCGCCCAGTCGTAGCAGCCCGTTATCGACGAAGATGCACACGACCTGACGCCCCAAGGCGCGGGCCAGCAACGCGGCCGTCACCGACGAATCGACGCCGCCCGACACACCGCAGACGACACGATCGGTGGGGCCGACTTGCTCGCGAATGCGGGTGACGGTGGTTTCGAGAAAGGCATCCATCGTCCAGCGGCCTGGGCTATGAGCAATTCGGTCGAGAAAATTGCCCAAAATGACACTACCCTGGGGGGTGTGCGTGACCTCGGGATGAAACTGGAGGCCGTAAACCGGTCGCGAGCGATGGCGGACGGCGGCGAGTGGGCAGGTCGACGTGGCGGCCAGGGGAACAAATCCATCGCCGACGCTGCGGACCTGGTCGCCGTGACTCATCCAGACGCTCGTATGCTCGGGCACTCCCAGGAAGAGCGGCTCCGAGGAATCGAGCACGCGGCATTCGGCGCGGCCGTATTCGCGGGAGGGGAACGGCTCGACGTGACCGCCCAGGGCGTCGCAAACGAGCTGCATTCCGTAACAAATGCCCAGAATGGGGATACCCAGGTCGAATAGCCGGGGATCGCATCGGGGCGCTCCCGGCTCGTACACGCTGGAGGGGCCGCCGGAGAAGATCAGGGCCAGTGGATTCAGTTCGCGGACGCGCTCGAAGGGCAGGTCGTGGCGAACGATGACCGCGAAGGCGTGGCGGTCGCGGACTCGCCGGGCGATGAGCTGGACGTATTGCGAGCCGAAGTCGAAAACCAGGACGGGGCGATTCGGAGCGTCGTTCGGAAGTGACACGGGCGGAGGCTCTCAGGTCAGGTTGAAGGAGGGGCTGAGCGTCGAGGAGGCTGGGGTCGCGTGCAACGAGGACATTCACTATAGCGAGCCATCGGTCGGCGAGTCGTCGTCCCAGGGAAGAAGGTCGATCGGTTCGCCGGTCTCTATGCTGTAAAAGGTGGGTGTCAGGCTGGCGAGATCGAGCAGGGCGCAGGTTTGCGAGCTGCGCACCCGGGGAGCGCTGGAGAGGAGCGAGCCGGGGTTGAGCACCAGACCGGCAGGCGAGCGATACCACATCGGCTCGTGGGTGTGGCCCACGACGAGCACGTCGGCGGAAATGTCGTCGAGCATGGCTCGGAGGTCGGCGGTGGAGAAGGTCGGCCGGACGAGGTAGGTCATGTCGTCGCCGGGCACGCCGTGGACGATTACCACGAGCCGGCCGCCGATTGGGCGGATGGCGACGGGAGGCAGTCGGCGGAGGTGGTCCAATGTGGCTTCGGAGGGAGCCGGGCTGCCGAAGGAGTCGGGTGTGCCGACGGGCCGGGTCAAGGCCCAGCGATCGTGGTTGCCGCGGACGGAGGCGATGCGGCGTTCGGCGATGC
>JBGSYY010000380.1:0-2091 GCA_041750675.1 Isosphaeraceae bacterium | reverse complement strand
ATACGCAGGGGTGAGTCGCTGCCGGTGACGATCAGCGTCGGCGGGCCGCCCAGTCTGGCCGTTGCCGCCGTTATGCCGCTGCCGGAGGGGTTGCCCGAGCTGGCCTTCGCTGGTGCCCTGTCGGGCCGTCGGATGCGGATGGTTCGACCGTCGGGCTGCCTCGCCATCCCCGCCGAGGCCGATTTCGCGATCTGCGGCCGCATCGACCCATCCCGGACCAAACCCGAAGGGCCGTTTGGCGACCACCTCGGCTATTACGCACTGGTCCACGATTTCCCGGTGATGACCGTCGATCGCGTGTATCACCGTGAGGGGGCAATCTGGCCGTACACCTCGGTCGGCCGTCCGCCGCAGGAAGACACCTCGTTCGGGGCCTTGATTCATGAGCTGACCGGCCCCCTGGTTCCGACCGTGCTGCCTGGCATCCACGCCGTCCATGCCGTCGATGCAGCGGGCGTTCATCCGCTTTTGCTGGCGATCGGCAGCGAGCGGTACGTCCCTTATGCGGCCCAGCGCCGGCCGATGGAATTGCTCACGCAGGCAAACGCAATTCTGGGCCAGGGGCAGATGAGCCTCGCCAAGTACATACTCATCACCGCCCGCGACGACGCTCCTGATCTGGATATTCACGATATCGGCGCGTTTCTGCGTCATCTTCTGGAACGGGTGGACTGGTCGACCGATCTCCACTTCCAGACCCGGACGACGATGGACACCCTGGACTACTCCGGCCACGGCCTGAATCAAGGCTCGAAGGTCGTGATCGCCGCCGCCGGGCCTCGGCGCCGCGCACTGGCGAGCGAGGTTCCGGCCGCGCTGACCTTGCCCGAAGGTTTCGGCCCCGCGCGGGTGGTGATGCCCGGCGTGCTGGCGATCCAGGGTCCGGCGTATCCGATGGAGCCGGAAATTGGCCGCCTGTGCGCCTGCCTCGCCTCCAGCCCGACCCTCGACGGCTTCCCGCTGATCACCCTCGTCGACGACGCCGACTTTGCCGCACGCAACCTACGCAACTGGCTCTGGGTCACATTCACCCGATCGAACCCCGCCGCCGACATTGACGGCGTAAACGCCTCCATGGCCCAGAAGCACTGGGGCTGCGCCGGGCCGCTTGTGATCGACGCCCGGATCAAGCCCCACCACGCCCCACCGCTTGAGGACGACCCGGCAGTGATCCAGCGCGTCGAATCCCTCGCCGCCCCGGGGGGCCCGCTGCACGGGGTCTTTTAGGTGAAGCGCTCGCGCTGGAGGGCATGCGGGCGGACCGTCGAGTGATGTTTGTGAACGCGAACGTTCGGTTGTAGCGATTGGGTTGACCATGCCGGGAGCGGGTATGGGTCTCGGGTCGCTCGGGTTCGTTCTGCGCCGGTGGTGTGGTGCGTCGAAAGAAAGTGCGCGCGAACGTCGGGTCGGGCAGGCGGGGTCGAGATTGACGCTGGGGGTGTTCGTGCAGCGGAGGGAGCGGGTTGCCAATGAGCGCACGGCTGGGGTACGACCGATACGATCGGAGGGCGATGGTATCGCCATCGGGTTGATCGGACCGAACGCAGGTCGTCCCGGTCGTCCTCACTCGGTGCAGCGCGTGATGTTGAGGCTGGTAAACCCCCGATCTCTTCTCGCTCCGCGAAAAACTTGAAAATATTTCGCTTCTGAGAGTCAATCGTCCGTCGGCGCATCGAGCCAGGCCTGGCGCCGTTCGATCTTCTCCTTCAAGACGTCCCTGGCCATCTGGCCGAACTCGCGGCGGCGGCGGTCGCCGTCGGGGTGGGGCTTCGCCGGTTGGCTCGCGTGAAGGTCGCGGCGCTCGAGCGATTTCAGTTTATTGCGTTTCTTGGAGGAGGCCATCGGAATCCCCTGTCGCTTGATCGCCCTCAGATTGGCGAGGGTTGTTGAGAGTCGGGACCGGTCATCCCCGCGCAGGCGGGGATCCACGAGATCGACGGCAGGCCCACTGGATTCCCGCCTGCGCGGGAATGACTTAATTCATAGCATAGTAACATATCATGATATGAACGTCACGTAGTCCTTCGCCCACGCCGACCTGTCGCCGCGACCGATGACTGAACCTCGCGACGGCGGACGCGCAGGGCGGCG
>JBGSYY010000379.1:0-21542 GCA_041750675.1 Isosphaeraceae bacterium | reverse complement strand
CGGCTATGCGGCCGCGCGGGTTAAGAAGACGCTCACCGGCAGCGGCCGCGCGGCGAAGGACCAGATGCAGCGCGCTATCCAGACCGAGCTGGGACTGGACGAGCTTCCCGAGCCGCACGACGTCGCCGATGCCTGCGCCGTCGCGATCTGCCATCTGGTGATCTCGCGCAACCGAAGCGCCTTCGGCGCGATCTGAGCGGACGAGATCCGCCCGTGGCGAGACTCCGCACGGTAGCTCTGTTACACTCGGCCAGGTCGGAAACTCTGCAAAGCAACTCGACCAGACGAGTGTGAATGAGCCTGGATGGCGGAGAACGCAGATGAGCCATGGATTCGGGATTTGGGGGCGTTGCGCGATCGCCACGGTGATGATGCTTCCGCTCGCCAACGCGCAATGGGCGAACGCCAAGGAAGAAATCTGGCGGCACGACACCGCCGCGACCCTGGGTAAAGGCCGTCTCGATGGGGTGGTGCTGTCAGGCAATGGTCGAGTCGGGCTGGCGCGGGTGGTGGCGAAGGTTGGCGAACTGGAGGCCGCGCGGGTCTGGGATCTGGCGGAGACAGCCGACGGCACGCTCTGGGCGGCGACCGGCGACCAGGGCCGAATTTTTCGGTATGTACGCGAGACCGGCAACTGGGTGATCGCTGAAGAGAGTGGCGATGGCCAGGTCTTTAGCCTGGCCGCGCGGGGAGATCGAGTCGCCGCCGGAACCGGGCCGGGCGGTCTGGTGATCGAACTGGACGGCACGGGCGCGCGGCTGGCATCGGGTCGACCGGATGCGAGCGTGCAGTATATCTGGGACCTGGCCTATCAGTCGGACGGCACCTTGCTGGCCGCCACTGGGCCCAGCGGACAGCTCTGGAAAAAGCCTCCGGGTGGTGCCTGGGCCGTGCTTTTCGACGCTCCGCAGCCGCACTTGCTCTGTCTGCTGACGGGCCAGGAGGGCGAGGTGTATGTCGGCACCGACTCGGGTGCGATTGTTTACCGCGTCGCCGCTGATGGCCGGGCAACGGTCTTGCTCGACGCCCCGCAGGAAGAAATTCGCGTGCTCCGACACGGCGACGAAGGCTCGATCCTCGCCGGCACGGCGTCGGAGTCGTTGGGCGGTGGGGCAGGGGCTCGATCGACGATGCGGAGCCTGGATCAGGCACCGCCGAATCTGGTGCGGGTCGCGTTTCGTCAGGGAACCGCGAAGCTCAAGGCGGGCGCTGCGGGCGAGAATGTGGTGTATCGCATCGAGCTGGAAAGCGGCACAACCCGCGAGCTTCACCGCCTCAAGGGGCTGATTTTGGCCCTCGCGAATCGCGCGGGAGTCGTGGAGATCGGCACGGGTCCCGAAGGGCGGTTGATCGAGTTGCGTGACGATGGCGAGGACGCCACGCCGCTCGTGCGGCTCGATCATGGCCAAATTTTGAGCCTTCTGCGCGCGGAAGATGAGTCCCTGATTCTCGGAGTGGGCGATCCGGGGGGCGTCTATCGACTCGAATCGGCTCACGCCGCGAGCGGGACCTTGACCTCGGAGGTGCTCGACGCGGGACTCACCGCGCGATTCGGCGATCTCTCGACACGCACGCTCGCGCCACCGGGAACGTCGGTCAGCGTTGAGGTTCGCACCGGTGCTATCGCCGAGCCGGATCCGACCTGGAGCGATTGGATCACGCCTCCCAGGGCCATTCCCAACGGCCGCTTCGCCCAATATCGCGTCCGGCTTTCGACCGCCAATCCCGCCCAGACTCCCGAGCTGACGGCCGTCAGCCTGGCGTACCGCACACTCAACCTGCCGCCCGAAATCGCCTCGATCACCGTGCCCGACCTGACCGCCGCCGACGGCGCAACCCGGCAATCGAAGCTGGAACTCAAGTGGGAAGCGTCTGACCCAAACGATGATCCCCTCCGCTACACGCTGGCCGTCCGCAAGGATGACTGGCCCGACTGGATCGCCGTGAACACCGCCGGGCCGCTCACCGACAAGAAGTTTTCGTGGGACACGATCACCTTGCCGGCGGGACGCTATCGGCTTCGCGTCACCGCCAGCGACGATCGCGCCAACTCGGCCGCCGAAGCCCTGCGCGGGGAGCGGACGACTGAGCCGTTCGTCGTCGACCACCTGCCGCCGGTTGTTGAATTGAATGTGGCCCAGGACGGCCGCTCAGTCAGGGCGATCGCGCGGGACACGTTGACTCGACTCGTTTCCGCCGAATACAGCCTCGACGGCGGCGACTGGACGCCCGCGTTCGCCGACGACGGGCTATTCGATAGTATGTCCGAAACCCTGACCATTGGGTTGCCGCCGCTCGCTTCGGGTCAACATGTGTTGGTCTTTCGCGTGAACGACGCGGCCGGAAACCCCGGCGCGGTGGATGCCGTCTTTTCCGTTCCTTGAGACTGGCCCAGAGGGACGCACCCATGCAGGCGTTCGAGATTCAGCGTTTCGATGGCGGCGGCGACCCAATTCAGCAAGTCGAGCGACCCGATCCCGTTCCTGGGCACGGCCAGGTGGCCGTGGATATTCGCGCGGTTTCGCTTAATTTCCGCGACCTGTTGATGATCTCCGGCAAGTATAACCCACGACTCAAGCTGCCCTTGATCCCCTGTTCCGATGGGGCGGGAGTCGTATCCGCGATAGGCGCGGGGGTCACGCGCTGGAAGCTCGGCGAGCGGGTCTTGCCCACGTTTTTCCAGGGATGGCTCGATGGTGAGCCGACCGAGGCGCGTACTGCCGCCGCGCTGGGCGGAGACATTGATGGCGTGCTGGCGAAGCGGGTGGTGGTCGACGAGGACGGAGTAGTGGCTACCCCGGGCCACCTTACGGACGAGGAAGCCGCGACACTCCCGTGCGCGGCTTTGACCGCCTGGAATGCGCTGTTCGGAGATGCGCCGGTCGTGGCTGGTCAGACCGTTCTGACCCAGGGGACCGGCGGCGTGTCGATCTTCGCGCTTCAGTTCGCCAAGCTCGCCGGGGCGCGGGTGATTGTCACCTCAAGCCGCGATGAGAAATTGGCGAAGTGTGCAACGTTGGGGGCGGATCATGGGATCAATTATGTCAGCGAGCCGGCCTGGGAGGATCGGGCGCGGAGTCTTTCGGGCGGTCAGGGGGTCGATCATGTGGTCGAACTGGGCGGTGCGGGCACGCTCGGCAAGTCGTTCAAGGCGGTGCGTGTGGGCGGGCGGATCAGCTTGATCGGTGTCCTGAGCGGAGGCGCGGGCGAGGTGAACCCGGTGCCGATCTTGATGCGGAGCATTCGGGTCCGCGGCATCTATGTCGGATCGGTGGACCTGTTCGAGGCGATGAACCGGGCGATCACCGCGCATCAACTCAGGCCGGTCGTGGACCGTGTTTTCGACTTCGACGACGCTGCAAAGGCATTCGCCTACATGGCCTCGGGCCAGCATTTCGGCAAGGTGGTCATTCGCGTCGGCTAGAGGCTCCGGTCATAGGTTCCAGGGTTCGCCGGTCGCGATCGTCGGGAGCGCGGAAATCGACCACTGGGGTGGATCGACGTGGAAGATTCGCACCGGAGTCGATCGCCCTTGCGCTCGCTCGACAGCCAGAGCGATCCGCGAGGCGTGAATCTCGGCCGGGAAAGCGGCGAACTGCCAGGCGGCCGGAAGTTCGTCTTCCAAACCCGTGGTGAGCAGCCGGCGCGGGCCGACATTCTCCAGATCGAAGGCGAACCGAGAGGGCGGCAGCTCCATGCCCAGGCCGACGGCTTTCATGAACGCTTCCTTGAGTGACCACAACTCCAGCGCGAGCGCGGCGGCCGGGCCGGGCGGGAATCGCTCCATCACGGCCACTTCCGAAGGTGCGAAGAACCGACGGCCCAGCCGGATCATCGTCTCGGGTGGCTTGCCCGACTCGACATCGACGCCCAACCGTCCCATACCCGTCACGCCGACGGCAGCCAGCCCCTTCGTTTGCGATAAGTTGAAGTGCAGGCTCGGCGAGTGGGGAACAACCAGCTCCGGCTTGCCCAGCGGTGAGATCGAGAAGCGAAGCTGGGCCGGCTCGACGCCGACGTAAAGCGATAACACACGTCGCAGCATGGCGTGCGAGATCAGGAACAAGTGCTGATGCCGTTCGAAAAGCAGCCGCGCATGGCGGGCACGTTCGCGGTCGTCGAGCCAATCGCCGAACGCCGAGCGTGACGATTCGACGCCCCAGGCGTCGACGGCAGTGATCCAGAGATCCACACGGTCGGTTGGAAACTCGACCAAGCCCGATTCGTCGCGAATGGTCCGGCCTCCCGATCGCGTTGAGTCTCAGACCAGTTCGCGGATCGGCTCCAGTTCGTCGAGCAGGCGCATGGGCCGTCCGCCGCGATCGGGCACCATCGTGCCGGGGTCGATCCCCAGGCAATGGTACAACGTCGCGTGGACTTCCTGAAACGTGATCGGTCGATCCTTGGGGTAACCGGCGTCGCGAGTCGTCTGGCCGATCACCTGACCGGTGCGAAGGCCACCGCCCGCCAGGATGGCGCAGTTGGTCTGCGGCCAGTGGTCGCGGCCGCCATCTTTGTTGATCGTCGGCGTGCGGCCGAACTCGCCCCAGACAACCACGGCCACGTCATCGAGCATCCCTCGGGCGTCGAGATCGTCGATCAACGTCGAGAGGGCCATGTCGAGCTTGGGTAGCCGCTCGCGGCACTGGCCAAAGTTGTTGTTGTGATAATCCCAGCGGCCGAAGCCGATCGTGACACAACGCGCTCCGGCCTCGACCAGTCGCCGGGCCATTAAAAAATGATCCATGCAGCAGGGGCCGCCGTCGTCGACGTTGTTCAGATCACCGACACCATAGCGAGCACGCAGTCTTGGGTCTTCGCGCTCCACATCGAGCGCCTCGGCCAGCTTGCTCGACCCCAGGATATCGAACGCGCGGCGGGTGAAGGTGTCCATGCCTTCGAGGGAACCTGTCTGGTCGATCTCGGCGCGGAGTGCATCCATCTGCTGGCGAAGGCTGCGGCGTGAGTCGAGGCGATTGACGGTCAGCCCTTCCGGCTGAAGCGAGCTATCGCCGCCCCGAAACGGGGTGAAGGGGGCATGTGCCAGGCCCAGATAGCCGGGTTCGCCGGGGTCGGCCCAGGGCCGATGGCCCATCATCGGCGATAGGCCGACGAACGGCGGAATGGCCGGATCCACAGGCCCCTGAAGATAGGAGAGAATCGCTCCCATCGATGGACGACCACCCTGGACCTCGGAGATTTGCATCGGGTAGCCGGTAAAGCATTGCACGCCCGCGTGCTCGCCCCGAGCGCCGACGATCGTGCGAAGGATCGCGAGTTTGTCGGCACGGGCCGCGAGTCGGGGTAGATGCTCGCACAGCTCGATTCCGGGCACGTTGGTCGGGATCGGCCGGAACTCGCCGCGGATCTCAGCGGGCGCATCGGGCTTCATATCGACCATATCCTGGTGCGGCGGACCGCCGGCCAGAAAGACCATGATCACCGCCTTGTGCGATGAACCCGCCCGCCGCCCGCCCGCCCTTGCCTCGGCGGCAAGCAGCTGGGGCAGCGACAGCCCGCCCATCGCCAGACCACCCACTTTGAGGAAGTCGCGGCGGCTGATCCCATCACACATGCGCCCCTGGCCGGGACCCCAGATTGTGAGCATCGTTCGTATTCCTTTCGGCCGAGAGCGCGTCCGGCTTGTTTCGCAATTATTCAACATTATGGCCGGCAGGTTGCGTGGGAGCAATGCCGGTTCTTTTCTTGCCACTTGAACAACACGCTGGACAACTCGGGTCCTGGATCGTGTAGCTTCGCGGACATTGTTCTCCGGGGGACCCGATGATGAAGACAAGATGGCATGGTTTCGCGCGAGTCTGGGTCCTTGCTCTGCCGGTCGCTCTCGCCTCGGCGGCGACCTGGCTGGGTGAGGAGCATTTTGGCAACGAGCCGCTGGCCGAGGCGAATTTCGCCGACTGGCCGGGTATTGTTCCGGTCGTAAACGACAGCTCGCGGGTTTATCACTCGTGGGTCAATGGCGATGAATCGTGCTACTATTCCGGTTCTATCGAGGCCCTGAACGCCTGCCTCAGGCGATTCGCGGAGGTCAAGTTACCAATCCGAGAGGTTGTGGTTCGGCCGGGGCCGGGGCGGACGGAGTCGTTTCACGGCAAACCGATCGGCTTCCGTTGGCAGCTCCATCTGGTCGGCGGAATCGCGCGGCATATGACGGGCCTGGACCAGGGTGCGAAGGTCTGGAGCGATCATCCGATCCTGCATATCTTCGTCGACGAAGTGATCCGGCCGGAGGCGATCCAGTTCCCAGAAGGCGTGACGGTCACGGGGCTGGACTCCCTGAAGGCCCGGTATATCGAGGCGCTGAGCAGCACGGATCTCACCGTGCGCGGGTGGGCATGTGAGCATGTCGTGGCGGCGGATCGATACGACGACGAATCGGCGAAGGCGGTCGCCGCCTTGCTTGAGGACAAGGAGCCGTGGGTCCGGCTCAACGCGGCGCTCGCGCTTCCGGGCTTTGGAAGTCGTGCCCAGTTTGCTCTGCCCGCTCTGGCGGCGGCCGGCGCGACTGAGGACGCGCAGCTTGCCCAGGCCGCGCGTCAGGCCGCGATCGATATTCAGGCCGCGAAGGAAAACGAACAGGCCGCCGCGGATTTCGCGGCGGCCCGAGCCGCCATCGCCGAAATGCTGAAGTCGCGTTTGGGCCGTTGACGGCCTGCCCTTCAGCCACGACCACCCGACAGGCCGATCAGGGAGACGCGAACGGATTCGCGAAGGTCTCAGTGATCGGCCCGAACGGGGGAGTGAATCACTTCGCCACCACCCACTTCGCCAATTCGACGAACGTGGGAGCCTTGCCCTGCATGAGCAAGCCGGTGCGGAAAATCTTGGCCGCCGCCCAGACGCAGAACAGCACGGCAAGAGTCGTCAACACGAGGGAAAGTCCCACTTGCCACAGGGGAGCAGGGGGCTGCGCCGCCATGCGGAGCAGCATCAAATAAGGCGTGGCCGGCGGGAACAAGGAAAGGCCGACGGAGAGCGGGCTGGTCGGGGCCTTGATGACTGCCAGCCAGCAGAACAAGGGCAGCATGGAGAGCAGCATCACGGGCATCATCAGCGATTGGGCGTCCTTCAACTCGCTGCAGGCCGAGCCGACGGCGAGGTACATCGAGCCGAACAGGAAAACGGCCATGACGATGAACAGGGCCGTGGCCGCGAGCAGGTGCGGCGGCACCGCGCTGGCGTAGCCGAGATAGCTGGCCACGCCGTAGCCCGCGCCCACGTAGAGGCCCGCCAGCAAAAGCGCGATCGCGACGTTGCCGAACAGCTTGCCCATCATCAGCTCGAAGGGAGTGATCGAGCCGAGCAGGACCTCGCTGATCTTGCTCATTTTCTCCTCGATCACGCTGTTGAGAAGTTGTGGTGTCGTCGTCATCACGACCATGAAGACGACGAACATCAAGACGGCGGGAATGGCCACCGTTCGCACCGGATCGACGGCTCGTGCCTGACCCAATCCCGGAACGTTTCCGGCCGAGTCGTCCGTGGCGGAGTCGGCGGTGCCCGTCGCTGCCAGGCTCATGTTCTCCATGCCGACCGGGGCACTCAGACGCGCGGCCTCGGCGGGATCGATGCCGGCGGCCTTGAGGCGTTGGCCTCGGACCGTGTTATTCACGACAGCGCCGAGCCAGTTGGCGAGTGTGTCGTCGTTGGGATTGTCGGAATAATAGCGTATGGCCGCCGGCTCGCCTGATGTTGAGGGATCGTTGACCTCGACGGGGATCTCAATGACGGCGAAGAGCTCGCCGGCCTTGACTCGTCCTCCGACCGCCTGACGTGCGGGAGCGTCGCTGGGGTCGATCCGCTGGGGTAGGAACTGAGGCTGGTTCGGCTTGCCGTCGGGACCAACGGCCGCGCGATTATGGGCGTCGGCCGCCGTGGCGATCACGTCGTAGAGCTGGCCTGAATGGTCCACCACGGCGAAGGCCCGAGGCGTGGTATCGACGCGCTTCGCCAGGAAGACCTGGAGGAAGGCTGAGCCGAACATGATGAGCGGCAACAGCAGCAGGCTGACCAGAAACGCCTTAGTTCGCACGGCGTTGTTAAACTCGGTCGTCGCGACGACCCACACTTTACGCCATCGCATGAATGCTCACCTCCCGTTCGGGCGCCGCGATCCGCACGAAAATGTCGTGCAGGCTGGGTCGGGCGACCTCAAAATGATGGACGGCCGTGCGTTCGATCAGAGCGTGCAGAATGGCCTGGGGATCGCCCTGGAAGCGGACTTCCTGGTGGTTTCCCTGATCACGGATGTCGGTGACGCCGGGCAGGCCTCGGAGGACGCCGATGCCGTCGTCGGTGCGGATGCGGAGGGTATCCTCGCCGTATCGCGCTTGAATCTCGGAGAGGGTGCCGTCAAGAACCTTCTTGCCCTTGTGGATCATGAAAATCCGGTCGCACATACGTTCGGCGACGCCCATGTCGTGCGTCGAGAAGACGACCGTTGTGCCGGCGTCGCGGAGTTTGAGTACGGCGTCCTTGAGGACCTCGGCGTTCACGGGGTCGAGGCCCGAGAACGGCTCGTCGAGGATGACCATCTCGGGCTTGGCGATCACCGTGCCGATGAACTGGACCTTCTGGGCCATGCCCTTCGAGAGCGTGTCGACTTTCTTATCAATCCAGTCCGAGAGGCCCATCTCGCCGAGCCACCGGGGGATGTCCGCCTCCAGAGCCGCGGGTTCCGCACCCTTGAGCTGGCCGTAGTAGCGGAGCAGCCTCCGCACGGTCATTTTCTTGTAGAGTCCGCGTTCCTCGGGGAGGTAGCCGATGCGATCCTGGGCCGAGCGGGTGTCGGAATCGCCGAAAACTTCGATTCGGCCTTCGTCCGGCAGCAGGATGTGCATGATCATTCGCAAAGTCGTCGACTTGCCGGAACCGTTCGGCCCGATGAAGCCGTAGAGCGTGCCGCGCGGAATGCGAAGCGACAACGCGTCGACGGCCACATGCTCGCCGAAGGTTTTGGTCACACCGTCGAGGGCGATGGCATCCATCCGGTCTCGCTTTCAGTTGGGTCGGCCCACGCGAAGTCGGCCCGAAACGATTGGCGGGTCCACACGACCCGATCCGTGGGAATTTACCCGTGAGAATGTGGCAGTGCATTCGCAGGAACGAGGCGAAGATTGGGTCGTCAGTGCAGGGCGGGACTGGCGGATGGATGCCAATTTCTCGGCAGCCTGTTGGTGTTGTCGACTGAAGTCGACACCTTTCGGGTGCCGATTCTAACGAAACGCGCGATTGTTGGTGCGGGATCCGTTTCATTGGTATCCCTGTTTGTCCAAGACCCAGGAATCATGGCGGATGGGTTATCGTCTCCCTCATGCCGTATTGATCCTTGCTGCGTTGTTGCTGCCTGGGCATCCCGCAATAGGCGGTGCCGAGGAGCCGCCCGCACCCGCAGCGGACTGGGAGGCACGGCTGAAGGCGGTCGAGGAGCGGAATCGCGCGCTCGCGGAGCAATACGAGGCGTTACTCCGCCGTGAGACCGAACAGCGCACGCAGGTCGAGCAACGCTATCGCGACCTCGAGCGCAAGTACGAAACTCTGAAGCAGCAAGTGGAAGCCCCGCCGGAGCTTTTGCCACCCGCGCTCGAGCCTGAAGCGGGCGAAGCAAGCTCGGACAGCATGCGTGTCTCGGAAGCGGCGGGTCGAGGCGAACCGCTCTTTGGTGAGGAGCCGATCGACCTCCATCCCACTCCCAGGCTTGAGGGATTGTTCGAGGACGGCTTCCTGCTCCAGACCGACGACGAGGAGTTGCAGCTTCGGTTTCACGTCCTCGACCAGACCGACTTCAAGGTATTCGTTCCCGGAAATCAGAGTCCGACCCGGAGCGGACTCTACATTCCCCGCGTGCGGTTCTATTTCGAGGGCCGGCTGACTCGCGGCTTTGAATATGAAGTGTCGCTGCAACGCAGCGTCGAGGGCACCTGGGATCTGCTCGACGGCAATATCAACCTGAGGCCCTCGGACGCGTTCCAGATCCGTTTCGGTCGAACGCTTGTTCCTTATAGCTACGACTGGTACGACCACCTCGAACAGTATTTCATCACCCCCGAGCGCGGTCTGTTTCCACTCAATTTCGGGCTTTCTCGTTCGGCCGGTTTGATGGGGCATGGCCGGCTCTTCGACGAGGCACTCCAGTATGCCGTGGGCGGCTTTGACGGCCGCCTTCAGGGGATCGCGGACAACAACACGACCCGCGACGCGGTGGGTTATCTCAACTGGAGACCGTTCCTTCGATCCGATCGTAATTCGGGTCTCCGTTATCTGAACTTGGGCGTGTCCGGCTTCCTCGGACAGCAGGTTAGTCCGAGGAATGGCCTCCCTTTACGCACGTCGCTTCAATCGTCGGATAACGACGAGGCCGCCGAGGCCGCCTCGGCCGTGTTCCTCAAGTTCGCCGAGGAGGCGTATGCCCTGGGCGATCGATCGGCGCTGGCGATCCACTTGGCGTGGTATCGGCTGGGAACCTCACTGGGGTCGGAATTCCAGGCGGGTCGGTTCGGTTTCGCCCGGGCCGACGGGCCGGAAACCATGCGGACGACCGTGCCCGTCTCGGGTTTTCACGTCACGCTCGGGCAGTTCATCACGGGTGAGACGATCACCGATCGCTCGATGGTCGTTCCTGTGCGCCCGTTCGCACCCTGGAATGGCGAATACGGCCCGGGAGCCATCGAGCTGTTCGGGCGTTACAGTCGAATCCAGCTCGGGGATAATGTTTTCACCGAGGGCCTGGCCAATCCGAGGGCCTGGACCAACGAGGCGGCAATCACCGATATCGGCCTCAACTGGTATCCCAATCGGTTCGTGAAACTCTACTTCGACTGGCAGCACAGCCTGTTCGGCAGCGAGGTGCTCCTCAACCCCAATTCCGGGCTGCGGGGGCGGACCAACGACCTGTTCTGGATTCGCTGCCAATTCTATTTCTAGGTCGGGAATCGTCTACCCGGGAATGATAAGTGGCGATGAAGCCGCAAGTCCTTCATTGGATATTGGTTACATCAGACAAATGAATTAACACAAAATTCTCTGCGAAAATTGCGGCAAATCCTGGAATTGGCGGTTTGCTTTGGCTACACTTATCTGACACGTTCTTCCTTAAGGAGTGCCGAATCGGATGTCCGACCATCGACCGCCCTCAAGTGATGCGTCCGACCGTCCGCTGCTGGACCTGATCCGGCGGCGGGGGCCGTTGACGGTCGCCGACATGGCGGTGTCGTTTGGCGTCACGCCGACGGCGATCCGTAACCGGCTCAACCGCCTGATGGGCCTGGGCCTTGTCGAGCGGAAAAGCGAGTCGGCGCAAGGCCGGGGTCGACCGCAACACGCCTATCAGGCGAGCGATGCGGCCCACAGGCGACTCGGTCAGAATTATGCTGACCTAGCGCTGGCCCTCTGGGAGGAAATGATGCGGTCGGTCGACGATCCCAGGTTGCGTCGGCAGGTATTTCAGCGAGTCACCGAACGGTTGGCGGACCTGTACCGCGCGCAGCTTACGGGCGACGGCTGGGAGGGCCGGCTGGTTCAGCTCGGCACCTTGCTGCACGACCGTGGGATCGAGGCCGAGGTTGTCTTCCGCGAGGAAGACGCCAAGCCGGTCCTGCGCCAGTATTCCTGTCCTTATTTCGAGCTGGCCGAGACGGACGACTCGGTGTGCGCCCTCGAGCGCAAGATGTTCGAGAAAGTCGTCGGCCAGGCGTTGACCCTTTCCAGTTGCCGGCTCGACGGCGACCGCGCGTGCCAGTTTGAAGGCAAGTCGGTTGTCGCGTCCGGCGCACGGGCTGAGGCTGGCGAGAGCGGCTCGGCCCCGACCCATGCTTCACGCCCTATTGAAACCACACGAGAGATCGCATGAGCAGCAGCAGCCACAAGGTGTTGAAGATTGAAAACCTGCGCGTCGGCATCGACGGCAAGGAGATCCTGAAGGGGGTCGATCTGACAATCCGCCAGGGTGAGATTCATGCCTTAATGGGGCCGAACGGCTCGGGCAAGAGCACCCTGAGCTATGCCCTGATGGGTCACCCCAATTACGAGGTCACGGGCGGAACCGTTGAGCTTGACGGCGTCAACCTGCTGGAGCTGGAAGCCAACGAGCGCGCCAAACGTGGTCTGTTTCTGGCGTTCCAGTACCCGACGACCATTCCGGGCGTCACCATGGCCAACTTCCTCCGGCATGCGGTCACCAACGTCCGCAACCCGGAGCGTCTGGAAGGGGCCGACCTGATCCCGATGCGTGATTTCCGCAAGGAACTGAAGGCGACGATGGAAGAGCTGGGAATGGACCAGGAATTCGCTCGCCGCTACCTGAACGAGGGCTTCTCCGGTGGTGAGAAGAAGCGGGCCGAGGTGCTTCAGATGAGCATGCTCAAGCCCAGTTTCGCGGTGCTCGACGAGACCGACAGTGGACTGGATATCGACGCCGTGCGGCTGGTCTCCGAGGGGGTCAACCGTGTCGTCTCGCGTGAGGGGACCGGCGTGCTGGTTATCACCCACTATCAGCGGATCTTGAACTACATCAAGCCGGGCTTCGTCCACATCCTGTTCGGCGGCCGGATCGTCGAGAGCGGCGGTCCGGAGCTGGTCGAGAAGCTGGAGAAGGAAGGCTACGACTGGGTTCGCTCCAAGTACCCGGCGGCGGCGGCGGTCGAGGATGAGCTGGAAGCCCATGCATCGTCCGCCGGCACGGCGTCCGCATTCTGATGAGGATTCCCATTCTCCAATCGTCAATGCTCTGAGTAGCCTTCATCGTTCACGTCGGAGGGGTGCATTCGCCCGCACCCTTGCGACTTACTTCTGAAAAGAGACGAAAAACTCCCATGGCAACCGACCTCAATGTCCAGGTTCAAGGGATCAAGGACGATTACAAGTACGGCTTCCGCGAGTCGGACGCCCACTACACGTTCAAGGCCAAGAAGGGCTTGACGCGCGAAGTCGTCGAACAGATTTCGGAGATGAAGAGTGAGCCGGCCTGGATGCGCGAGCTGCGCCTCAAGGCGCTCGACATCTTCTGGGCCAAGCCCACCCCCATGTGGGGCGGCAACCTGCTCGATCTCAATTACGACGACATCCACTACTTCATGCGCGCGGCCGATCGCCAGGGGCAATCCTGGGACGATATTCCGTCCGAGATCAAGAACACCTACGACAAGCTGGGCATCCCCGAGGCCGAGAAGCGCGGGCTGATCGCCGGCGTCGGGGCGCAGTACGAAAGCGAGGTCGTTTATCACAGCCTGCGTGAAGACCTTCAGAAGCTCGGCGTGATCTTCACCGACACCGATAGCGCCGTGCGAGATTACCCGGATCTGGTCCGAGAGTATTACGGCACGATTATCCCCGTCAACGACAACAAGTTCGCCGCGCTCAATTCGGCTGTCTGGTCGGGCGGGTCGTTCGTGTACATCCCGGCCGGAGTGAAGGTCGACATCCCGCTCCAGGCCTATTTCCGGATCAACGCCGAGAACATGGGCCAGTTTGAGCGAACGCTCATCATTGTCGAGGAAGGGGCGCAGGTTCATTACGTCGAGGGCTGCACCGCGCCGATCTACACGAGCGAGAGCCTGCACTCGGCCGTGGTCGAGATCGTCGTCAAGAAGGGCGGCCGGTGCCGTTACACGACAATCCAGAACTGGGCCAACAACATCTACAATCTGGTGACCAAGCGTGCCGTGGCCTACGAGGACGCGCTCATGGAGTGGGTCGACGGCAACCTCGGCTCGCGGCTCACCATGAAGTACCCGGCCGTCCACATGCGGGGCAAGGGTGCGCGGGGCGAGATCCTCTCGATCGCATTCGCCGGCAAGGGCCAGCACCAGGACGCCGGCGGCAAGGTCGTTCACGAAGCCTCGCACACCTCAAGCCGGATCATCTCCAAGTCGATCTCGAAGAACGGCGGGCGGTCGAGCTACCGCGGCTTGCTCAAGGTGGTCGACGGGGCCAAGGGCTGCAAGTCGAACGTAGTTTGCGACGCCCTAATCCTCGACCCGATCAGCCGATCCGATACATATCCTTATATCGAGATTGACGGATCGGATGTCAAGATCGGCCACGAGGCGTCGGTCTCCAAGATTGGCGAAGAGCAGCTCTTCTACCTGATGAGCCGCGGACTCTCCGAAGCCGAGGCCAGCACGCTGATTGTCTCGGGCTTTATCGAACCGCTCGTCAAGGAGCTGCCGATGGAATACGCCGTCGAGATGAACAAGCTGATCCAGCTTCAGATGGAAGGGTCGGTGGGCTGAGTTTTGGGACCCCTGCCTGCCAACTTCATCGGCGATGACACCCAACGAGCGATTCACCTACTTTTGGAGTGGCCCATTCAGCCAGTGGCACGGCTGTCGATTCACGATCGATGGCCGCGTCTACGGCTGCGCAGAGCAATATATGATGGAGCAAAAGGCCCTGTTGTTCGGCGACGAGGAGGCGGCGGAGCAGATCCGCCTCGCCCGTACGCCGCGCGAGCAGAAGGCGCTTGGCCGCAAGGTCCGCAACTTCGACGCCGCCCGCTGGTCGGCCGCTGCCCGCGACGTAGTTTTTCGAGGCAACTGGGCCAAGTTCACGCAGCAGGAATCGTTGAAGGGACTTTTGCTCGCCACGCGGGGCACAACGCTTGTCGAAGCGAGCCCACGCGACGCCATCTGGGGCATCGGTCTGGCCGAATCCGACCCCCGGGCTACCAATCGTTCGACCTGGCGCGGCACGAACTGGCTGGGCCAGGTCCTGACCGCGGTTCGCGAGGAGATTGACCGTTACGAGGCTACGGGATGTTCGCTTGACACCGCACCCACGCCACCTGCCTGGGAAGGGGTGAACTGAGATGATTCACGTATCGATTTTGACAATCCTGGCGCTGGCCCCAGTTGCCGACAAGCTCACCTCCGGTCCCGAGATCGGGGCGATCGCGCCGGCCCTGACGGCCCATGTCGCCGCAGGAATTGGGACGGGCGAATCGCGCAACATAGCCACGGTTCGCCAGGGACAGCTGACCATTTACGCCTTCGTCCAGGCCGCGCAGTTCGACCGTCCGATGGCCCGCTTGATCCACACCATCGACCAGGGTATCGCGGACCGCTCGAGCGAGAACGACGCGGCCGGGTCGCCCGCCCTGGTGACCGTCTGGCTGACGGAAACGCCCGATCAATCTCGCGAATATCTGCCTCGGGCGCAGCAATCGCTCAAGCTCAAGCACACGGTTTGGACCGTCTTTGAGGGTCCACTTCAGGGGCCGGGCGGCTGGTCGATCAACGACTCCGCCGGACTCACCCTCGTCGTCGTCGATCGCCAGGGAAAAGTGATCCACAGCGTCGGCTTCGACTCCTGGAACGAGACCGACGCTCCGCCGATCCTTAAAGTTCTCCCGGTCGAGACACCTGCCCCGTAGGTATTTTTTTTGCCGATTCCCAAGCGACTCAACACCTTTCAACACGCCCAAGACGGACCCTGATCGTTCCCATGAGCACAGCACCCGCCGCACGTCCCGCGACACCCGCTCCTCATCACACGCCTTCGTTCGCCGCCCCGGCGCTCGATGCTCTCCTCGACGGCCGCAATGAACCGGGATGGCTGGTCGACCGACGCCGCGAGGCGTTCGCCCAGTTCCAGGCCGCTCCCTGGCCCACCCTACGCGACGAGGAATGGCGGCGCACCGATATTCGCATGTTCAAGCCCTCCGGCTTCGCCCCTCCGACTCTCCGCGAGTCTTCCGCCGAAGCGGCCGCCGCTCTCGCGCCTGCGTGGGACGCCCTCGCCGAGCACTACGCCGCGGGGCTGATGCAGGTGGATGGTGCTGTGGCTCGTCGGCCTGATACGACGAAGCTCCCTCACGGCGTGATCTTCACCGACCTGGCGACCGCCGCCGTTGAGCATCCTGAGATTCTTCGCAAATATCTGCTGACCCAGGCCGTCGAGCCGGGCACTGACGTATTCTCGGCCATGCATTCGGCGTTCTGGACCGGCGGAACACTGCTGTATGTTCCATGCGGCGTGCAGCTTGACGCGCCGTTGTTTCACCTGATCGGTCTGAGCGCGGCCGGCTCGGTCGACATGGCGCACACTCTGGTCGTGCTTGAAGAGGGTTCGTCGGCGTCGCTCGTGCAGGAAACCGCCTCGGCTCTGGGCCGTTCGGCACCGGGTCTTCATGTCGGCGCGATCGAGCTGATACTGGGCGCGAACGCGCACCTTCGGTTCGTCAACATCCAGAACTGGGATGACCAGACCTGGCATTTCAGCCGCGAGCGGGCGATTGTGGGCCGCGACGCGCAATTGCAGTGGACCGTCGGCGGCCTCGGCTCCAAGCTCGCCAAGGTGAACCAGGAAGTCGCCCTGGCCGATCAAGGCGCGAACGCCCAGGTCAATGGCGTCATGTTCACCACGGGACGTCAGAATCTGACCTATCTGACCCGGCAAGACCATCAAGCCCCGAACACCACCAGCGACCTGCTCTACAAGGCCGGCCTGAAGGACTCGTCACGCGTCGTCTGGAAGGGCATGATCCGCGTGGAGAAGGACGCCCAGAAGACCAACGCTTATCAGAAAAACGACAACCTGATGCTCGACGACACGGCCCGTGGCGACTCGATCCCCGGCCTGGAAATCGAGGCCAACGACGTCCGCTGCACCCACGGAGCCACCGCCGGGCCGGTCGACCCCGACATGGTGTTTTATCTCACGTCACGCGGTATCTCCCGCGAGACGGCCACCCGCCTGATCGTCGAAGGTTTCTTCGCCAACGTGTACGATCGGATCACGCTCGAACCGGTGCGTGAGACGTTGCGGCACGCCGTCGCCCAAAAGCTCGGCAGCGGCAACTAATCACGTCCCGGCCCGACTCGATCGACTCAACCTTGCTCTCCCGATTCCGAATCCGTTCCCTTGAGGCCCCTTCATGCCCGGCTACGCCCATCCCGAATTGCTTGTTTCCGCCGACTGGGTCGCCGCCCATCTCGATGATCCTAAGGTCCGTATCGTCGAAAGCGACGAGGACCCCGCGCTCTACTTCCAGGGCCACATCCCCGGCGCGGTCGAGATCGGCTGGCACTCGCACCTCCAGGATCAAGTCGTCCGCGACTACATCGACGTCGCGGCCTTCGAAAAACTCTGCTCGCAGGCCGGGATCGCCAACGACACCACCGTCGTTTTTTACGGCGACCGCTCGAACTGGTGGGCCTGCTACGCGCTCTGGGCGTTCAAGCTGTTTGGTCACAACGACTGCCGCGTGATGAACGGCGGCTACAAGCTCTGGAAAGCCGAAGACCGCCCGCTTGAACGCGAAGTCCCCAACTATCC
Organism: Isosphaeraceae bacterium; assembly: GCA_041750675.1. Taxonomy (GTDB): domain Bacteria; phylum Planctomycetota; class Planctomycetia; order Isosphaerales; family Isosphaeraceae; genus BPJS01. The sequence continues at coordinate 4,250 of JBGSYY010000379.1, read as the reverse complement.
CGCGACGAACTACACCGCGAAGCCGATCGACGAATCGACCATCCGCGCCTTCCGCGACGACGTGCTGGCTCACATCAAGGCCAAGAAGCCGCTGATCGACGTCCGCAGCCCGAAAGAGTTCACCGGCGAGATGCTCCACATGGAGGATTATCCCCAGGAAGGCTCGCTCCGCGCCGGCCATATTCCTGGTGCCAAGAGCGTGCCCTGGAACCAGGCGGTGAACGAGGACGGCACGTTCAAGTCGGTCGAGGAACTCCGTGCGCTGTACGAGAAGGGTGCGGGTCTGAAGCCGACCGACGACGTGGTCGCTTACTGCCGCATCGGCGAGCGTTCCAGTCTGGCGTGGTTCGTGCTGACCTACTTGCTCGGGTATCCGAAGGTCCGAAACTACGACGGCTCGTGGACCGAGTGGGGCAATCTTGTCCGCGTGCCGATCGAGCGCGGGGCGTAAGCGGAATGCTCTTCAATCGACACATCCCTAACCAAGGTTTCCGATAAGGACGACCCGCGATGCCACCCCTCGGGCTTCCCAAGCTCGAAGAGCTCATCAACGAGCTAGGCGAGGCCGACCGCCAGGAGCGGATCGAACTCTTGATCGACCTGGCGCGTGAGCTTCCCCCGCTGCCCGATCGGCTCGACCACCTCAAGGACGAAGCCCACCGGGTTCCGGAATGCCAGTCGCCTGTTTTTCTGTTTGTTGAAGCGGAGGGCGGCCGACTCCGCCTGTACGGCGATGCGCCGATTGAGGCTCCCACCGTTCGTGGCTTCGTCAGCATCCTGGTCAACGGCCTGGATGGCGAATCGGCCGAGGAAGTCGCCAGGGTGCCCGATGATCTTCTCAAACGCTCTGGCCTGGCTGAGATTCTCGGTATGCAGCGCTCCAGTGGCCTACATGCCGTGCTGCGGCGACTCCGTGGCATGGCCGCCCAGGCCGGTGCGTAGGCCCATCCCAAGTGGATAGGAACGACAACAAATTCCACAGCATCGATCCCAGCGCCATAACCCAGCGGAGTCCGACCCTTGGATATTGATACCGACGCCCTGATCGCTGCTCTGAGAACCGTGGTGGACCCTGAGCTACACGTGAATGTCGTGGACCTGGGCCTGATCTACGCCGTGCAGAGCAAGGAGGGTGAGGCTCACGTCGATATGACGCTCACCTCGCCCGCATGTCCGGCTGGACCGCAGATGATTCGCGACGCCGTGAACGCACTGGAGAAAGTGGAAGGTGTTTCCAAGGCGCACGTTAAGCTGGTGATGAATCCGCCCTGGACCCCGGAGAAGATGACCGACGCCGCGCGCGACGAGCTGGGCATCTTCTGAGCCGGCTCTAAGCGATCCACAGAGGCGTGTCACCTGTCATCAAATCATGCGTGGGATCGTGGCCTTTCGATGTCCGATCCCCAATGAGTCCATCTGAGTCGAAGACGGCCATGTCGGCCATTTTCGACATACCGAAGTAGGGTGAGTTTTCGCATCGCCGGCGTATCAATGCGCAAAGTCGTGGATACTCAAGGCTACCTCGCATATATGGGAACAATAATTGCAGGTTGACGACGGAACTGCCGGCCTTATAAAGATAGGGTTTGCAGTTTTTTGTTGACTTACACGTCTGGCGGGCGGTAAGAGCGCTTGGGTTGAGTTTTCTTGATCGAGCGAGGGTTTCCATCCTTGCTCACCTGCTTAATTCTCATAACAGGAGACGGCCCCGGTGGCGCGAAAAAAAACCCACCCCGTTCGGGTGAACGTGAAAGCGCAGATTTCTAACCGGCTCCGCGAGATTCGCCAGGAAATGTTTGGCGAGCATGGCGGGCCGGAACTGGCGCGTCGGCTCGATCTGCCAGCGCGGACCTGGTACAACTACGAGTCGGGCGTCACGGTGCCCGCGGAAGTTTTGTTAAACTTCATCGACCAAACCGCCACCAACCCGATTTGGTTACTTTCCGGTCAAGGCCCTAAATATAGCTGCGGTGTCGAGGATCAGATCCTCTCGGATTTATCGCCCGAGCAATTGATTCGTCGCGGCCTTGAAAAGCTGGAAAAGGAACCGCAAGAGATCGTCGTGGTGGCACCTGAGAATTTGCCGGGGCGGAATGTCTCCGAGTTCGTCGCCGTCGACCTGATCGCTCTCGAGGCCCTTGATGAGGAAAACCCTCGTTCGCAGGGACACATCCTCGCCTACAGGCAGTGGATTCCTCATCCCCGCGAGACCGTGGCGGTTCGAATTCTGGACGACGCGATGGCACCCGTGTTGCCTGCCGGCTCGGTTGTCGCCATAGATCGAGCCATGCGCGATCCCGTCGCGCTGCAAGGTCGAATGGTCGCCGCAGTCCCTGAAGGCGATCCGCTGATTCGCTGGCTTGACGTGGCCGGCCGCCACATGATTTTGCGACCGAACCAGGCCAGCCGTGACTTTCCGATGGTTCCGTTCGCACCAGGCGAGCAGACCGATGGTCCGATTCTGGGCCAGGTGGTCTGGTCATGGAGTCGCTTCCTCGCCGACTGACGCTGAGCGGATTTCCCTGCGGTTCCCTCTCTCTCTTGCGTCGGAGCAACTCTCCGCCGATCCTTGGTGAGCGAGACGGGTCATAACTGTGATCCCTTTGGGCTCTCCGGGCAATCGGTGATCGACCGAGCCTGGCTCGCACATTGCAGGCATCTCCTCTCCCACGAGTCGCGATGGGTACCGCTCGGACCGCCAGTGTGCGGCGACTTGGTCAAATCCTGGCACAGTCGGCGCGACCCATCTTCGTACTCGACGCCGACGACAGGATCCTCTACGCCAATTCCGCATGGGAGTCGCTCACAGGTCGAACCCCGGAAGAAATGATTGGTCTGGAATGCGTGCCGACGGGGCCGATTGTCGAGAACGCGGCGGACGGCGATCTCAGAGCCTTGGGATCGAGCCTCGCTCCACCCGCCGAGGCACGCCGTGGACAGCCCGCGAGCGCCCGAAGCTTGATCCTTGATCGCCAGGGACGCGAGTCTTGGCGGCAGATTGAGTTCTGGCCGCTGGGTGGGCCCAGCGAAACGTCGCGAACCCTCCTTGGCCTTGTTCTCGAAGCCGAGTCTCCGCGGCTTGCTCCGGAAAGTCCGAGCCATCAACGGCGAGCCGAACTGGCCACGCTCCGCGCCAAGGCGCGAGCACGATCGTTTCGATCCTCGTTTCTGGGCGACAGTCCCGCCCACGGACGACTTCTGGACCAGATTGAGGTGGCGTCCGCTGTCCGCACGCCCGCCTGGATCGTCGCCGAGACAGGGAGCGGCCTACGATCGGTCGCAAGCCAAATCCACGAACGAGGCTCCCACGCCGCGTCGCCGTTTCTGCTGCTCGATTGCGTCGCGCTGGCTCCCGATCGGCTGGAAGTCGTGCTCTTCGGCGCGCGCGAGGGGTCCTTCGACCCATCCACGGCAACAGGAGCCACCATCGTTCTCAAACATGCCGACCAGTTGGCCCGCGACGTTCAGGCGCGGCTCGTGGGCTTGTTGGCATCACGCGTTTCCGACCCCCGCCCGTTCCGCCTGCTCGCCGCGAGTCACGATGCACCGGAAGCCGCACGCGCTTTGGGCAAGCTCCGGGACGACCTGTATTTCCACCTGACCGGGCTGGTTCTCCGGATTCCTCCGCTGCGCGAGCGACTGAGCGATCTCCCGGTTCTTGCCCAGAACTTTCTGGAATTAGCCGATCTGCCCGCCGGACGAAGGCCGATCGGATTCAGCGAGGCCGCCATCGACGCCCTCCGAAGCTACGATTGGCCAGGCAATTTGAGTGAACTGGCGCGCGTGATCGAGGCGGCGGGGCGAGCCGCTCCCGGCGAGCTCATCGAGCGCGACGACCTGCCGATGACGATTCGGGGCGAATGGGCCGCCGCCTATCCGCCGCCCAGGCCGCAGGGCACGACGAATACCGAGAATCTCGATGCCATTTTGGAACTGGTCGAGCGGCGACTGATCGAGCAGGCGTTAAGCCTCAGCCGGCACAACAAGTCGCGTGCCGCCGAGCGCTTGGGAATATCACGGCCTCGCCTCTATCGTCGTATGAAGGAACTGAACATCGAGGATCTCGCCGAAGGTCCGTCCAGCGAGATGAACCAGGGCTGAGCCCATAAGGGGCGCACGACGTGGTTTGAAGTGACGAATGTTCAGGCGGCGCGTCGGTAAGGGCGATGGTTCCTGGCTTGGGCTTCGCGTTCCAGCCAGAATCGGCTCATGGTCTCGGTCTCGCCCAGGTAATCCGCCCGCAACTGGAG
>JBGSYY010000378.1:0-3597 GCA_041750675.1 Isosphaeraceae bacterium | reverse complement strand
GGGGCCGAGCGGGCCGCCGGGCGCGGGCAGGAGGGGAATTTCCTGGGGATTGAAGTTGGGCGGAACCTGGGTCGGCACGGGGTCGGGCTGGAGCGGACCGTTGACGGGTCGGGGCGTGTAGTCGCCGTCGTCGCCGATCGGGAACTGGCGGTGGGCCTCTTGCTGGTCGCGAGCCTGGAGATAGGCCTTGGCGGGCCAGGGGCCTTCGGCGACCACGATGTTGTTATACGCGAGCAGCGTGCCTTTCAGCTCTTCGAGCAGGACGATCGAGGTCGTGTATCGCGTCCGGAAGTCGGCTTCCTGCACGACGGCGTTGGCCCAGCGGTTGACGGCATCGAGGTAGCGGTCGATGGTGACGGTGCCTAGCTCGTAGAACGCCTGGGCGGCCTCGAGGCGCTGTTTGGCGGCGGCCTTGAGGCGGGTGGACGACTTGTAGAGCTTGTAGTTGACATCGACTTCGAGGAAGAACCGAGCCATCTGGTGGGTCGTCTGGTGGACGACCTGCTGGAGGTAGGCCCGTTGCTGGAGGAGTTGATACTGGGCGAGGCGGACGTCGGCCATCGGGCCTCGGTAGCCGAGCGGCATCTGGAAGGTGAAGCCGACCTGCCAGGACTGGAAATTGCTGTAGAGACCGGGGATTGGGTTGAGGCCCGCGGCGCGTTGTTGTTGCGAGATGATGGGGTCGACGGCGCGGATCGTGCTGCCGGTCATCACCTTCTCGGCCTGGTCCAGATTCGCGCCCAGGCCGTTGAACTGATAGAGGGCGTCGAAGTTGAGGACCGGGAGGAGCTGGTTGCGGGCGACGAGGAGCTGAAGCTCGGCGATCCGGACGAGCAGTTGGTTCTGGACGATGTCGGGCTGGAACGTGAGCATCTGGCTGAGGGCGGCCTGCCAGTTGGGCTCAAGTCGGGCCTCGGTGGGCGGGGTGCTGGGGATGATGCGGCGATTGTCGGTGGGCGGCAGGCCGAGCAGGTTGCGGAGCTGGCGTTCGGTGGTCACGAGGTCGGCGGTGCGGTTGATGAAGTCGAGGCGGAAGCGTTCGAGCTGCTCCTCGGCCTCGGCGACGTCGGGCACCGCGGCGGAACCGACTTCGAGACGGGCGCGCTCGCGGCGGACGATTTCCTCGCCAAGCTGCACGGCGGTTTCGGAGGCCCAGTATTGCACCTGGGCCTGGGCGAGTGCCCAGTATTGCTGCTCGATCGAACGGACCATGGCCATGACGTTGGCCTTGAAGGCCCACACGGTCGAGTCGGCCTGGAGCCGGGCGACCACGATCGGCGCGCGATTGGCCTCAAGGCCGGCGGGGCCTGGATTGGGGTTAAATTGCGTGGTGGGGGCCGAGCCGAGCAAGGGCTGAGAGAAGCGAAGCTGGGTATTCGTCGTATAGGCGGATGGAGAGACGTTGACCGGGCTGTTGGTGTATTGCCAGTTGATGTTGTGGGCGACCGAGAGGGTGCTGCCCACGGCGGTGCGTTTCTGGATGGTGGAGGAGAACTGGGCCTGGTCGGCGAACTGGATGACCGGGAAGCGGTTTCCGGCCGAGAAGAAGCCGGTCTGAATGGCGTTGTTGAACGGGGTGGCGCTTCGCCCCCAAAGCATGGTGGTCTGGAAGTTGGCGTCGAACTGGGAGAGGGCCGAGGCGATGCGGGTCTCGCGGGCGGCGACATCGTAGACGGTCGAGAGGTTGCCCGAGCCGAGCACGGTGCCCGCGCCTGAGGTTTGCAGGAATTGCGGCTCGAAGCCGCCGACCGGAGTGCCGGAGGCACCCAGGGGAATGACGCGAACGACCTCGGCGTTGTCGAGGCCGATGCGGATGGCCTCTTGGAGGCTGAGGAACCAGGGTTCCTCGGCGTCGGGATTGGCGGTGGTGCGGGGGTCGGAGAGCTTGGGCATGGGCAGCGGTGCGCCATCCTCAAGCAGTTGCGCCTGCTGGATTTCGCTATCCTGCTTGGCGATCAGGCTACCGGGGTCGTGTGGGACGTCCTTGGCCTGATCAATATAAGGCAGGCGGCGACAGCCGGTTTGGGCCGAGAAGGCCAGGGCTGCCAGGATCGTCAGTCGCGTCCCGTGAGCGGTCCATCGCATGGCCAGACCGTCCTTAGTCTTTGAGAAGGCCACGGGTCGGTGCCCGCACCCACGCACCTCAGAGGCCGAGAAACCTTCGCCCGAGCCTGACCGGTATTCCGGTCAGTCGATTCGCCTCACTCCCGGTCCGTTTCGTCATTCGCCGGAGGGAGTCCATTCCCGAGCGGCGATACGTGGAACCGAGAGAGATTTTTGCGGATCGTCGACAAACCTTATCGGTTGTGCCGGTCGTGCGTCTTGAAACGATCGGCGGGATTCTAACGATTCCGCCGAGTCTTGCCAGACCGATTGCGCATGGTTTCGCGCAATTGGTTCAGACCTGTGTGGGAATAGGGACAGAGGGGCCGATCACTTTCCCGAAATGAGCGTGAGTCTCGATGCGTCGGAGGCCGGAGCGCGGCGGTTCAGGCGTGATTTAATTGCCGTCCACTCGCCGGGTTCGGAGCGATCGACGACATGGCCCAGAAGCTGGAAGGCGTAACCGCCCACGAAGAGTCCCAAGGAAAAGCCAAGGATGGGCCAGGAGCCAGAGATCAAGGCGATCGGAGAGAGCAGCACGCCGACGATTGTGAGCGGGATGCCGACGAGGTGGAGCAGGAAACTGGCGGGGTGTCGATGGCGTTCCAGCCAGTTTTCGACCACAGGCGCGGGGGGATGGGGTGGGCAAAGCATGGAGGATGACTGGGGGGGCTGGCGGAGGGTTGAAAACCTGGCCGGGGTTGACCCGTTGGGATGGCCGCTTTAAGGTTCGGCGGCCCGAGAGCGTGGTTGCCATGCGCCCTCGTTTTCCTGCATTTCAGATTAGCCGAGAGCGTGGCGCGGTTGCAATCGCGTGGCGGCGATGTCGGAGCCGAGGTCAACGCCAGAGGATCGCGACACGTGGGCGGCTGGGACGAACGGGCCTATCTACGACTGATCAAGGGCGAAACTCACGGGGCCGGGGCGAGCTTGGCCCGCGCCGGGCTGGCGTTGGCGAGCGTGCCTTATGGATGGGTGGTCTCGGCGCGTAACACGGCTTACTCGCGAGGTTGGAAGCCCATCGAGCAGGCGGGGGTGCCGGTCATCGCGGTGGGTAACCTGACTGTCGGCGGCACGGGGAAGACGCCGATGGTGGAATGGGTCGCGCGACGATTGCGATCGCGGGGGCTGCGGGTCGCATTACTGAGTCGGGGATATGGCGGAGCGAGTGGGCTGAACGACGAAGGTCGCGTGCTCGACGAGAACCTGCCCGACGTGCCTCACCTTCAGTATGCGGATCGCGTGGCGATCGCGCGGATCGCGGTGGAGGAGTTGGAGGCGGAGGTTCTGGTGCTGGACGATGGATTCCAGCATCGAAGGCTGGGGCGCGATCTCGACGTGGTGCTGATCGACGCGCTTGATCCGTTTGGGGGCGGATGGCTCACGCCGCGGGGGTTGCTGCGGGAGCCGGTTCGCTCGCTTCGGCGTGCGGGGGTCGTCGTGCTGTCGCGTGCCGACCTGATCGATGAGCCGGCGCGGCAGGCGATTCGGGCT
>JBGSYY010000377.1:0-12094 GCA_041750675.1 Isosphaeraceae bacterium | reverse complement strand
CCCCCCACCCGTCGCAGCCGCCGTCCCTCTCACGATACCGGCAGAAGCCGTTCCCACGTTCGACCCCTCAGCCTCCCCATCCACAGCCGCATCGCCGGAATCCACGCCCCGCTCCCTCCCCGCAATTCCCCCCGACATGCCCAGCGAAGCCGCGATCTCAGCCCCGGCGGCGGTTGCAGAGGCTGGACTTGCCGCCTCAGGTGGAATCAACCCGGATAACTCCCAGAACCTCGCGACCTCTCAACCAACCTCCTCCGATTCGACTCCCTCCCCGCTTTCTGCCCAATCCTCAAAGGCGACAGCCAAGGATTCCGCCGCCCCGGCCGCTCTCCTTTTCCCAGAGGAGTTCGAATCCGCAGGCCGCGCCGACTCCCAACGCCCACTCACGGAAATCTCATCCGACGACCTCTTCGCCTCAGTTGACAAGGATCCCCCGCCGACCAACCGCGCGAACCCGCCCACACGCCCCGCCCAAAACGACATCCCACCCGGCGATCGCATCCAGTCCGTCACCCACGTCGTCCGCAACGGCGAAAACTTCTGGACCATCTCCCGGCGCTACTACGGCTCGGGTCGCTACTACAAAGCACTTTGGAAATACAATGACGACGTCGCCGCCAACGTCGAGGATCTCTACGTCGGCACCCGCCTGATCGTCCCCCCGCCCGAGGAATTGGATCGCCGCTACGTCGAAACACCCCAGCGTTCCTCCCGCGCCGCCACCACCGCCGATCCCGCTTCCGTCGACCAGGCTCCCCGTGACGAAGGAACCACTCGTACCGCGGTCACGGCCAGTACCGAATCCGCCCAGAATTCCGCGAAAGTCCGGACCCGCGTTCACGTGACTCTGCCGAATGAAACCCTGCGCAGCATCGCCCGCAAAGAACTGGGCGACTCGCGGCGCGCCGAGGAACTCCTCAAACTCAACGCCGACCTCGTCGACGGCCCCGGCTATCTCCCCGAGGGAATCCCCCTCCGCGTCCCCGACGAGCGTTGACTCGGCAGCGTTCGCTCGCGCCTTCATCGGTCCCGCGCAACCCTCGCTTCAAGCCTCCTCGGCTTGCCCGCCTTCCTCGTAAAGCAACGGCCCCCCGATCGGCAGCCACTCGCGCAACGGACACGCCCCACAGTCGGCCACCTTCGGTCGACAGTACTTCCGTGCAATCAAGCCCAGCCCACCCTGGACCGCGCGAAGGCGTCCCGCCGTCGCCTGCTCATCATCCAGCGACTCCGCCACCTCCCGCGCCTCGTCATACCCCGCATCCGGCTCAAGCCAACCGTGACGCACCAAAACACGGTACGTCCCCCGATCCATTGGATATGCCGCTCGTCCCAGCCCTTCACGCAGTAACCGATCCGCAAGCGCTGCCCCAATCCCCGCCAACCCGCGCAATTCATCGCGTAGCTGCTCGGTCTGACGCGACTCGATTCGATCCGAGTTCGCATCGGCCCAATGCGCTAACGTGATCAATCTCCGCGCCCAGTGTCGCGACGCCCCCGACGGAACTCCCGTGATCGCCGCCAGCTCCTCCGGCGTCGCCCCCGCAAGCCCCCTAGCCTCAATCAGCCCGGCCTCACGCAACGCCGTGAGGCTCCGTGCCAGTCGCGTCCGCGGCAGCGTCTCCTCGAGAAACGCCTGAACCAGCGACCCCGACGAAGTCAACTCTCCAGCCAATCGAGCCGCCGCCCGGGCAAGGGCGGCGCGTTTGGACAACGATTCCGACATCGTGATCCCCGACCAGTATTCCACTCGGCGGGACCTGGGTCGGGGGTCAAACCCCTGGCCAGTCTCACCCGGCGGCGGCTGCCGATCGGCCCTTCGTCTGGGCTAAGGCATACTCGCGGGCCAGGCGGCTCTTGCGCCGGTCGGCCGTGTTTGGATGCAGCACCCGGCGAATCCCCGCCTTGTCCAGCTTGGCGAACGCCAATCGAAAATCCGCCTCAGCCTGTGCGAAGTTGCCCTCGGACGCGGCCTTGATCGCACGCTTGCTATAGGTCTTGATCAACTTGCGGGCGATGCGATTACGCATCCGCCGCTTCTCGCTCTGCTTGAGCCGCTTCTTGGCCGAGGGAGTATGAGGCATGTCAGATGGGACGAAAAGTCCATCGCTCCGTTGAGGGGAAGAGAGGGCCGGGTTGCTGAATCGCTCGATGCGGCCCGTCGAGCCGCGGGTTCGGCCCGCACATTCAAAGTTTGAGATCTTACTAAGTTGACCGCCTCTGATTCAAGGCCCGAAGTCGCTCGGCCACGTCCTGATACGTATAATCCGTCGCCGCCACCTCGTTGTAATGCTCCTCCGCCTCCGCCAAATTTCCCAAGGTCTCGGACACCCGCCCCAGCCGGTAATGAAGATTCAACACGGTCGCCTGATCCTCGGCGTCCGTCAGCTTCAGAGCATCCTGATAGCTTCGCTCCGCCAGTTTCGGCAGGCCCTTCGCCTCGAACGCATGCCCCGCCAGTTCAAACGAAAGCCGCTTCACCTCCGTGTTCCCCATCGATCGCGCCTGCTGAAACTCCGCAATCGCGTCGTCATGACGCCCCAGTCGCGCCAGGTTGCGGCCCAATTCGAGGCGAAATTGCGCATTCGCCGGCTCCGACTTCACCCGGTGACGCAGCTCGTTCAGCTCATAAACCTCCAGCTTTTCCCGTATCCCGCTCAGCTTCTCGCCAATCTCCGCGTTGTCCGGTTCCAGCTCCGATTTTTTCGTCCAGTGCGACAACGCACGCCGCAGCCTCTGAATCTGAAGATCCGCATAGGCCGTGCGCAGCGTTTCATCCTCGGGAAGCGCCTTCCGCCCAGCCGCCAAAACCTTCTCCGCTTCGTCCAGCCGTTTCAATTCCGTGTAATGATCGGCCAGCTCCAGATACGGCCGCACCCGGTTCGGTTCCTCACGAATCTCCCGCATCAACCGCTCTTCGGGCGTCTCGGGCGCAACTTTCAACTCATCCAGGGCCGCCGCCGACGCCTTCACCTCCGCCGCCCTGTCCTCATGCTTCTGCATCGCCGCCTCGAGACCCGCTCGCGCGATCGTCGCGCTCGCCGAAAGCGCATTGATCTGCCGCTTCGCCTGCTCGTCATGCGGTTCAAGCTGACGGACCTTCTCCCAGCACGCGATCGCCTTCTGAAATTGCTTCGCTTTCTCGTAAATTTGCGCCGAGTACCGAATGAAGTCCGCGTCCGACTCCCCCTGGCTATACACCGACTCCACCAGCCACACCGCCACGAGCGGGGCCTTCAGGTGGTCCGCCGCCTCCGCCGCATCTCGCGCCGTGGTCACATCCCACGGATTCAACTGAAACGCCTCCTCACAAATCTCAAGCACACGCTCCCAGTGATTCCGCGATCGCTCGCTCCGCGATCGAAGCCGAAATGGTTGCAATCGCGCCGAGGCGAACATCCCCACCTTCTGCGGATCGTTGCCAAACTTGCGCCGCGTGATTCCCCGCAACGCCTGGCGATAAATCAGATTCAGCGGATCCAGCTTGCACGCCTCGCGATACATCTGAATCGCGTAATCCAAATTGTTCTTGAGCGCGGCATCGTTGCCATGCTGAAACAATGATTCCGCGCGTGGGTTCTTGGGTGTGGCAGTCGACTGGGTCGGCTCAGCCATGGGTGAATCCCCGCGTACGTTCAGGTGAAAACGGCAACCGAAGCAGTTGAGGGAGGAAAACCGGCATGGACCACACCCAGCCGGTTACACCAGCCGCCGTTGCTTAAATCTCTTCCGAGATTCTAGGAAACCGTGAGTCGCCTTGCGTCGAGGCTAGAGAATGCGACCCTGATTCCCACCAATTTCGCATTCTATCACGAACGGTGCCTCGTTGAAGCCGCTAGATTCTTTGATCCTCTCGGGGCTGCGGCCGCAATTTCTACCAGCGTTAACCTGTTGGCGCGAGCTGGCTTTGTCACGATCGCCCCCATTGTCCCACTTGGATCATGCGTTCCGCCCCAATCGCCGCTCAACGCATTCCATCACCGCATGCCGTAATCCGAATCCGAATCCGAACGAAAAACAGCGGTAGAAATCACTGCCCATTCCCGTTAAGATACTAACTTCTCCATTCCTCGATCGGCCAGCCTGCTCGTTTTCACACGAGTGGCTGGTGCCTGCCGAGTTTTCCCTGCGGCTCGTCTTCCGGCCCAGCCGCGGTCCATCTCTGACATCAAGTCAGTTTACGATCCGGATCGGTTCCGGGTCGTTCGTTCCCACAGGACCAGGAGACGGTCCAGCGCCGGTTTCACTGGGGAGATGCTCGTGGCGAAGGAAGAACCGATCGTGGTTGAGGGACGCATCGTTGAGGCGCTGCCCAATACCCAATTCATGGTGGCTTTCGAGGAAGGACCACTCCGCGGCCACAAGGTCCTCGCTCATATCGCGGGCAAGATGCGCAAGAATTTCATCCGCATCGTCCCCGGCGACCGCGTCAAGGTCGAGCTGACGCCCTACGACACCACCAAAGGCCGAATCATCTATCGCGAACGTTGATTCCGCTTCGGCTCGATCCGATCCTCACCGCGTTCGCCACCAATCCGCCTCCTGAAAGCCCAACGCCTGGGCCTCCGCCTCAATCTCGGCCCGAAACCGCCGAGCATCCACCGGGTATCCGGCCGTGCGCCGCAATCCCGGCACGCGCGCTTCCCAAAACGCATTGAACGACGCCATCCAGCGCTCGCGTAAATACTTGCTAATAATCGAGGCCAACGCCACAAGCCCATCATCCTGATCGGCCTTCGGCCTCAGCGCCAGCCCCAATCGTCGCGGTCCCTCTCGAAGCGTATATCGACTCAGCCGGGCCCCTTCCTCTCCGCGCTCGATCCACGCGCCGGGAAATGCCCCTACAAGCATCGCGTAATACGTATTCCGTCCGCCGTGCTTATCCCCCAGCACATCCAGCTCCAACGACCCCGCCTCGGTCCACGCGCTTGATAGCAATTCGAGAAACACCTGGCCATGCGCCGCCGCCTTGTTTCCTAGCCCGGAAATCAGCTTGTTGAACCGCCGTGGCCCCACCACGCGACTCCGCACCGACCGTATCCGCCACTCATCGGTCGCCAGCAGAGGCACATCACGATCTCCCCAATCCAGCCTCGCCGGGCCATCCTCACCCAGCCACCTCGCCCATTCGGTCGCCTCCAGATCCCCGGCCCTCACGCTGCCGAGTAATCCCCGATCATCCTCACAAATCGCCGCTGCGCCCGTCGCCTCGATCGCGGCCCGCGTCGCGTCCCGAAGCCGATCCAGCCCCCGGGCCGACCCGAATAGCCGCTTCGAGTCATCCACCCAAAGCCGATCCGCCGGCCCCCCCGCGCGGCAAATCCGAGGCTCAAGGTCACGCCAAAGCTCCGGCCGACCCTCACCCCGACCCTCGGCCTCCACCGCCGTCATCACCAGCGGGCCAAGATTCGGCCCGTACCCCGCCTCATCGATCCCCATCCAGCGGCGTACCGGAACCGATGCCTCGCTCATGAATGGCTCGATCGCCCGACTCGCCCGTTCAGCAAATTCTCAGCTCGCCAGTAGCGACGGCGAATCGCTGGAAGCGTCATGGTCGTCTCGTTCCACCTGCCATATCCGGGCCGGCTCACGCCCCTGCACCTCAGCCGCCAGCGAGGCATAATCCTCGGCCCCGCGACTCGTCGGCGCATATTGAAAAATCGACTGACCGAAACTCGGGCACTCCGCCAACCGAATGTTCCGCCGAATCCGGCTCTGATACAACCGCGCATCCGCCCAGGGAACGCCCGGACCCCGCGTCGCTTGGAAATAGCTCTGCAAATCCTCAATCACCTCATTCCCCAGCCGCGTCCCCGACTCATAAAGGCAGAGCACTACGCCCGCGACCTTCAAATCCCGATTCACCCGCTTAGAAACAATCTGGATCGTCTCCAGGAGCTTCGACAGCCCATGAAGCGCCAGAAAATGCGCCTGCAACGGAATGATCACCTCACGCGCCGCGCACAGCGCGTTCAGGGTCAAAATCCCCAGCGAGGGCGGGCAGTCCATCAGCACGAAGTCGTACTGCTCCGTCTCCGCATCGAGCTGATCGCGCAGGATCATCTCCCGACCCACCGTGCCGATCAGCTCCACCTCGGCCGCCGCCAGGTCGATATGGCTCCCGCACACAAACAAATTCTCGTTGATCTCACGCCGGCACTCCGCCAGCGGCAGACCCTGCGTCAACACATCATAGAGCGATGGCCCCGACCGTCCCGGCATCAACCCCAGGTGCAGCGTCGCATGCGCCTGAGGATCAAGGTCCAGCACCAGCGTCCGATGCCCGTCATTGGCCAGTGCGGCGGCAAGATTGACGGTCGAGGTCGTCTTACCGACGCCGCCCTTCTGATTCAGTATCGCGATGCGGCGCATCTGGCGGGCCTCCTTGCCTGCGAAGCGAATCGTCGATCGTCTCGCTTGATCTGTTCGTCGGTTCCAGGGGAAGCGGCAGTTTAGCCACCCCAGTCATCCGCGCAAAGGCGAATCCTTCGGCAAAACGACATCCCAAACGACCTAACGCTCCAGGATAAACACCAGTTCGTCATGTGCCCCGCCATGCGCTTGCACCGTGATCCGCATCGACGTTCGCACCGACCATCCCTTCGCCGCATACTGATTCAGCGCGTCCTCCAGCTTCGAACTATCAAACTTCGACACAAACCCCAGTTCCTTCGTCGTCACCACCTTGTAACGCTTGTTCGATTCATCCATCGGTTCCGCCGCCGCACCGACCGACGCCGCCGCCGTCGGCGCGAAATTTTCCCCCGAACCCGTGCCCGACATCTCGATCCGAATCCCATGATCCAGCGGCCCGTCCTCGATCGAAATCGCGCCCTCATCATGCAACGAGGGGCCTCCCGCTACGGCCACCTCCTTCGCCGCGGCCACCGCGACCGCCGGTGTCGCCACAGGCGCAGTCATCAAGACTCCGCAATACGGGCACTTGATCTTCTTGCCCGCGAACTCCTCCTTGACCTTCAGCGGTTTCCCGCACTTGCAGTCGAACAGGATGGACATGATCGACGTGTCTCCCCGTGGGCCGTCCTCAGATGATCAGGAGAGAGAGAGAGCGAGGACGACCTCAGCCTTAGCGCAATCTACCACCGCGATCCCTTAAGATCACGGGGAAACCCCCGGTCACCCCTCGCCCCTCTCAGGTCGACTCTCGCCCACCCGGTCATCACGCCCGTCCAATCACGCCCCTCGTTCCGTACCCAGACCCTGGCGATCGCAATAGTCTCCAAACGACTCGCCCGCCTCTCGCTGATCACGAAATGCCTCAAACACAGGCCGCAACGTCGCCCCAATCTGATCGAAGGGAACGTAATCGGCGAATAGCCGATTCAGCCGGTCGCCTTGCGCACGCCCACCCAGATAAATCGTGTACTTGCCCGGCTCATTCCCCCCATCGTCACTCTTGGCCGCCGAGCGTCCCACCAGCCCAATATCGCAGTTGTAGGGCCGCGCGCACCCATTCGGACAACCCGTCATCCGAACCGTCAGCCGCTCATCATTCAGCTCCAGAGCCTCAAGCTCTCTCTCCAACTGCGACATCAGCTCAGGAAACGCCCGCTCCGCCTCCGTCACCGCCAGCCCACACGTGGGAAAAGCCGGGCATGCCATCGCCCACCGCCGCACATTCGAAATCCTCTCCACCGTCGCAATCCCATGCTCCTCAAGCCATGCCTCAATCTCCGACTTCCACGCCGGTTCCAGATCCATCAGCAAAATCGACTGCTGGCACGTCAGCCGCGCCGGCGTGCCGTACGCCTGGAAAAACCGGCGCAGCGCCGTCGCCAGGCGCAACTCGCCTTCGTCCTGTACCCGCCCACATTCAACCGGCAGCCCCAACCACAGCCGCCCATCCCCCTGCTCATGCCAACCCAGGTGGTCGTCAACCTCCAGCTTGGGAAGCACCCGAGATTCCTCCAGCCGCGCTCCCAGGTACTCCTCGACCTTCGCCCGAAACGCCTCGATCCCCAGGTCGTAAACAACATACTTGAGCCGCGCCCGCTTGCGATCCAACCGATTCCCCAGATCCCGCGTCACCTTCACCACCGCCTCACCCGCCCGCAAAACCTCCTCTCGCGTCACAAACCCAAGCGGCACTCCCAGCGCCGGAAACGTCTTCGCCGCGCTCGGCGTCGTCCCCAAGCCACCCCCAACCACCATGTTGTACCCCACGATCCCCCCATCCTCGACAATCGCGATGTATCCCAGATCATTGGCATGTACATCAGTGCAATTATCGTCAGGAAAGGCAAACCCCGTCTTGAATTTCCGCGGCAGATACGTCGGCCCGTAAATCGGCTCCACGGCGTCGTCTCCCGCCGTCGGCACCAATGCCGGACCCGCCTTCGGCAAATCGGGAAAGTCGATCCGCTCGCCGTCGAGCCAGAGATCCCAGTAGCTCGAACTCCGCGGCGCAAAGTGCGACGCGAATCGAACACAATCCTCATGAATCTCCGCCCGCAGCCGATCCTGAATCGGAGCAGGGCAGCACAGCACGTTCCGCTCCACGTCACCACACGCCGCCAAGGTCGAAAGCAACGCCCGATTGATCCCCTGAATCGTCGCCTTCAAATCCGTCTTCAACACCCCATGAAGCTGAAATGCCTGCCGCGTCGTGATCCGCAGCGTCCCATTCCCATACCGACTCGCCAGATCATCACACGTCAAATACTGGTCCGCCGTGATCCGCCCTCCCGGCATCCGAACCCGTACCATGAACGAATACGCCTTCTCCAACCCCTCTCGCTTCCGCGCCAACCGCTGATCACGGTCATCCTGTTGATACGACCCATGAAACTTCAGCAACGTGGCCGCATCCTCCGAAATCGAGGCCGGCGCGCTCGCCACCTCCTCCGCGAGCGTCCCCCGCAAATACGCGCTCGCCTCCTTGAGATGCTCAACCTTGCTCCGCTTCCCACCCGAAACACTTTCAACCGACATGCGCTACCCTCTCCCTCTCATCAACCAGACGAAGATTACCCCGAATCCCCGGGAACCCGCGTCCAAACCTCAATCCTGACTTACTGACTCAACTTACCTTGGAATCCTCCCGGCGATCAAGTGGACTTGCTCGCTTTTCCAATCCCCTCCGTCAGAGATCATCCCCATGGATACGGAACCCCTCAAACGCTACGCAATCGGCACCGAAATCCTCGCCTTCGCCGCCCAGGGCCTCGCCGACGACCAGGCTCACGCCCGGCCTGGCCCCGGAGCCTGGAGCATCGCCGAACTCGTCGTCCACGTGGTCGAGACCGATCTCGTCATCGCTGGCCGGATGCGCTGGGTGATCGCCCAGGACAATCCCATTCTCCCCGCCTTCGACGAATCCCTCTGGACCACGCGTCTGTTCGCCAACGACCTACCTTACATCGAGTCGATCGACCTGATGGCCGCCAGCCGCCGCTGGATGCTCCATATCCTCCGCCGGCTCACCGACCACGACTATCGACGAGCCGGAACCCACACCGAATCCGGCCCCAAAACCCTCGCCGAGCTATTGGTCGGAGCATCCAACCACCTCGACCACCATCTCCGCTATCTCTACGGAAAACGAGGGAACCTTGGTACCGCTCTCTACCCCCGCTTCACCCGGGACTGAGCGAACCGCTCCCGCCACTCAATGCCGCAACGGTTCCGCCTCAACTCGGTCCCAGCGTATCCTCGGCAACCGACCACGCCTGCACGAGCGCGGCGATCCGCGGAACCTCGGCCATCGCTCCCATCCCAAAATCACCGCATGCCAACCGCTTCGCCTGCGGCGGAATCAGCACGATCCGTGCACAGTTCTCAGCAAACGCCTCAGGCAGTTCCTTCAGTGTCCACTTCGGATCCCAGGGCCGAATGGCGTGGTCCTCATAAATTTGCCTCAGATGCCTGAGCGTCACGGGGCTTTCCCACATCCGCGTGTTCATCGCCGGTGCCAGCATGATCGGCTTGTCGAAATCCCAGGCGCGCAGCAAACACGCAAGCAGATTGTCCGAAAGCCCAACTGCCAATCGCGCCAATGTATGAGCATCCAACGGCGCAATGACCAACATCTCCGCCCAGTCTCTCAGTTCAATATGCAACACCCGATCGCCGCGTGAATACCTCGACCCCGCCCACTCGTCCGCATCACGATACACCGGCACCGCCGCCGCTCCCGCCGGATTTCGAATTTCATCGAGATCAAAGAAATAGAGCGACGGCTCCGTCGCCACCACTCGAACCTCATGACCATTCCCACGCAGCGTCTCGACAAGCGCCGGCGTCCGTATCGCGGCCACCGATCCGGTCACTCCCACCAGCACCCGTGCCATGTCAACGGCTCTCGACGTTCAATGGCGCCACCGCATCGTTCAGCGAATCCACCAGCCGATTCCATAACTCACCACGCAAACTCGTGCGCTGCCGATGAGTCAGCAAGAGCTGCTCCGTCGCGCGCTCGGTAAGCATGTCGACAATGGCGTTCAGGTCCGCCTGTACAAGTCCCGAAAGGTCGTCGAGGGTGTCCGGGAGAGCGAGACGCCGCAATCGGAGAGCGGCCGATTCACTCATCGCGCGGCTCCTTCCATGGAACGGGTGCAAAGGCAAGCCGGAATCGACTCGCCAGAAATTGCAACGTAAGGCGTGCGCACGCCCGAGTCAACGATTTTCTTAACGCGGTCGGGCACGTTTTCGCGGCGCCGATGGGGGGGGAAAATCCTCATCCTCGAACGCCAACCAGGGTTGCGGCTCCTCGCTCGTACGCCGCCCCGGTCCCAGCGCTTCATGCACAAGTTCCACGAGCCTCGGCCCGTCCACCAGCTCAATCGGATGCTCCGCCGCAAACTTCTCCGCAGCCAGCGAAAACGTCCGCGTCGTCACGAAATATCCCTTGTGCGCATGGGCATGCCGAATGCTCCCCAAAAACCGTTGCAGTTCCGGCGACCCGATCACCCCTCGCCGGTAATACTTGCATTGCACAATCGCAACCAACCCCCGCCGCTCAATTCGCAAGTCGATTCCCTCGTCACCTGTCCCGCCTGATCGCTCGACCTGAAACTCCATCGCCTCAAACAACTCCGCCGCAAACTCCTCGAAATCCTCCGGCGTCAAATGGTCGAGCTGCGCCAGCCGCGCCTCCGCCCGACGCGCCTGCTGTCGCCGATGTTCCGCCAGCTCCAGGCCCTGTCGCAGCTCCACACGCAACGGTTCCACTCGCGCCCGCCACACCGCCTGCGCTTCCTCCGCCATCCGCCCCAGATAACGGTCGATCTTGAACAACGCATTATCAATCGTATTATCCAACCGCGATCGCTCCGCCCGCGTGAGCTGGTTCCGTCGCCGCCGAAACACGGAATACTCAAGATGCTCCACCGCCCCCGCAAGCTCCGCGTCACTCCGCAGGGCAGGGGCCTCCTCACTGTAATGAGCCGACGTGAAGAGCCGCCCCTGTACCTCAACACCCCTCTCCATCGCAGCCTCGCTGACCATCCCCATAGCCTGCCGCCGCAGCCATTCCAGCATCGCCGTCGCACAATGCGGTCCAGGGCACTGAGGCGAGGGTTGGTGCTCCATCACAGTCTCATTCCGTATCAAGAGGCCATCGACGATCCCATGACGATTCGACCCATCAGCATCCGTCGCATCAGCCGGTGCGGTAATCTCCCCCGCGCCTCGCTTCCCACGCCCAACGCCCTGAGTCAAAATCGAATTGTCCCAGGTTGCGGGCGATCCATGCAACACGCCGATCAGGGCTACCGCCATGTCGAAATTCGCCGTCCTCATCCCCGCGGCAGGCCGGTCCACGCGATTCGGCGACCCAACGAAACGAAAAATCTTCGCCGATCTCGAAGGGCGCGCCGTCTGGCTCCGTGCCGTCGAACCGTTCGTCTCTCGCCCTGATGTCCTCCAGGTCATCCTCGCCATCAATCCCGACGATCGCCCACTATTCACCAGCCGCTATGCCTCCAACATCGCCTTCTGGGGCCTCACCCTCATCGACGGCGGCGCGGAACGCGCCGACTCCGTCGAACGCGCCTTGTCCGCCGTCGACTCTGCCGCCGAATTCATCGCCGTCCACGACGCCGCTCGCCCCTGCACCCCGCCCGCCCTCGTCGAC
>JBGSYY010000376.1:0-12992 GCA_041750675.1 Isosphaeraceae bacterium | reverse complement strand
GCCGGGTTCCGTCCCGTCGCCCAATCCAGGCTCCTCACCCAGCGTCGGCGGCACGTCGAGCGGTAGCTTCTGCAACGCGGCTTCCCAATCGGGCGCGTCGGGGTTCGGGCACTTCCAACGGTTGGTGTCCGGAAAACGACGCCAGCAGGTCGGGAAGTAGCCGTAGTAGTTCTCGCGATAGAACTGGTAACGGCCGTCCTCGCTCGCCTCGCAGGGCCGGTCGCGGCGAATATACAGATCCGGGAAGAGCGCATTGGCCTGTGCCGAGGCAATCTCGGGCACCACCACAATCACGCCCAACGCCAGCAACACGCCGGACAGCAGGCTCCGCCTCGGACCCTTGATTCCATTCATGGTCATCCTCACCCTGGGTTTCCTTTGATGGACTCCGGGGCATTCGATCCGCCGCGCTCCGCGGCGCGGCGTCAAAAGGCCCAGGCATTACCCGCGCTTCCCCGTTGATCGATCCTCAACCAGGCAAGGGAAGCTCTTCCTGTCCCCTTGATTCGGCAGTTGACACGCCCGGACAGAAACTGCGCAGACTGAGTAAGCTGCGGATTGTTCCGGTTGCACTCACCGATCCACCTGTGACGCCCAAAGCGAAACGAACGAACCGAACGACTTTGCCAGAATCGCGGAAGCTAAGGGCCATGGCTCGACGATCTCCTTCCTGATCACCCCGAGATCACCGACCGAACGCCCCCTCGCCGGCCAGTTCGCAATCGGCAATCTCGACCTAACTCCCCACGATCCACAAGAACACTGGGAGAGCCTCGATGACCGAACGTCACGAACAACGAACTATCGTACGGAGGGGGGCTGGAATCGGCTTTTTTGTCTCCCTGGCCGCCTTCGTCGTCGTCCCGGCTCATGCTCAGGTGCCAGGCACCGGCGCGCCTGGCGTGCGGCGGGCCGCCCCGGCCATTCCCTCGGCGGGTGCAACCCCTAGTCCGTTCCTGAGTCCCGCCGCGAACCCCTACTTGAACCCCTATCTGTCCACGCCCAACCAGACGATGAGCGGCGAAACCGCTCTTCTTTTCATGCTCTCGGCTCAGAACGCCAGCGGGGGCATCGGGTCGGGCCGCATGAGTGGCGTGAAGCAGCTTGAGGAGGGAACGGCTCCCGCGGGTACGGCCGCCCTCGATTCGAGACGTGGGGCCGACCCACGGACCCGCCCGGGCTATCGCCGCTACTTTCAGCGCGGGCTGCACTCTGGTGGCTCGGGTAGCCCCGGCGAGCGCGTTTATTTCCAGCGCGGGCAGGGTCGATTCGACCGTTAAGGGCGTTGCAACCGGATTCGGCTTGAGGTCAAGCCATAGACTGCCGATTTATAGCGTGTCAAGGTCGATCGGATCCGGACGACCGGAACCAGGCTGACCCCACGCGACCTGGCCCTCGTCTTCCCCGCCACGCGGGGTGGACGATTCAAGGGCCGGCCGTTTTGAGGATGAAAGACGGTTTTCGCAGAGAAAAAAGGACGAGGCCACCCCACCGGCTCGGTGTCGGTGGGCCTCTTGGCTGGTCCCGGCAAAACACCGGGCAGGAGAGACTCGCATGGATTGCGCACGGGTCGATCACCGGATCGGTCGGCTCCTGGCCCCGCTGATCGTCCTGGCAGCCGTTGGCTGCCAGACCGTCCGCACGCCAGAAGAGCAGATCGCCGCCACCCCAGTTCCCCGCGAATTGAACAAGATCTCGATGCCCGAATATATCGTCTCGCCTCCCGATCTCCTGATCGTCGAGGTACTCGAGGCGCTACCGGGTCGGCCGATCTCGGGCGAGCGGCTGGTCCGCCCCGACGGAACAATCACTCTCGGCTATTACGGTGACGTTTATGTCAACGGCCTGACACTCACCGAAGTCAAAACCAAGATCATTATCCACCTGCGACAGTGGATCAGCGACGAGGTCCTCGGTCTCGTCGGCCTCGATCGCGACGGCAACCCAATCCAGATCGCGCCGGCTGAATCCGACCGCGTGTTCGTAGACGTCGGTGCCTACAACAGCCAGGTCTATTACGTGCAGGGCGACGTCAACGCTCCTGGCCGGCTACCGATTGTCGGCAACGAGACCGTGCTTGACGCCATCAACTATGCAGGCGGCCTCGCCCCGACGGCCTCGATTCCCAACGTCCGACTCGTCCGCCCGGCCCCGCCCGGCGCGTCGAAGCCCGAACTGCTCCCGGTCAATCTGAGCGCCATCATTCAGGAAGGCGACACGACGACCAACTATCAGCTCATGCCGGGCGACCGGCTCTACGTCTACCGCGACCCGATCGTCCGTGCCACGATCCTCGTCGACCGCCTGGCCGCACCGTTCAACACGGTCCTCTCCTCGATTCTCCAGTACTCGTTCGCCGTTCGTAGTGCGGAGTCGATCGGTGTACCGATCAACGGCGGCACCAACACGGGAACCCAAACTACTGGCGGCCGCAACTTCGGCAACGTCCCCGCCAACTCGCCGGCCTTCTGAGGCCCGACGAGCGAGCGTAATGCAAGGAATTGAAACGACCCTGGGCAGCCCGTCCGGGTACCCAGGGTCGCTTCATTTTTCGAATGGATATCTGAGGCGATCCTCGATGGATCGTTGAGGCGCGATCAGCCCTGAGGACGGCGCCGACCACCACCGCCGAACGCCGGCATCGTGAACGGCTTGCCGATCATTTCCGTCCAGGCCGCCTTCTGCTCGTCGGTCATGGCACCCATCACCTTTTCCATGCTGGACTTGCGCAGGTCGCCGATCTTCTTCATCGCGCCCTCGCGGTCGCCCTGCGAATCCTGGAAGATCGCCATCGATTCCTGGCGCATGTCGTCGGCCAGCTCTTCCAGCTTCTTCTTCTGCTCGTCGGAAATCTTCAGCTTCTCGGCGACTTCGTCCTGCATGAAGGCGTCGATTCCCATCGACTGCAGGCTGATCTGGTGATACCGCGCGAACTGCTCCGCGTCCAGGATTTCCTTGACCTGCTTGGTCACGTCGCTGCCCAGTTCTTTCATCATCGCCGCGGATTTTGCTTCCCGCTCGTCCTCGGGAACATCCTGCAAGCTCTGGAACCGCTCCATCATGCTGGAGCGCATTTCTTCCATCATGCTCGTGACCTTTTCGGTCTGAGCATCGGTCAGCTTCAGCTCGGTCTTGGCCTCGTCGCTCCGCAGGATGTTCAGGCCGGCCATCGCGCCCATCCCGCGCATCATGCCCCGGCCTTGCTGTGCCGAGGCGGTGGACACGGTCGCCAGACCGGCCACGGCGACCGCGAGGGCCGCCACCAAAGTTCGTCGCATAGGGTGTCACTCCAGAGAGGTGCCTGGTTCCCGCTTCCCGGAAAGCGACTCCCGAGGCTCGCTCACATCGAGCACCCCTGGGACCGCCCCCGACGCGCAAGCGCACGGGACTCCACTGATTAGAGCGACAGAACTGGCGGGTTGGTACTCACTTCCGGAATTTTCTTGAAGACGCGCCCGCCCGGATCACTCCGGCATCGTGCCTGCGATCAACTCCTCTTCCCACTGGTCGAGCAGCGGCCAATCGATGGCGCAGGTGCCAAAATCGGCCATGTGGGTATAGCCTTCAAGTCGTTGAATCGTCGCGTCGATCAGGGCGTTGTCCTTGCGAAAGATCGGCCCATGAGAGGGCAGCAGCCAGGTCACGTCGCTGTCGCGAATCCGTTGCAGGCTCCTGATGTAATCCGGCAGGCTCGACCCATGATGGGCGTCGATCACGCCCACGCAGCCATCGCGAAAAATATTGTCGCCCGAGAAAAGCAGGTCGCCCATCCGAAACGCGAGCTGGCCCGCCGTGTGGCCCGGCGTGTGCCAGACTTCCAGCTTTCGATCGCCAATCTCCAGCACCGCGCCTTCCTCAATCGTCTCGTCCACCTTGCACGGTGGCATCGGAATCTGGATCGACTGGGCGTCGATCCGCGCGTACGTCATGATCTCATCGCCCGACTCCAGCGGCTCGACACTCTTCGGGTGCGCCACGACCGGACACTTCAACACGTCACGAGCACGGGCCAACCCCTGCGTGTGGTCGGCATCCGCATGAGTGGCGATGATCATCTTGCAGGCCGAGAACGGATAGCCCAGACATCGGATCAACTCCAGAACTTCCGGCAGTTCGTCCAGAAAACCGACGTCGATCAGGGCGAATTCGCTTCCCCCATCGATCAAATAAATGTTGACGCCGAGCCGACGACGGGCCTGAACGTTCATTTCCAGTACGCCGGGAAAGACGTAACGGCGGGTCTCGGCCATCGGGGGCAGCACTCCCAGAGACGCAAAGCAGGGAAACCAGGCAGGCCGCAGCCACAAACTCACGCCGCGGGCACCAGGACGCCCCGTATTCTAGGAAAGCACCCGCCCCGCGACAACGCGACCGAGTTCGGTCCCGGTTCGTCGGCGCGGAAGAATCATGGCTTTCTCACGCGGGCCGCAGGTCTTTCACCGTCAATTCTACGGCCTTACGACCATTCCAGTCGTTGATCATCGGCTCGAAGGCGATCGCGCAGCGGTCGCCGGCCTGGAGATGATTCCAGCTCTCCGCCTTGTCCCAGGCAATCCCCTTGAGGATCGTTCCGCCCTGCTCGAAACGGAACTGAAGGTGATTCTTGTTCGCACCCACCGGCCGCGGTGGATCGACGATCCGTACCGGCTCGGCCAGGAACAGAGGACGCGGATTGCCCATGCCGTAGGGCTCCAACTCGTCGATCGCATGCACCATCTTGAGATCGAACAGCGCGAGCGGCACCTGAGCGTCGAGCCGCAGCGAGCGCTGGCGCTGTTCGTCCGTCAGGGTCGCCTCGCACTGGGCGTTAAACCGCTCGGTAAATTCCGTGAGCCGCGCGGGGTCGATTTTCAGGCCCGCCGCGGCTTTGTGTCCGCCGAATGTGATCAAGCTCGAACGGCACGCTGACAACGCGGCGTAAAGATCGAACCCCGGCACCGAACGCGCCGAGCCTTGCCCGACCGTATCGCCCAGCGCCAGCACAACCGTGGGCCGATGAAACGCGTCCACCAAACGGCTCGCCACAATCCCGATCACCCCCGGATGCCAGCCCGGCTGACCGACGACGATGGCTCCGCGCTCCGACGGATCACCGGCCGCTTCGGCCCTGCCTCGCGCCTCGGCCACGATCGCGCGCTCAATCTCCTGACGCTGCGTATTGCATTCCTCGAGCGTTTCGGCCAGTTCTCGCGCGCGAGTCGGGCAATCGGTCGTCAGCATCTCGACGGCCAGCATCGCCCGGTCCATTCGGCCCGCCGCATTGATTCGAGGTGCGAGACCAAAGCCGATCGTTCCCGTCGAGAGCTTCTTCTTATCAAGACAGTGACTAATCTCCAGCAAGGCCCGAAGCCCGACTGCCGGCTCGCTTGCCAGACCGCTCAGGCCATGCTTGACGAAGATTCGATTCTCATCTTCGAGCGGTACGACATCGGCCACCGTCGCCAGCGCCACCAGGTTCATCGCCTGGAGCAAGAAGTCGCGCAGGTGCGGAGACGCACGCTTGCCATCGCCGAATCCCTTGCAAATTTGCCACGCCAGCTTGAACACCACACCCGCGCCGCACAACTCCGCAAATGGATAGGAACCGCCCGGCAGGCGGGGATGCACAACCACATCGGCGGTCGGCCAGATCGGACCGGGCGTGTGATGATCGGTGATGATCAATTCCAGGCCCAAGCGACGTGCCTGTTCGGCCTCGGCGCACGCCGAAACACCGCAGTCGACCGTCACCACCAGGTCGGCCTGATACTCTCGCTTGATCTTCTCCAGGGCCTCGGGGTTGAGGCCGTAGCCTTCGTCGACACGATGAGGGATGTAGTAATCGAGCCGCTTGGCACCGGCCAGCTTCAGGCAAGCCCAAAGCAAACTGGTGCCGCAGACGCCGTCGACGTCGTAATCACCGTAAATGACGATCTTGCGATTGTCGCGGACCGCCCGAACGATGCGATCGGCGGCCTCGACGACTCCCGGCAACAAGGCAGGATCGTGCAAGCCATCGCGCCGCACGGCCAGGAAACCCCGAGCGGTCGCGGCATCGCGCACCCCTCGATTATCGAGCAACTGGGCGATCAGCGGATGCAGCCCGGAGGACTGGGCCAATGCGCGAACGCGGTCCTCGTCGAAGGCCGCGAGCCGCCATTGGTTGGTCATTACCATCGCGATCCGCCCGTACCCGCCGGTCCTCTCGGGCCGCGGCCTAAAACCAACGTCGATAGCGCCCCCAGAACCACAAGCTTACGGACGACGCGATCATCCCCAGACAGCATAGGAGAAACAACACGGTGTGCGTTTCGACGCGCCCGTCCAGGGCGATATTGTCGCCGAAGAAGTTCATGCCGAAGAAGCCGACGGCGAAGTTCAACGGAAGAAACAGCACGGTGACGATCGTCAGCGTCTTCATGATCTCATTTGTGCGATTGGCGGAGACCGACAAATACGTGTCCATCGCCCCTGCCACGAGATCGCGAATGCCTTCCGTCAGGTCGTGCAATCGAACCAGTCCATCATACACGTCGCGGAAGTAAACCCGGTCACGCTCTCCCACCTGCGGGTGGTTGTCCCTCGATAATCGGTTCGCGACCTCGCGCTGTGGCACGATCACCCGATAAATCCGCGCCGCGGCGCGCTTGATCTGAAAAATCTGCTGGAGCGTCTCTTGTGTCGGCCGGGTCATCGCCTCGTCCATGATCTCGTCCACGGCCTCGTCGAGATGCTCAATCGCCAGCAGATGATCTGAGACCCCGGCGTCCATCAGCAAATACAGCAAATGGTCGGGACGGCGGCGAAGCCGATTCTGGCTATCGCGCGTGACCAACGCCCAGACCCTGTCGATCATCGCCAGCGGTCGGGTCCGATACGTCACCAGATACTGCCTGGCCAGAAACCCATCGAGTTCGTGCAGACGCGCTTCATGGTTGTCGCGATCGAAGTCAATCGCATGAAACACGAGGTAGAGATAAGGGTCCCACTCATCGAGCTTGGGCATGTTGGCGTCGGTCAGCGCATCCTCGATCGCCAGAGGATGGAACGCAAAGACCTCCCGAAACAGTTGTTCGATCTCAGGCGTATGCGCTCCGCCGGGATCGAAGATCTCAACCCAAAGGGTGCCATCCCCGTCGGCCAGCGCCTCCGAAATCCGTTCCACGGGCCAATTCAAATCCACGACGCCTTCGCTGCTGCGATAGACGCAGCGAATCGACAGGTCTTCAGGGGGGGGCGGCGGCGTCATGTCCGGCGCACCGTTCACGCCGACGTGCGACGGCGGGTCGGTCGCTGCAACGAGCCGGCTATCGGTTGCCATTCGCCGTTCCTTCCTGAGCACGTCGCGCCGATCGATGGGGCGGCGGCGACTCCATCAATTTGATTCGTTCGGCGCTCAGGTCGAGGTCGAGTGTTGTTTGACCATCGATCTCCACCCGGAGTGGACTGGAAAACTGCTGGAACATCATCTCGACGCGCCCCGCCTCCACTCGGGGTTGCACCAGTCGGATCAGATGCCGACCCCGGCCCAGACCAGTCGCGCGGAAGGTTCCATCCGACTTCAGTTCCGCCGATCGCAGATGGCCGACGGTTCCATCAAGCGGCACAAACTCGATCCAGCCGCCCGAGATGGGGCGTGAACCGTCATGCACCTGGCCGCTCAGTTCCAGATGTGCCGTCGGCGTCGGCCGCAGTTCTTCCGCGCAGCCCGCGAGGCCGATCAGCCACGCACCCCAAAGTCCAACCGCAACCCATCGAGAACCCAAGCGATCGCCCTCGATTTGTCAGCACGCGTCTCGACCACGTCCCAGCGGTCGATCCATCCCATTCGAGATCTGAACCCCTGTCAAGTACCCGCGTCCATCGGCGGCACACTCGTGAACCAAGGAGCCAACTCCGCCAGTCGATCCATCAACGCCGAATCGGTTCGGACCTGCGTACGATGGAATTCTTCGGCTGCCTTGCCATCCAGGAGCTCGCCGCCCCGATGGCCATGCCCCAGTCGCCTGGACGTGCCTCCGCCCACGAGCACCAGCCGACCCCCGCTTTGTCGTTCTCCGGCGAGTGGCCCAACCTCGCCCAGGACGATCAAATCACCTCCGGACTGCTCCAAACCCAGTCGGGGGCCGACACGGCCGCAGGCGAGAATCCGCCCGCCCGCCTGCCGATAGCCCAGCGCAACGCCGCAGGGTCCGCGCACCACCAGCGTTCCCGCGTTCAAATTGCGTCCGGCACCGTCGTCGACGGCATCCTGGGCGATGACGAGTACCCCCGCCGCATTCAGACCGGCGGCAAGTTCCGGACCCGCGTGGCCGCACACCTCGATCACCGCGGACCAGGCCCCAGTCAGCCCCGACAGCAAGAGCCGTTGGCGTTCGACTCCCTCCAGCCGCACATGGGCCACGCCGGCGTCGAGCCACTGCGCGACGCGTCGATTGATCTGGTGATAGTCACGAACCTCGGGCACCGGGAGACGACGAATCAGACCCAGGTTGGAAGCGGATCGTTTGATCCGATTGTCGCCCTCGTCCACGGCTTCAGCGGGCACCGGAAGTCCTCGTCGCCGCGGCAGGCGCGGGAGCGGCTTCCGTACCCGTCGCGGGCAGTTCCGCGGTCGGCCCGCCGGAGTAGAACTCGGCATTGCGGGGCGGATTCTGGTTGAGGTAAATCCGCAGTTCATCGACAGCCGATTGGACTTCGCGTTGCGCGGGTTTCACCTGCGAACCGACGGCCTGGTAATACTGAATGGCCACTTTCGACAGGGCGCGAATTCGTTGCTCGACGCCACGACTCAAGGGTGTCGGGCTTCCCAGGTTGTTCAGGCCGGTGCTTCGCAGCGTGTCGTCGCCGATAAACGCCTCGAGTCCCCGCAGCAGGGGTTCGGTCCAACGTTCCACGAGCTTCAGGTTCTTGGTCGCTTCGGCATCGGGAACAGGCAACGCGGCGATTCGCTCGCCCGCGGTCAACGCCGCGCGTCCCAGCTCGTATGCCACCACATCCAAATTCAATCCGCGAAGCTGAATCGGATAAACCATCCGCGACAGCGTTCGTCCGGCCCAGGCCCGGACCAGCGGATCAGCCTGTTCGTCGGCGAGATATTCGAACGCCGCGCCCGCCAGTTCGGCCTCTCCACTGAGCGGATTCTCGGTCGCCTGTCGCAAAGCGCCCATGGCCTCAAGGCAGCGGATTTGAACCGGAGCGGGCGCGTCCGGAGCGTTCCGCAAGAAATCGGCCAGGGCTCGCGCGGCGGGTACAGATTGCGAGTTCGCATCGAGCGGGCGGCGGCCACTCTCGGAAGCGGCCGTCAGCCCCACGGCGGCCAGCAATTTGACCATGTAGGCCTGTTGCGGGTCGCGAAGCTGCTCGATCAAGGTCGGAACCACATCCACGCCACCCGCTCGGCTCAGAACCACCGTGTAAAACGTGCGGCTGAGCAGATGCCCGTTGAGCAAATCGTCGGCGTGCGAGAGCAATTGGGTCACGTACTCGCGCCGGAACGACTGGTTGTTCGGGGCCGAAGGTTCCAGCAGCGGCTGCAGCAGTTGATTCGCGGCCTCGTCGAGAGCGCGGGGATTTCGGCCCGCGCCTTCCGTCCCCATCATCGCGGCGATGTTTGAGTGCTTCGTCAGTTCGGCGAGATAGAAATCGACATACTTCTTCACCAGCGGACGGTCCAGCCCGCGACCCCGGGCCATCTCCATGATGCTGGCCGTCATCGCGTTCCGGTCGCGATCGCCCATGATCCCGCCGGGCAGTTCCTTGAACTCGTTGCGGAGCAGCTCGTCGCGGCGCGGCTCAGGCCAGATCACCGGATTGACGGGCAAGTCTTCCACCGCCGCATTGCGGCTCGCTGCCGCATCGGTAGCAGGAGACTCCTGATCGGGGGGCGGCAAGTCCTGAGCCGGAGCTGTCCCGACGAAGACCCCAGCCAGCAGCCCGGCCGCAAGCCATCCGCTTCCCTTGATCCGCCGCGGCTCCCAGATGCCTGGCATAAAACGCTACCTTCTGGAGCTGATGAAACTCACAGGCCCGGACGCACACCAACCCGCACGGCAGATGATCCCAGGCGTAAAAATCAACGCAATCAAGCCGACCAGGCGCCCTCAGCCACAGGGCCTCGGCGACCGACTCACCTTCCACGAGGAAAGTCCACGGCAAAACCCAAGGCCGCAAGGACCGCTTAAACCTTACCCCTACCCAACCGCTTGTCAAGTCGCCGCATCATCAGTCACACATTCCCACGGAATCGCCTAGCTTGGCCAAACGAAACCACGTCCTTAATGCCCGCCCATGTGTCGACGGGGGTCCGTCTCCGCCAGAATCGCGCTCACACCCGTCTGGTTAAATCCCTTGAATCCCTCATTCCGCTCCAGGATCTCCAGATGGCTCCCCAACGCCCCGTTAGCGGCGAACTCCGCCTTCTGGCTCGCGTCGATCCAGCCCCGGGCGAAGGCCGCCTCTAGCCGTTCAGGGCTTACCGCCCATCGCTCGCCCGCCGTGAACGCCTGTCGCAAGAACGGAAAATTGGTGAATGGCGGCATCGTCGCGATCCCAACCGCGGCCAGTTGCTCCACGGCCGCGTCGTAATCGAATTGCGCCTCCAGGTGGTGCATTCCGGCCGCCAGCAACGATTCCCCATGCAGCGCAACCCACAGGCCGACCGTCGCCGGTCGATCCAGTTCCCTCAGCGGCTCGCGCGTGAAGTCGATCTCTACCTCCTCGGGCGAGAGGTCCAGATCCGCGAAAATGACGATCCCCGTCACCGGCTGCTCGACGATCTGCGCCCCCCACCCGGCCTGCGCCCCGGCGTGAAATCGCTCTCGAGGCTCGAATCCAAGCGTGCGAAACACCTTCATCACCTTGCTGAAGTGCCGGCGTGAGCAACGGAAGGTGTGGTGATCGTGGTTCGCCCAGCCCAACCCCAGCCGATCCTGTCGCTCTTTTTGCACTCGCGCGGCGCGATTGCGCGATTGCCAGTACGCCCGCTCCGCCTCGAACACCAGGTGACATGCCAGGTCGCTCGATCCGTGACACAGCTCAATCACTCGATCCAGCAAATCGTCCAGCTCGTCGAACCGTTCGGCTTCCTCAAGTCCGCCGCGCTTGCGAGCGATCCACAACTCACGAGCGGCCAGCGCATCACGCGCCGCGTGCGGCGCGAGTCGGCCCGATCGAGCCAGCTCGCTATCCCACGGGTCCAGAGTGCGCGATCCGCGCCGCTCGACGGCCGCCAGCCGCGTGGCCCCATCAACCCGTCCCACCCGATAGGGGCCGAGCGCGTAACCGTCGATTTTGAGACCCAGATCGTGGGCCCTCGAAAAATCGGCAACCGACTCGACCTTGATCGCCAGCTCGATCACCGCCGTATCGCCACGCGTTCGCGTGATCACGCGGGGGTACAGCCCGCCTTCGTGTCGATACACCAGGCCGCCGCCGACGTCCGTGGTGGCCCAATCACGAGTGAATCCCCAGCCCTCCATCTCAGCACTACTGACTTCCGCATCGCCGATGATCAGGTGGTCGAGCCAGTCGATAAAGCGGGTGCCTGTCTCCGCGTTCATCCGTTGAGCCAGCCCCGCCGCGAACGGATTCCCCGCCAGCCCGACGTTCACCCAGCGGGCCACCGCCGCTTCCACCTCGGGATAACGCTTCCAGTCGTATTCCACCGCGCCTGCCATGTCGTTCCGCCCTCCTGACAAGACCGCCCACCCGCTTCATCGGAGGCTCTCCCCCGACAACGTATTCTTGCGCCGAACGGTCGCTTAGACCAGTCGGCACCCAGACCCAAACCAAGACACGGAGGAAACCGAAGCCGATTCTGCTTTCCTTGACGCTCTTCGGGCCGACCGCTACGATGACGCCGATTCGACCACCCTGGGCGCCCCTAGGGCTTGCCCCGCGGATCGCTGCTCGTGACGCCCGCCGTGTGCCGGCGCTCCGATTCCGTGATGGTTCGCGGTTGGATGGTAGACGCTGAGATGGCGGAGTGTGTGTGCCCATGGGACCGTTCGAAGACCTCCGCGAATTTGTCCAGTCCGCCGAACCGCTCGCGCCGTTGACCTGGTTTCGCCTCGGAGGGCCAGCGGAATATCTCGCGCGGCCCAAAACCATCGAGCATCTCCAAACCCTGCTCTCCCGGTGCCAGGCGGAGTCGATCCCCTTTCGCATCCTGAGCGCGGGCACCAATGTTCTGGTCCGCGATGAAGGCGTTCCGGGCCTGGTGGTTCATCTGGAAAACCCCGCCTTTTCCGACGTGACCATCGAAGGCGACACCGTTCACGCCGGCGCCGCGGTTCCCGTCACGGCTTTGATCTCGCAGACCGCTCGCGCGGGTCTGGCGGGGCTGGAGGTCTTGACCGGAATCCCCGGAACCATCGGCGGCGCTCTCCGGGGCAACTCCGGCAGCCGCGAAGGCGCAATCGGCCGATTCGTCGAGTCGGTCCAGGTGCTAGACGCCTCGGGACAGGTCGCCACTCGCGAGAAAGATGAGATCCTCTTCACCGATCACGATTCGAATCTCGACGAACCGGTGATTCTGGGCTGTGCCTTGCGGCTGGAACGCGAAGACCCCGAGGCGGTCGTCCGCCGGATGCGCCGGGTCTGGATCGTCAAAAAAGAAAATCAGCCCTACGGCCACCAATCGGCCGGCTTGATCTTTCGCGATCCGACTCCCGAGCTTTCCGCCCGCATGCTCATCGACCAGGCGGGTCTGAAAGGCCACCGCCTGGGAGCCGCCGAAGTCTCAGACCGACACTCGGCTTACATCATCGCCCACCCCGGCGCGACGGCCTCCGACGTGCTCGCACTCATCGACCGCGTCCGCGACGGCGTCCGAGATCATTGCGGCCAGGAACTCAGCCTCTTGATCCAGATTTGGTGAGAGCGGGGCACACTTCGTTCCGCATCGCCTTGACGCGATCCGCCGGAAGGCGAGAATCGACTCTCACGAGTGACACGCCTCACGCGGCGTGCGCGAGGCGATAAGCCGAATTCGTTTCCAACGCGGCGCGAGG
>JBGSYY010000375.1:0-6454 GCA_041750675.1 Isosphaeraceae bacterium | reverse complement strand
CTCGCCCCTTTCCGACCTCGCCGCCGCCGCCGCCGCCAAGAAGATCGCACCGGCCACCATCATCGAGCGCAACGGCGAGCTGATCGGCGTCGTCGGCGCGACCACCCCGCTGCTCGCCTCCATCTCGTCGCCCGGCGGCGTGACGGCGAAAAACCCAGGCGCAGGCAGCAACGATATGGCCGCCCTCGCCTCCATCCTCCAGCCCGTCATTAACCAGCTCGCCCTCCAGACCAACAAGATCATCCTCGTCTCCCACCTCCAGCAAATCGCCCTCGAGCAAGAGCTCGCGACCTTGCTCCACGGCGTCGATGTCATCATCGCCGGCGGATCCAGTACTCTGCTCGCCGACGCCGAGGACATCGCCCGCGGCCTCCAGCCCGGCGACGTCCCGGCAGGCGACTATCCCATCCTCACCGCCAACGCCGACGGTGACCCCGTCGCCATCGTCTCCACCGATGGCGAATACTCTTATGTCGGCCGGCTGGTCGTCACCTTCGACGACTTTGGCGTGCTCGATCCCGCCAGCATCGATCCCAACGTCAGCGGGGCCTTCGCCTCCACCACAGCCCAGGTCAACGCCCTCTGGGGAGGGGCCGACCCCTTCGCACCCGGCACTCGGGGCGCAGCCGTCAAGACCCTTACCGACGCCGTGCAGACCATCGTCACCTCCAAGGACGCCGTCCGCTTCGGCCAGACCGCCGTCTATCTCAACGGCCTTCGCCAGGATGTCCGAACCCAGGAAACCAACCTCGGCAGCCTCACCGCCGACGCCAACCTCGCCGCCGCGCGCACCATCGATCCCACAGTCGTCGTCTCCATCAAAAACGGCGGCGGCGTCCGCGATTCGATCGGTGTGATCGAGGAAATCGCCCCGGGCGACTACCAGGCCTTGCCACCACAGGCTAACCCGCTCTCCGGCAAGCAAGCCGGCGAGGTTTCCCAGCTCGACATCGAAAACTCACTCCGCTTCAACAACCAGCTCTCCCTCCTCACCCTCTCCGCCGACGACCTCCGCCTCGTCCTCGAACACGGCGTCGCCGCGGTCGCCCCGGGCGCGACTCCCGGCCAGTTCCCCCAGGTCGGCGGCCTCCAGTTCAGCTTCGACCCCAGCCTTCCCGCCGGCAGCCGCGTCCGGTCGCTGGCCATCATCGACGACCAGGGCCGCATCCTCGACACCGTCGTCCGCAACGGTCAGACCGTCGGCAATCCGCTCCGCCCCATCCGCATCGTCACTCTCAACTTCCTCGCCGCCGGCGGCGATAACTATCCCTTCCCCGCCCTGGGTGAAAACCGCGTCGATACCGGCCTCGGCGAGCAAACCGCGCTCGCCAACCTGCTCGCAAGCCGGTTCCCGATCGGCCAGCCCGGCGCGTTCGGCGGGGTCGACACCCCGCCAGCCGGCGACGAACGGATCCAGAACCTCTCAGCGCGTGCCGACACCGTCCTCTCTCGCCCGATCGAACTGGGCCGCATCTCGACGACTACCCTCAACGGCGCCGAAATCGTCGCCCACGACCCCGACACCCAGCGCCTCTTCGTCATCGGCGGCGGCCAACTCGTCGACGTCCTCGACTTCGCCAACCCCGCCACGCCCACCCTCCTCTTCTCCATCGACCTTGGCCCTGATTACACCGGTAACTCAGTCGCCGTCAAGAACGGCATCCTCGCCGTTGCCGCGTCCTACGCGCCCGACCCCCAGCAGCCCGGCATGGTCTTCCTCTTCGACACCAACGGAGCGCTCCAGCAGCCCCTTACCGTCGGCGCGGTGCCGGACATGGTCGTTTTCACTCCGGACGGCACGAAAATCCTCGTCGCCAACGAGGGCGAGCCTGCCTCCGATTACTCGGTCGATCCCGAAGGCTCCGTCTCCATCATCGACGTCTCCGCCGGTCCCATCGGAGCGACCGTCCACACAGCCCGGTTCGACGCCTACATCGGCCAGGAAGACGCCCTCCGCGCCCTCGGCATCCGCATCTTCGGACCCGGCTCCAACGCCGCCCAGGACTTTGAGCCGGAATACATCACCGTCTCGGCCGACTCCACCCGCGCCTTCGTCGGTCTCCAGGAAAACAACGCAATCGCCGAGCTGGACCTGACCACTGGCCAGTTCGTCTCCGTCCGCCCCCTCGGCGTCAAGAATCACGACGCCGACCGCTTCCTCCTCGAAACCTACACCTTCGACGCCATGCCCACCCTCGGCACCACCGCCGCGGG
Organism: Isosphaeraceae bacterium; assembly: GCA_041750675.1. GTDB lineage: Bacteria > Planctomycetota > Planctomycetia > Isosphaerales > Isosphaeraceae > BPJS01. The sequence goes on along the minus strand of JBGSYY010000375.1, from coordinate 4,240 downwards.
GCAGGACATCTCGATCGGTGGATTCTCCGGCCTCCGCTTCGAAGGCATTGACCCCGCCACCGGCCGCCTCAAGTTCATCACCCACACCGACCGCGGTCCCAACGGCGAGCCGATCGGTAGCCGACGCCCCTTCCTCCTCCCCGACTTCGCACCCGAGTTGGTCCGCTTCGAGCTGGACCCCGTCTCCAAGGCCATCACCCTCACCGAGCGCATCACCCTCAAGGCCACCGACGGATCACCTCTCACCGGTCTCCCCAACATCATCATCCCCGGCGGAACCGGGTCCACTCCCTTTAACGATGAAATCCCCATCGACCTGACCGACAACGTCCTCCCCCTCGACCCCCTCGGCGGCGATTTCGAAGGGATCGCCGTCGACCCCGCCGACGGCTCCTTCTGGATGGTCGACGAATATCGCCCCGCCATCTACCACTTCGACACCACCGGAACCCTCATCAAGCGCTTCGTCCCCGCCGGAACCGCCGCCGCCGCCGGCCAGCCTGACGGAACCTTCGGCGTTGAGGCCCTCCCCGCCGCCATCGCCCAGCGGCGGCAAAACCGCGGCTTTGAGGCCATCGCCATCCGCGACGGCAAGATTTACGCCTTCGTCCAAAGCCCCCTCCGCAACCCGTCCACCCTCTCGAACGCGACCCTCAACGCCATGCGGAATATCCGCGTCGTCGAGCTCGATCCCGCCACCGAGACCACCCGCCAGTTCCTCTACGTGATGGACAACCCCAACCTCGGCGGCCCCAATAACACCCGCGCCGAAAAGATCGGCGATGCCGCCGTCCTCCCCAATGGCGATTTCCTCGTCATCGAGCGCGACGACGACACGATCCTCGGTTCCGACCCCACCAAGGTCGAGAAGAAGATCTACCGGTTCGATCTCGCCGCCGCGACCGACATCTCCGCCTGGTCCGATTTCCTCGACCCCGTCACCGGCAAGTCCATCGACCAGTTCACCCAGACCGAGCTGGCCGCCGCCGGCATCTCCCCCATCATCAAGACCCTCCACGTCGACCTCAACACCGTCGGCTACAACCAGGTCGAGAAGGTCGAGGGCCTCGCCGTCATCGACGCCCACACCATCGCCGTCATCAACGACAACGACTTCCAGGTCGCCAACATCACTATCGACTTCAACACCGGCCTCTTCACCCCCGACCCCACCCCCGAAGAAATCGTCCTCGGCCTGATCCGTACCGGAAGCAACGGCTTCGACGCCAGCGACCGCGACGGTCCTTCCATCAATATCCAGAAATGGCCCGTTGAAGGCATGTACATGCCCGACGCCCTTGCCAGCTACGAGGTCAACGGCCTCACCTACATCGTCACCGCCAACGAGGGCGACGCCCGCGACTACGACGCCATCGCCGAGGAGGTCCGCGTCAGCAGCCTCACCCTCGATCCCACCATCTTCCCCAACGCGGCTGCCCTCCAGGCCAACGCCGCGCTCGGCCGCCTCACCGTCTCCAACGTCGCCCTCGACACCGACGGCGACGGCGACGCCGACCGACTCCAGGTCTTCGGCGCTCGCTCCTTCACCATCTGGGTCCGCGGCGCCGACGGCTCCCTCACCCCCGTCTACGATAGCGGCGACGACCTCGAGCAAATCACCGCCCGCGCCGTCCCCGCACTTTTCAACTCCAACGGCACCCCGAACACCTTCGATACCCGTAGCGACAACAAAGGCCCCGAGCCGGAAGGCGTCGTCCTCGGCCAGGTCGACGGCCGAACCTATGCCTTCGTCGGCCTCGAACGCACCGGCGGCGTCATGGTCTACGACGTCACCGACCCCTACCAGCCGTCATTCGTCCAATACATCCGCACCGAAGGCGACCTCGCCCCCGAGGGACTCGCCTTCATCGCCGCCGCGAACAGCCCCACCGGCGGCCCGATCCTGCTGGTAGCCAACGAGGTCAGCCGCACACTCACGGCCTACAGCATCAACACGCGGTCCAGCTTTGCCTTCTTGCCCGATGTCTCTGTCGAAGAGGGCACGTCGCTCGCCTTCACCGTCGACGCCGCGGCCCCCGGCCTCACCTACAGCCTCGGCCCCGACGCCCCCGCCGGCGCCACCATCGACCCCACCACCGGCGCATTCGTCTGGACCCCCGTCGACGGCCCCACCAACACAACCACCCTCACCGTCTTCGCCTCCAGCGGGGCAGGGGGGATGGTCGAGTGGCAAACCTTCGTGGTCACCGTCCAGAATGCGGCGCCCGTGATTGTGTCGGCAAGCTCGCCGGCCGAGGTCATCGGACAGGCGATGCCCGGCGTGACAACCACCCTCTCCGCGAGCTTCTCCGACCCCGGTCTGCTCGACACCCACTCCGCCGTCATCGACTGGGGCAACGGCGTTGCCACCGACGCCACTATCGCCCAGGGCGCCGGTGTCGGGACCCTGAGCGCCCAGTACGCCTATCCGGTCGGTGGAATCTACGAGGTTGTGATCACGCTGACCGACAGCGATGGTGCCACAACCTCTCGCGCGTTGACGCTCTATGTCACCGGCGCAGGCGTGCTTGATGGAGAACTGCAAATCGTCGGCACGTCGGCCGCCGATTACGTGCAGATCATTGAGCGTCGGCCCGGCACGCTGACGGCAACCCTCTCCGGCCCTTCCACATCGAGCAAGCAGTGGATGTTCCCCAAAGCCGGAATCAAACGGATTCAGATCGTCCTGGGCGATGGGGACGACAGCGCCCACATGTCCGGCCCGATCGGCCTGCCAACCTTGATCGACGGCGGTGATGGAAACGACAGCCTCCGCGGAACGCAGGGGCCAACCATCCTCTTGGGAGGTGCCGGCGACGACCTCCTGCGTGCCTTCGTGGGAGTCGGTTCGGGCGGCTCTCTGCTCATCGGCGGTGAAGGCGCCGACACCTTGGTCGGCGGCGACTCAGGCGACCTGCTCATCGCCGGAACCACCGACCTCGACTCGCACGATGACGCCCTCTTCTCACTCCTCGACGAGTGGAACCGGCAAGGCACCTTCACGGCCTTGGACGAGGAAAGCGTCTACGACGACGACGCCATCGACGTGCTCTACGCCCGTGGCGGAGCCGACGTGCTGTTCCTGAATCCAGATCTGGATTCCGCGCTCTCACTCGATCTCCTCGATCGGCTGATCCCAACCCGCCGCCGCCGCGTTTGAACGGCTTGGCGTTCAGGTTGATCAGTTCCGGGTAGCACTGACGGCTTGTCCACCAATGCCTGAGAGCACGAAGCGATCCCCACTGGTGGGTATGTGAAAACCAGAATCCACCAGTCAATAGGGTCCAACTAGCCGCACGAGCCCCGGCCCAGCGCCTCGCTCGTGCGACTGTTCAGGCTTTAGAGAGATAAGCCGTCAGGCAGACCAAAATTCGGCCTGACGGCCCCAGGCCATCGACCTTCGAGATGCTACGGCCGAGCACGACCTTCGACCCTAGACTCAAGCCCATCTCCCTCATCCCCCCATTGACCCCACGCTCGGAAACAATCACGGCCGTTCGTAAAGCCGTCGATTCCGCGCGACCTGCGCATCCAGCTCCTCCAACCCCAGCTCCCGCACCATCTGCCCGATCGGCGTCTTGGGATCGTTCGACCAGAACAACCCATTGTCCTCACGGCGGCTGTATCGATAGTCGGCCTTGTCCCCGTACCGCTTCGTGAACGCCTCGCCGTCCTCAAGATGCGGTGCCCAGCTCAACAGTGCGAAGCTCAGGTCGATCTCCTGCACCAGCGTCTCCGCAGGGTCCTCGATCCGCGCCACCGGTATCCCATTCGGTCCATACACCGTCGCATTATCCCGCCAGTTGCTCGAAACCACGTAATACCGGTTTCGCGCCGCATGACCCGCCGTCAAGATCGTCGCCGGCGACGCCGTCGGCCACGCCACAATCTCCGCTCCCGCCTTGCCCAGCGCGTCCCAATCCTCCGCAAATTGCACATCCCAGCATATCTGAATCCCTAGCTTACCGAAGTCGCAATCAAAAACCGGCGTCTCCACCCCCGGCGTGATTCCCCGCTCCAGCTCGTCCGTCCCCGCCACCGCCACCGGATGCGCCTTCCGATAAATCCCCGCCACCTTTCCCGATCGATCAAACAATACCGCCGCGTTCGAGGCGATCGGCTCGCCCTCCGGCCCCGTCTCGGCCAGGTCCATCGGCACCACCAGATAGCACCCATGCTTCCGCGCCAGCGCCCCGAAGGCGTCCGCAACCGGACCTTCCAGCGGCCGCGCACGCGCGGC
>JBGSYY010000374.1:0-2187 GCA_041750675.1 Isosphaeraceae bacterium | reverse complement strand
TGGATCCCCGCCTGCGCGGGGATGACAAGTGCGGAACCGGACTGTCTGAAGCTCAATGATCCTTGGCCGCGATCCATTCGTGGATCGCGCCATCTTGACCGACGGAGACCAGGCGGGTGCCGTCGGGGGAGAAGGCGAGGTCGCGGACTTCAGTTTCATGGACAGGAAATTGGAGGATTTTCTGAGCGGTGGTGACGTCCCAGAGGCTGACGGTGCCATCGCCTCCGGATGAAGCCAGTTCGAGGCTGTTGGGGTGAAACGCGAGGGCCATCACGCCGCGTGGGCTGCCGTGGGCGTGTATCTCGCGGCGTTCACCGGTGGTGCGGTTGGTGATCTGGATTCTTCCGGTCTCCTCGCCGGTCACCAGCCAGTTTCCGTCGGGGGAATAGACGATCGCCTGGACGGGCTGCGAGCGCTGCTCTTCATCAAGCCACTGGCCGTTGGCGGACTTCCAGTGCACGAGGCGGCCTTCGTTGGCGGCCGACATCAGTTCGTTGCCGTCGGGTGAGAATGCGACGATGCGTGCCTCGTCGCTGTGGCGATTGAGCGAGCGAAAATCCGAAGCGGTTTGCAGGTTCCATTGCCGGATCGTCCCGTCTGCGCCGGCCGAGGCAAGCGTCCGGCCGCCGGGATGGAGAGCCAGGTTGCGGACTGAATCCATGTGGCCGGACATCGTCTGGATCGTGATTCCGTTCACCAGGTCGACTACGCGAAGATCGCCGTTTTCCGCCCAGCTCGACGTGACGGCCTGGGTGCCGCCGCTGAGCAGGATCACATCGGTGATACCGGATTTATTCGGTTCGACCACGATGCTCCGCACCGATCCATCGGGATTCAGGAGGTGCAGACAGCCGTCCTCGCCGCCGGCGACGATTGTCTGGGAGTCGGGCAGATAGGCGACACAGTTCAGCTCGGTCGAGAGGGTGTGCCGCAAGGATGTCGACGGACCTTCGAGGAAATGCCAGCGCCAGATTCGGCCGTCGTCGGAGCTACTCAGGTTCAAGGTCGCGCTGTCTGCATCGAAGGCCAAGCCGTTGATGGCGTAGACGGGCATTCCGAGCCGCGCGACGGACTTGCCCGTGGCGACCTCGAACACGGCAACCTTGCCCGTACCGTGCGCGATGGCCAGATGGCGGCTGTCGGGCGAGAACATGGGGCGGCCGATCCTGTCCTCGTCGAGCGGGATGGAGAGAACTCTCTCACCCGTTTTCTTGTTCACGATAAAAGCTTCATGATCCACGGAGAAATTGATCGCCAGCCAGTGGCCATCGTGCGAGATCCCGATTTCGGTGCCACCCCCGAATTTCTCCAAGCGGTCGCGTGATCGGGCATCGACGCGATGCAATAACCTGGCTTTGCCGTCAACGTCGCCGGGCAGAAGCTGGAGGAGACTTACGCCGGAGTCGTCGGCCGTCAGAGCGAACAGCTCATCGCCGTCGGTGCTTGATCTCATGTTGAGCAACCGGCCGTTCAGGGCGATTTTGCCGATGCGCCTGGACTCGCGATAGTTCCAGATCTCGACGAATTGTTCAGCGATGAAGCCGATGGCGAGCTGATCCTGGCAGAGCATCATGGCGCGTGGATCTTTCGCGGGACCGCCCGGGATCTGGTTGATCACTCCCAGATCGGCCAGGGTGGTCGAATCGAGGACGCGAAACGTCTCGTTGCTCTTGTCGCGGCGGCGCTGAGAATAGAGACAGATCGGCCCGCGGCTATGCCCCTGGTGGTCGCTGTCGAGCGGCGCGATCGGGCGTTGACGGATGAGCTGATTGGTCGAACCGTCCCAGAGCTGCACCGTGACGTTGGTGCTGTGGTCCCGTGGCGGCGTATCGCTGACCGCAACGAGATGAGTCGTCGTCGAGCCAGGCGCGCCGTGGACGGCGATCACGTCGTTGATCTTGGGGAGACCGGTCCAGATCAGGCTGAGACGACGATTTGTGAGGTGGTTCATCAGCCGCCAGGCGAAACCGGGTTCGGTGTCGGGGCCGATGTGCCGGAGTACCTGGCTCAATTGTTCGAGCGCGAGATCGGGTCGATCGGCACTCAGGTCCTCTTGCGACCGGTAAACCGAGGAGGCCACAGAAAATCGTTTCTCCTTCAAAAGGCTGTCCTGAAGTTCTCCATTAGCGCGACTCATCGCATCCACGAATGCAAGCGATCCGACGAGGATGGTGGTGGTGGCGGCGG
>JBGSYY010000373.1:0-3305 GCA_041750675.1 Isosphaeraceae bacterium | reverse complement strand
ACGGCTTCACCACCGGCGTCTCCGCCAAGGAACGCGCCCGCTGCATCCGCATGGCCATCGACCCCGCCTCCGGGCCCGCCGACTTCGTCCGCCCCGGTCACATCAACCCGCTCCGCTCCCGCGATGGCGGTGTCCTCGTCCGCACGGGCCAGACCGAAGGCTCCGTCGACCTCTGCCGCCTCGCCGGCCTCAAACCCGCCGGCGTCCTCTGCGAAATCCTCCAGGGCACCGGCCGCGCCAGCCGCGATCGCCTCCAGGCCATCGCCGCCGAGTTCAACCTCCCGATCATCTCCATCGAAGCCCTCATCAAATACCGCCGCCGCCGCGAACGCCTCGTCCACCGCGTCGCCGAGGCCAACCTCCCCACCCGCTACGGTCGCGGCCGGATCATGGCCTACTCCGTCGATCACGAACCAAGCCACAACCCCATCGCTTTCGTCATCGGCGACCTCGCCTCCGTTCCCGCGCCCCTGGTCCGAATCCACTCCTCCTGCTTCACCGGCGACCTCCTCGAATCCCTCCGCTGCGACTGCGGCGACCAGCTCCACCTCGCCCTCCAGCGCATCGGCGCCGAAGGTGCCGGCGCGCTCATCTATCTCCCCCAGGAAGGCCGCGGCATCGGCCTCCTCGAAAAAATCCGCGCCTATCGCCTCCAGGACGAAGGCCTCGACACCGTCGAGGCCAACCAGGCCCTCGGCTTCCGCGCCGACCTCCGCGACTACGGCATCGGCCTCCAAATTCTCAAGGACCTCGGCCTCAACCGCGTCCGCCTGCTCACCAATAACCCCAAGAAAACCGACGCCTTCGTCTACGAAGGCTTCGACCTCCAGGTCGTCGAGCAAGTCCCCCTCATCGCTCCACCCCAGGAAGATAGCCGCCGCTACCTCGCCGCCAAACGTGACAAAATGGGACACATCCTCCCCGCCGACGACCAAACCAACGGCTCCAGCCCAAAGTAATTACGTCGTATGTTCATGCGTCGGACAACACGGAGGTCCCGCTTACGACGTGATTCCCTTCGTCAAATGCATGAACGCCGTCTCCAGGTTGATCTCGTCCTCCTTGAATGTCGTCAGCTCAAAACCCTGTTGAATCAGTCGTGACGCCAGCACCCCGTGCCGATGTTCTCCCTCCTTCAGCCGGACAATCAACGTCCCCGCCTTCTCCTCGACGCTCGCGACCTCCGGCTGTGCTTCGAGAAAATCCGCCGCGTCCTTCATCCGTTCGGCCACCGTCACGTTCAACACCAGTTCCGCCCGCACCTGCCGCATCACGTCCGACACGTCGCCGTTCACAATCAACTGACCCTGCTCAATGATCCCGATCTTGTTGCAGATGTCCGCCAGCTCCGGCAGGATATGGCTCGACACCATGATCGTCTTGCCCATCCCCCGCAGTTCTTTCAGCAACGTCCGCATCTCGATCCGCGCCCGCGGGTCCAGACCGCTCGCCGGCTCGTCCAGCAGCAACACCTGCGGGCTGTGCAAAAGCGTTCGCGCCAGTCCCAGCCGCTGCGTCATCCCCCGCGAAAGACTCGTCACCAGCGCGTCCCGCTTGTACGTCAGGTCAACCAGCTCCAGCACCTCGTCGCAGATCTTCCGCCGCGCCGTCCCACGAATCCGATACGCCGACGCGAAAAACTCAAGATACTCAATCACCTTCATATCGTCATACACGCCGAAGAAGTCCGGCATGTAGCCAACCACCCGCCGGATCTCCTGAGATCCCGTGTAGATCGACTGGCCGCACACATACGCCTCGCCATAGGTCGGATTCAACAGCGTCGCCAGGATCCGCATCGTCGTCGTCTTGCCCGCGCCGTTCGGCCCGATGAAGCCGTAGACATCCCCCTCCTTGAGCTTCAGATCCAGCTCCTTGAGCGCATAAAGCTGGCCGTACATCTTGGTCAGGCGTATCGTTTCAATCATGGTGTCGCACGGTCGAAAGAGGGCGTAACGGTGTTCGTGTCAGCCGATCCGATCACAATCTCATCCAGCGCCAAAATCACCCGCAGAACGGTCGATTCACTCCGCTCCGGCTCTCCATTCCAGCCTTCCAGGCGCAACGCCCCGGCTGGTGCGTCCACCTCGGCCACCAGAATCGGCCGCCTCAGCTCGCTGGCCTGATCCGTCAAATCCAGTTTCCGCAGCGGGAAGCTCGGATACTCCTCAGCCCGCGACCCCAGCGCGTTGCGAAACAACACCGCCCGCACCAGCTCAATTCGCAACGCTGCCCGATCCTCCGGCGTGCCCGTCGTCGTCGCCCCGCCCGAAGGCCGTTTGTCCGCCGTTTGCAACACCCGCCCCAGATGTCGCGAAGTCGCCTCCGTCCGCGTCGGGTTCACTCGCGCAATCCCCCGCGGTCGCACGGTACCCAGCTCATACACGTTCCGTCCATAAAACAGCCGCGCGTCCTTCAGCGTGTAATCCAGCAGGTTTCGCACCGACCCCGTCAGTCGATCCCCGGCCACCGTCCGCAGCTCAGCCTCGATCAGCCGAGTCCCCGGCGCGTCTCCCGCCCATCGGCTCACGAAGCTCTTCGTGCTCCAGATCGGAATCCGCACATCCGAGAGCTCCGCCATCTGCCCAGCCGGTTCATAAATCGACCGCCGATTCCCCAACGCCACCCGCCCCACTCCCGACAAATCCGCCTCCGGCGGCCCAAACCAGCTCACCGTGTTCGACCCCAGCCACGCCCGTTCCACGCCCTCAGCCTCCCGACCCAGTTCCGGTGATCGCGGCTCGACCGATACCCGATAGTCCAGGTTGCCGGGACTGAACGCCGTCACCCACGACTGGCCCCGAATCGTCCCCCGACTCTGATCCACATCCAGCAAATCAATCTTGTTGATCCGCAACTGATCGCCCTTCAACGCATGCGCCGCCGCGAACGCCAGGGCACTCGTCAGACCCACAACCAGCGGAAACGTCAACCACGTCATCTCCATCCGCTTAAACACGCGCCGTAGCAAGAAATAGTCGAGCGGACCAATCGCCAGCAGGTACACGAAAATCAACAACGCCACCCAGCCGAACGGCACCAGCTTCACCCCCGGAAACGCCCCCAGCGCCTGGTGCAACCGCGCGGCGAGGTCCGGATTCGCCTGCTGGATCAACGCCCCACGCGACGAACCGGCGATCGCCGACGTATCCGATCCCCGCACCTGCAAGTCCAGCAATCGATCCCAAACCAGAGGCCGATCCGGCCACGTCGAAAACGGTGGCCGCGTCACATCCAGGCCCATCACCGTCACCCGTCCGAATCCGTACGCACCGCGAACCACCAACGGCGTCGCCGCCACCGCC
>JBGSYY010000372.1:0-2407 GCA_041750675.1 Isosphaeraceae bacterium | reverse complement strand
CGACGAGATCGCCGCGACCTATCAGGCCCTCGCCCAGGACCGCTTCGCCAACGACGCCATCGCCGAATACAGCGTTGCGACCAGGCAGCGCCTCCGCACCGGCCCGACTGCCGAATTCACCAAGAATCAGGGCCGCTTGGACGAGTTCGAAGGCCTTCTGGGGGACGGCGGCGCCTAAGCCTCACGCGACGCTCGACCCCCATCGTCCTCACAAGATGCGATCCTTGTCCATGGTCGTGTGATTCGAAAACGTGAGTGATCGCCTGAGCATCTACGAGATCAGGGCCACCTTAACAGGCCCTGGTTCAAAACCGCGTCACTCTTTAGACCATCACAGCGTACTCCTCGACCATCAAGCACCGCTTATGCACCTGTGCAGGATTTGGGGAGTGATACGAAGAACTGTACCGATTTTCCAATTGCGTCGTAAAACCATCGAGACTATTTGCTCGGGGTCGTCGCAGGGCCTAAAGAGCGGTATGCTTAGTGGAACACAGATGGACCGTTTGAGCATTCTGAACCGCGTAACATATCACTCTTAAATGGTTTACATCCATGAGTGGCGAGAAGGACTTGTACTTCATCGTGATCCTGGGCGGGATGAATCCTCGGATTCATCACCCGTACTGGTATCGCTCGGTCGGCCTGCTCGATACCGAGGAGACCGAACAAGCCCTGAAGACGCCGAACACGCTAATCACACCACCCTTGGCTCAGATTCATACGCCGAATCTGACTATCGTGTGCCAAGAAGATCGGTGGGAAATCCGCACAACAGAACTTGGTCAAATCCAAAAATTACAAGAGATTACGTCCAAACTATTCGACGAAATCCTGCCGCACACGCCGGTCTTAGCGGCTGGGTTCAATTTCCATCTTCGGCGAGCAACAGAGTCTCAGGATGTAGGTCGCATCCTGGCGGCGACGCTCTATAAGGCTCCGCTTGACTTGAAGCCAGATCATGCGACAGGCGGAGAAGCGGTGCTTCGCCGCACTCACGACGACCATACCGCCTCCGTGAATGTGCAGATGGCACCGAATGACAAGCGATACGTATATTGTTTGTACAATTTTGAATATCGGTTCGAAGGAACCTCCGGGCATTTCAGCTTGGGTGACGTGGTGACCCGGCGGTTCGCTGTCGACCGCGGCGAGGCCGAGGAACAGACAAATCTAATCGTGGCGGCGATCAACCGCCTGGAACGGGGGTAAGAATGGCCGTTGCATGTCCAATGCCTGGGCTCAAAAGTAGAGACACCTTAGCCCAGCGAGATACCGCCTGGAATCGCACTGCATCGCCTCTGATCCTTCGACTGAGTAATCGAGACACCTCGGCCGGGCGGAACGCTCGCCGGGGTGCCAGTGCATCGTCGCTGTCTCACCCACTGGTCAAGTGTGACGACATGCCGGGTGATCCGGTCCTCGAGGATTCGTCCGCAAGCATCGGAGCTACGCCGCGGCTGGACCGGGAGGTTGCATTGGCCGCACTAAAGGCTCTGCGCTCTCTACCGCCGGATTGGAGCGGTCGAGGTGCTGTGCAAATTGAGCGTCGGGTGCTTCGGGCGGCAGAGGACTTTATCCTGTATCTGCCTAGCGACATCATTGCCACGCCGGAAATCGTGCCAATGACGCGGGGGCGGCTGCAATTCGAGTGGCACCAGGGAAACCGCTCGTTGGAGATCGAGCTTGAAAGCGAGCAACTGCTGCACTACTTGAAATGGGATTCCGACGCGCACATCGAAGAGGAAGATGTAATCTCCGTACACGATACGGACACGATTCAAGGACTTCTTCGATGGTTTGCGGCGGGGTCATTGAATGCCTGAGGAAAATCAGCCCGGTCCACTCCTCGCCGACACGGAGGACGTGTATCGGGCGATACTCTACCCGGGTTGGTGGTCCGAAGAGAGAAAACGTCCGTCAACCGCGGCGTTTGCAGATGAAGTTTTCTCCGTCGATGCGAAATCGCGAACGACGCCTCAGCAGACCGCGGCACGCTATAGAAACGTCAACCGCTTGGCCGAGTTTAATTGCGGCGAGGCCAAATCGGTCGGCTTTGAGGCGCGGGATGAGCCGGACCTAGACTTTCCAGAGAACCTGGCCCATGCTCACGTTTATTGCTTGGGCTATAACATCACCAAGCCGAGCGATCGGAAGGCAAAAGCCCGAAAACTCGCAGAAATTTGCAAAGAAGTACTTGTATGACTGACACAGCCTATCGTTCGGCCTTGGCTCGCCCACTTCGGGGATGTGAATAGTCGCTGAATCGCCCAGTTGACGCGTAACGACCCGTCGGAGGAACACGCGTCAAGGGATGCCATCATTTGCAGCCCTATCCCACCCCGCACGCCTCCCGCGCCCGGTCCAGCACAATCCGCGCCGTCCGCCGCGCCCGCTCGGCCGCCGC
>JBGSYY010000371.1:0-2367 GCA_041750675.1 Isosphaeraceae bacterium | reverse complement strand
GAGGCGGCGCGGGAGCCATCGCGTTATGCGGCGGTGGCGGCGCTGGGAGGGGGTGGCCGGGTTGGGAAGGGGAGAGAGGGACTGGAGGGGGTGCGGTTCTTCGTCGGTGTTGGGACGAAGGATTTCGCACTGGGGGGGGCGAGGGGATTGCGTGAGGCGCTGGAGGGGGCGGGCGTGGGGTCGGTGACGTATCGCGAGTATGAGGGAGTGGAGCACCTGGCGGTGGTGCAGGCGGCGCTGGGCGAGGTGTTTGGGTGGATTGAGGCGGGGGAGGAAGGGAATCTCAGGCCTGGGAAACCATGATGATGCGAGCTAAGATTGGGTCGGACATTTGTCGGACTGAATGAAGGGAAGGAGGGGCGTCATGGCGCGTCGTCTGGTGGCGGTGGGCTTGGTGCTTGGTCTGCCCTGGCTGTTGGGGTGTTTGTGGGATGATGACACGCTGAGCATGGAAGCGAAGGGAATTCCCGAGATTGTGCGGGTCGTCACGGGGCGGTTCGAGCGGAATCCGCCGCTATATTACGAAATGAGGCTGGACCGGGTGACGAAGGTCATTGAGAGTAATCCCAACGACCTGGGGGCGTACGACAACGCGGGAGTTGCGTGTGACAGGCTGGGGCGGGGTGACGAGGCAATCGCCTGGATGGAACGGAAGGCAAACCGGCTTGATGCCCAGGCCGACCTGCGGGGAACGAGCGATGCGGAGTGGAAGGAGCATCGGTATCGTTATCTCGCGAACGTGGGGACGTTCTGGATCCACCGGTGGTTGAGGGCTGGGGCGGATCGGGAACGGTTGGACGAAGTGCGGACTGCGAGGGACTTCATCGCGCAAGCGATTGAGTTGAATCCCGATGCGCACTTTGGACGCGAGCGATACCAGCTTGCGGCGCTGGACTGGATTCTCCACCCGCCGGAGGGTAAATCGGGCAGGTTGCTCTCCACATTGCCCGTCTTTTTCGACCCGGGTGAGGACACGGCGAGGGCGGAGGAGGTGGTTCGCGGCTTGAGTGGGCTGATCGTGCTAGGCAACGCTTGGGAGAGTGTCGATGTGTTCAATACACTGGCGCTTGCGCTGGAGCGGGCTGGGGATCGGACCTCGGTGGCCGAGCTGGCACGGCTACGATGCGGGGAGCTGATTGACGAGGGGCGGCGGTCGTTGTGGCCGGGTGCGGCGTCGGAGCCGCAGACGCTAAAGAATGAGGCCACCTCGGCAAGCATTGACGTTGGGATGAACATGATCCGCGATGGGGAGAAGGTCAAGGCCATGTACCGCTCTTTACGCGAGGAGGCCGAGACGTGGGCGCGGGAGCGAACCGTGTACATGCTCGCGAGGCTGGAGGCGGGACGGCATCCCGACCTGGACCGGGAGTTTTGGGATGAGTATCGCGAGCGCCCGGCGCCGGATACGCTCTGGAAGGAGCCAGGAATGCTGGCTCGGGCCGGGGCTGCGTTGTCTCGACCCGCGGAGGGTGGGATCGCTGTCGTGACCGGCGTGCTGGCGTTGATTGTCCTGGGGCTGGGGCGGATGTGGTTCTGGCGGCGTCGGCAGAAGCAAGCGCGGCTTGAAGAGGTCTGAAGCGTGCGGTTCGGTCGTCCGGTGGGGCTGGAGGGAAATGTGTTGGAATGTGGTGTTCTGAGTCCTGGGGCGTTGCCCCAGGCCAGTATGAGCCGCCCCGATGGGGCTGGATTTCGGTTCCCGCCAGTGGGGCAAGGGAACGAGTGGGGAACGCCCCGTGAGAGAGAACCGAAGGCTCAGGATTTGACGCGGGTGCGGACATTGGTGGGTTGTTCGGCGAGGTAGAGGATACGGCCGCAGATTTGGCAGAAGACCAGGGTTTCGGCGTTGATGAGGTCGTTGAGGGATTGCGAGGTGACGGAGACGAAGCAGCCGTGGCAGGCGCCGTCTTCGACCTGGGCCATGGCGTCGGCGCCGCGTTGTTTGATGACGCGGAGGTAGCGGTCGCGAAGATCCTCGGGGATGATCGCCTCGGAGGCGAGGATACGTTGTTCGAGCTCGGCAAGCTGGAGTTTGCCTTCGGCGGCCTGGGTCTGGATCTCTTTTTCGAGGGTGGCGACGTCGGTTTTGAGCTTGGCGGCTTCCTGTTCGGCGGTGGCAAGCTCGGCCTCGCTGGTCTCGACCTTTTGCATGAACTCGAGGATTTCGTCTTCGAGCTTGGAGACGGCGTTGTTGTTGTGGGCGATTTCGTTACGGATGGCGTCGTATTCGTTCTGCTTCTTGATGGCGTTGAGCTTGGTGCGAAGGTCGTCAGAGCGGCCGCGCATGGAGAGGACCTGGACCTCTTTGTTTTTGATCTCGGCGCGGGATTTTTTGAGGGCTTCGCGGGCGGCGGCCAGGTCGGTTTCGCG
>JBGSYY010000370.1:0-5494 GCA_041750675.1 Isosphaeraceae bacterium | reverse complement strand
ACCGACTGATCCGCCCGCGCGGCGGGCGCGACACCGCTAGTCGTCGCGGGGGGCGGGCCAAGGACGGTCTCGAACTTGATCTTGAGGGAGTTGGTGGTCAGTGAGGTCGCGGGCACTTCGGTTGAGCCTGGCAAGGGAATGGGTGCGACGCGGACGGATTGCGTCTCCACCTCAGAAGGAAGCTCAAGCTTGCTATCTTTGTAAATGAGCTGGAACAATTCTTTGGCGACATCGTCGATCTGGAAGTCGCGGATGACGTAGTAACCCGACTGGGGGTCGCGGGCCACGTTGGGGATCTCGATTGAGATCGTCAGTGGCTTACTATTGGAGGTGACCCCGAAGTTGAGCTCGAGGTTGACCGCCTCGAACTCCGGCTCCCTGGAATTAAGCGGCTGGATTCGGATCGGATCGCGGGGCGCGATGGTGCGAGGGCCGGTCAGGACGACGGAAGTGTTGCTGCCGGACTTGAGAATGTGGCCGTCGATCTGCACGGTCACGCCGCCGTCGATGAAGGCCATGCCGGAGCCGGTGGGGACGGTGAACTTCGCAGCCTTCTCGCCGGGCTTAATTGGAATCTGGAGACGGTTGGAGATGCCGTTGGGCGTGGAGATGTAAAGCTCGACGACCTGTTTACCGTCGTGAAGTGTTGCATTTTTCGCGAGGTTCTTGGGAATGCGGACGCGGAGAATCTCGCGGCTAAGAATGTCATAACTTCCCACTCCCTTGTCCAGGGACGCCGGGTTCGGATTCGTGGCAGTCTCTCGTATCAGCGTCACGCCTCCGGCGATGACCGCCGACTCGTAGATGCTGAAGTGCTTGCCATGAACGATCAGGTCCGTGTCGCTGGCGGGGTCGATGTACTCGACGCCCTCGTAGCCGGTGAGTTGCGGCACCAGGGCGCTCTCGCCCTGCGTGAAGAGAGCGAAACCACCGAGCGTGTTTTCGTACGGGACCCTCACGAATGACGTCTGCATCGGCAGCATGACCTCGAGCTGATGCAGCCGCACACGCAGCCGCTCGATGTCCTCCGGCCGATAGAGCCCGCACTTGCAGGCGACCTCGAGGCACTCGCGCACCTCGTTGATCCGGCGGCCAAGCTCGATGGTCCGGGCCGTGCTGATCTTGCGCTCGTCCGGGTCGTGCAGGCGGAACCAGTCGCTCGAGACGTCGATCCGCACGCCGGGAACGAACGACGGCATCACGACGACGGCCGTGAGCTCACGCATGCCCGGCTCAATCTTGCTGTGCTTGAGCTCATAGTTCGGGCCCGGGCCGCCGCCCAGAAGCAGGTTGGATATTGCACGCGGATTCGACTCCACTGGCGGCGTCTGGTATCGCGGCGAGAATCGCCAGCCGAAGGTGTCGTTCCCGTGGGCGAACGCCGAGACCGTCTGGTTCAGCGCGATCGTCTGCGCCTCGTACTGGAGCTGGCGGGTAAACTGCATCGCCTGACGGAAGCTGATCTGGCCGGAGCTGAGAGCGAAGGCCACGGCGAGCTGGATATCGCGGCGTCGGGTGAAGGCGTCTTCGATGTTCTGCTGATCGGTGACCGGCTCCAGCGCGAACGTGATCATGGGCCAGCGGGCCTTGACGTATTCCTGGAACGCGAGCTCGGCCTGAGGATCTGGCTGGGGCATGTAGAAGAAGAGCTCGTCGACATTGGGTGGTGCGACGTAGTCATTGGCACCTTTGATCTTCTTCATGTCGTCGCGGAGGAAGCGGTTGAGCAGGCCCGCCTCGATGGCGATGCCCCAGCTAAGTACTCCAAGCGGACGCGAGCGGAGATTGCCCGGCAGCCGCTCGACGAACGTCTCATAGGCCGGCACGAGATCGTTGTCGTCATCATTGGGATTGCGGTTCTCACCCACCTGGTGCTCGAACTGGCGCGAGACGACCAAATCAGCGAGGCCCTCGATGTACTCGAAGTCGCCGAGAATGGACATCTGCGTGCGGTCGAGGCCCGTCATGACGTCGTAGGCGGCTTCAATCTCGTGGCGCAGGAAGGTGCGGACGTCGATAAGGCGAACGCGGTGGGGAGACGTGTCTTCTTTGGGATCGCCGAGACCGAGAGCGATATGAGTCCAATAGCCAAGTTTTATAAGGTTTTCCACGATCATGACGCGTGGAAGGTCAGTTGGGGCAATCGCATTGATGCGGGCACCGCTGCGGCTTGTGGGTAACGATGTCATCGTCGACCCGATCTCGGTTTCGAGATCTGATAATTGCTTTTGACTATCCACTTGAGAGCGGGAGAGGCTCGACAGAAGTTCGTTCACCTTCGTCGTGACTCTTTGAACCGACTCGGTGCTCTTTCGTCGATCATCCATCACTGGAAGGGAGTTCAGGGTTTCCTTCGTAGCTTCACGCTCATTTGTTATAGCAGTTTTGATCTCTCCATCTTGGATCTCAGAAATCAAAATATCATACTTTGTTAGTGCATCATCCAATTTACTATTCAAAGCTTGACGATTAGAGCCCATAAGCATTTCACGCGACAACAGATCGGTTGGCACGTAGTTTCTTGCTACATCTAGCTTTTTCTTTAGATTTTCATCGTTGACCGGAGGCAGCTTCTCTTGAGCCGCTACACTTTTTTCCTTTGCCAACTTGATTGGCTCCTGTTCGTATTCCCTTATGTTACTCCTGACATCCTCAATTGCCTCAACTAATTGTGTTCTATCGTTGATGTTATCACTTATTGAGGTTGGGTCGAGCTTGTAAGGAACGGGAGCAAGCTTCTTCGTCTGCCTGGCAGTCTTCAAAGCTCTCATTAATGATTCCTCCTTGCAATTGGAGTCCGGGCAGAGCTTCTCAAGCTCTTTGACGAGTTGATCCAGAGCCTCATTCGTTTCACGCACGTTTTGATTCGCCTTCATCAATCCGTCTATAAAAGCATAGGCGTTCCCGCTGCGTACGAGCTCATGCAAGGGCGGGCTCAACTTGTCGATCAGGTCGTTAATGACAAGATTGCGATAAGTCGTGGCCAGAAAACCCGGAGCGAAGTCGTGGCGCATGGTGAGGCTGACGACCGCGCCGTGGCCCTTGACCGTGTGGTCACCCGGCTGGATCGAGACGGGGACGCGCATCAGGTAGAGTCCGTAGCCGGCGGAGTCGGCGTTGTCGTCGCCGAGGTTGATTCGCCGCAGGCGCTGCAGGTGCGTGATGTAGTCGGCCCGCTGGTCGAGCGTGACGTTCGGCTCGAGGCCGAACTGCAGTGGGATACCGACGAGTTTCCCCTCCTGACCCGCCACTTTACTCGGCTCGAGACCGGAAATTGGTGCGGTCGCCCCTAGAAGCTGGAATCCCTGAGCAGCAGTCGTAGCGAATGCCGGTGGTAAGACCACGTCTTGTGTCGCGTTTGGATTCGCGGCGGTAGGCGCGGCAAACTTAACTGTTCCTGCGGACAGTAATCCGACGGCAGCATTACGCTCCTGTGTCACGCCGGCCTGGTCGAGCCGGAGATCGGTTCCCGGCTTCAGTCCACTGATCGATGCCCCTAGCAGCGTCTGGCTCTGAAGCTCAGCCGCGTCGCTTCGAGCAATTCGCGCGGAGAGGTAGGCTCTGAAATTCTCCAGTTCCCCTTTCATCTCCTCCTCGAACTCCTTGCGGAACATCGTCATCCGATTCTGGCTCCAGACGTCGGGCTGCTTCACGACGACGGTTCCCTGGTCGAGGATTTTTTCCTCGATATGGTCGATCATGCGGGCGACCTGGGTGAGGGTCGGGGGGGCGTCGGCTTGCTTGTGGAAATGGCCGAGCAGGCCGTCCTGGCCTGTCGCGGACTGGAAGCAGACGCCGGCGATCAAAAGAGCGGCCGTCGCGCCGCAGCAGAGAAACCGATTCATGGTTCCAGTCTCCAAAATTCAGCAAACGTTCGATTCGCCCCGATTTGCACTTTCTATTGATCGGCAAGGTTGTAGGGATTCTGCGAGGAAAACCATCAAGACGGGATTGCACGCATTCATGGAGGGAGTGCGGAATTGTAGGAATGAACCGGAATTTGCGATCTGATCCGGCCCGGTTGGATTGGATGTGTTAGATTTTGCTGTCGGCGACCAGGCAGGGCGTTCGATCGTAGCCATGCACGGTGATTCGTTGTTCGACCGGGCCGGTTGACCGACGGGCGTGCGTGTACGAGGTGCGGGGATGCCGCGACGGTGCGTTGTGCCGTCATTCGATCGGGCAAGGAGGATCGTAAGATGTCCAGCCGAAATCGCTTTCGTCCGATCGTTTGTGACGTACTGGAGAGCCGTCTGGTGCTCAGCCAAGTGGGTCTGCGACATCCCGCGCAGGTTCGTGCCCTGGGCACCTGGCAACGCCCTCAGCGCCTGGCGGCGCCGCCGGTCGTCATCAAGATCAACGCCGCTTACGATTCGTTTGTTCAGGATTACACGCCCGCCCGGGCGGCCTATCTGGCGACGCTGGACCCTGCCTCGGAAAAGGCGGACTCAGGCGCGAAGAAGGCGTTCGTCGATTACACCCGGTATCGGGTTGATCTACTGGGCCAGGAGCTCAACGCGGCGTTTCTTCAGGTCTTTCGGACCAGCAAGAAGGGCGGCAACGATAGCGCCAGCCGTTATGTCGGCCTGGTTCAGCGGAACGTCAACGGCCTGCTGATCACCCGGAACGCCGCGAATCAGGCAGTGATTGATCCATCTTACTTCCGCGTGGGCACGCTGGGCCGTGCGCTCATTGATTCGACGCCCCCGAGCAACAGCCAGCCCGAGGCTGCGGGCCTTTACATCCTGGCCCAGGATCAGGCCGTTGATGCCTCGCAGGCTTCGGTCATCAACGGTTTCACCTTTGTGAAGAAGACCAGCGGCCAGAAGAAGACTTAACTGATACGTTCGACGAGCACCCAGACGAGGCACCTTCGATGCAGATTCGCCTGTTA
Organism: Isosphaeraceae bacterium; assembly: GCA_041750675.1. Taxonomy (GTDB): domain Bacteria; phylum Planctomycetota; class Planctomycetia; order Isosphaerales; family Isosphaeraceae; genus BPJS01. The sequence goes on along the minus strand of JBGSYY010000370.1, from coordinate 600 downwards.
CGTACCTATGTTCGAAGCCAGGGCAGGCGTCAGTCAATCCGAAGTGCAGAGAGTATGGTAGCCTCCGGCCATGTTCAGGTGGAACTGCTCGAAGCTCGCTGCCTTCTGGCTATTGACATCACGGCCGGCGCGATCACCCCTTTGGCCAATCTTGAGTTCGACGGGCAGGTCGCTGCATTTACCGACGACGTGACACCCGCCCTGCCCGCTTCGGGATATACCGCCACGATCCGGTGGACGCCGGATGGGCCTGAGACACCTGGAGTCGTCACGGGTAGTGGCGGAGCCTTTCTGGTCGCAGGTACACACACATACGATGAACCGGGTAACTTCGCGACGACGATCACGGTCTATCGCCGAGGAGACGGTCTCAGTGCCTCGAAGGACGGGACTGCGATCGTATCTGGACCGGTACTCCAGCCCACTGGAGCGACGATTGCGCCAACGGTCGACCTCGGTTTTTCCGGCACCGTCGCCACGTTCACCGACTCCAACCCCGACTCCCAGCCCGGCAACTTCACGGCCCAGGTCGACTGGGGCGACGGGTCGCCGACCACGCCCGGCTCGATCGCCTTCAACCCCGGCGGCGGATTCCGGGTC
>JBGSYY010000369.1:0-5646 GCA_041750675.1 Isosphaeraceae bacterium | reverse complement strand
CAATGATCGTGATCGGCTGCGCCGCCGACGCCAACCCCGAGCCGCGCGGCCAGCTCGACCAGGCCAAAACGCACGGCAACGCCCTCGCCGCCGAGGTCAACAGGCTGCTTAACAGCGCCACCTTCACCCCACTCCCCGCCGTCCAGACCGCCCGCTTCGAGCGCATCGATCTTGATTTCGCCCCCATCCCCGCACGCGACCACTGGGTCGCCGAAGCCAAGAACTCCGGCCAAAGTGGTCGACACGCCCGATCCATGCTCGCCCAGCTCGACTCCGGCAAGCCGCTCCCCACCTCTCTACCCTACACGCTTCAGACATGGTCGTTCGGCGACCAGCTCACTCTCCTCTTCCTCGCCGGCGAGGTCGTTGTCGACTACGCCGATCGGCTCCATCGCGAGCTGCCCGGTGTCACGCTTTGGCCGGTCGCTTATGCCAACGACGTCCCCTGCTACATCCCCTCGCGCCGTATTCTTGAAGAAGGCGGCTACGAGGCCGTCGACTCCATGACCTACTACAACCGCCCCGCGCCGCTGGCCCCGTCCACGGAGGACCGGATCACAGAAGCCGCCAAAAGCCTTGTCCGCAGGCCCGTTCCCGAATGAGCTGGCGCGAGGATCTCACAACTCCGCCCACTCTCGGTCTAAACGCCTCACGCCCGCGATCATGGCTTCGAGGCGCTTCACTACAGCCTCAATCTCGACGACGATACGTAAGCGGCCACGATCCCGGCGGACGTGGGCGACTCACTCATTCTTCTATCGACCGATCGAGAGACCGCCGATGCTCGTCCACTCCGCATGGCTTGTAGCCCTCGCTTCACTACTCCCCCTTCAGTCGAAGCCGGAACCACCCTGGTGGCCTTCCGCGGTCGATCAATCGCTCGACCGCGAGCCGTCAGTCAAGGATCATTGGGTCGCGGAGCTTATGCGTTGCGCCGAACCGAATCGCGCCGGCCTCGCTTATCTGGTCACCCATCTGCCTCAAACCGATCTCAAGGCACTTCCGCCCTCCGCGCTCACCACGGCGGTCGCCCAGGCGAATGACGCGCGAGCGCGGGTGGCCTGGGGCGGCCAGCTTCCGGACGACATCTATCTCGATGCGGTTCTCCCACCGTTCAGCATGACCGAGCCGCGCCAGTCGATGCGCGGCGAATTTCAGGCGCGCTATCTGCCGCTCGTCCGCGATTGCACGACTCCCGGTCAGGCCGCGCTCCGCCTCAACGCCTCCCTCTTCCGCGATTACGCCGTGACCTACAACACCCGACGCCTTCGCACCGACCAATGTTCACGCGAGTCGATCGCCCAGGGCATGGCCACCTGCACGGGTCTGTCGATCATGCTCGTTGAGGCCTGTCGCGCCGTCGGCGTCCCCGCACGCGTCGCGGGCATCGCCTCGTGGCCCGGCCGAGGCGGCAATCACACCTGGGTCGAGATCTGGGACCTCGACGGCTCCTGGCATCACCTCGGCGCGGCCGAGCCCGACCCCCGCGGTCTCGATCACGCCTGGTTCTCCGAGGAGGCCGGCCGCACCCCCTCCAGCCCACCACGCAACGCCATCCATGCCTCGGCCTATCGACCGACGGGCACGCTTTTCCCGCTCGTCTGGTCACCTCGAGCCCAGGTCCCCGCCGTGAACGTCTCGGCCCTCTACGCGCCCAGGTCGGGCCAGCCCACTCAGCCCGTTTCGCCCCGCCTGATGGTCGAGGTCCGCCGCAACGGAGAACGCGTCCCCGCCGAGGTCGCCATTCTCGACGCCGCCACCGCCCAGACCCGCCTTATCGGCACCAGCTTCGGCCCCGAGACCGACATCAACCGCCACCTCGAAACGAATGTGGAAGCCGGCAGCCGATGGCTCGTCACCGCCCGAGTCCCCGGCGCGGGCACCTGGTGTTTCGCGAACGCCGGGGAAGGCGATACCGTGCTCCGCCTCGACCTGGACGCCCAACCCACTCAGACAGACCGCGACACACTCGCCGCACTGCTCGCCCAGCGATTCGCGCCCGATGTCGAGACTCCTTTACGAAACCGCAATCGCGAACTGCTCGGCGCGATCCCCTTCGACGAATCCATGCGATCGATCGCCTGGACCGCCTTCCGCGAATCGGCACGCCACGCCTCGCTTCGTCAGCAGTTCGACGACCGCGTCGTCGCCACCGACGATCGCAAAAGCCCTTACCTCTGGCGACACGTCGGCGACCGTCCCGAAAACGGCTGGGCCCTGGTCATCGCACTCCACGGCGGCGGCGGCGCACCCTCGCGAGTCAACGATTCGCAGTGGAATTCCATGTTTGAGCGGTATTACAAGGAGCATCCCGAGGCCGGCGGTTATGTCTACCTCGCCCTTCGTGCCCCCAACGACGAATGGAACGGTTTCTACGACGATTCCATCGCCCCACTCATCGAACGCCTGATTCTCCAATTCGTCCTGTTCGGAGACGTGGACCCCAACCGCGTTTCCCTACTCGGCGCGTCGCACGGCGGCTATGGAGCGTTCGTGATCGGCACCAAAATTCCCGACCGCTTCGCCGCCGTCCACGCATCCGCCGCCGCGCCCACCGACGGCGAGACCCGCGGCGAGAATCTCCGCAATCTGCCCTTCACGTTCATGGTGGGCGAAAACGACACCGCCCACGGCCGCGCCGAGCGCTGTCAGGCCTTCGCCCGCAACATCGACGACTGGAAACTCGACTACGGCGGCGGCTACCCCGGCGGCTTCGAGTGGAAACCCGACATCGGCCACTCGGTCCCCGACCGCGATCACGTCGCCAATTTGCTCCACTTCACCCGCGACCCGCATCCCGACCGAGTCGTCTGGTCGACGTCCGACGACCAGCTCGCCTGCTCCTACTGGGTGATCGTCGCCCCCGCCGCCGAGGGCCGATTCGTCGACGTCAGCCTCGACACCTCGCAGAATCAAATCACTATCAACGACGCCCAACTTGCCAACTCCCTCATGCTACTGTGCCCCGACCCGCGTCGACTCGACCTCACGCGTCCACTCCTGATCCAGGGCCAGCTCCTGCCCGACTTGAGTGTCTCGCTCAAACCCGACCTCGGCAGCTTCTGCAATCAACTTGACGTCCGCGCCGACCCCGAACTGGCATCGCCGATTCAGATCGCCTATCCGGCACCCTGAGAACCGCACCGTCGTCGACAAAAAAAGCCCGGCCATCAGCGCCGGGCTCCGAGAAAACTGGGGAACTAGGATTCGAACCTAGACTAACTGATCCAGAGTCAAAAAGTCGCCGCATGTATCTACCGCAATGGTCGATACTTGCGGCGATGCTATTTGTCGGTAGTTGCCAGAGTAGCACCTCATAAGCACCGCAAACCGTTTTTCGCCGGTCCTACGCCCTCCCCAGGGGGGGTAAATTTCGCTACAGACCTCAGATCGGTATCCGCTGCTCACCGCGCGCACGAAATTAAATCACATTTTATGGAGTATAGGAGTTCTCAAAACCGTGTATACTGGCGTTCATCCGTCTGGGGCATCCTCAAAGCCGTAGGTTAACCCGACGCATGGGCTGGAAGACGATTAAGGGCAATCGGTACTACTACCGCGTCCGCCGCGAGGGCGGGCGCGTCGTCACCGAATACTACGGCAAGCGACGGCCGGCCGAACTGCTGGCCCGACTGGTCGACATGGATCGCGCTGAGCGGGTGATCCAGGTCGCTCGGCAAGCCGAGAAACGAGATCAGGATGCCGAGATCGACCAGGCCCTCGACGACCTTGTCAACGAAGCCAAGACCCAGGCCAAAGACCTCCTCATCACGGCAGGATGCTACCAGCACAAGCGCCAGTGGCGCAGGAGACGCCGAAGTGAGCGACTCGACGCCTCGGAAGCCGGGAAACTCTCCGACGGAGTCCCAGCTCTCCACGATTCCCTCGAAGCCCGAGTCAAAGCCGACCACGAAAGCCCCTGATCCGCCTTCGATCCTCTCTCGCCACCGGTGGCTTATCGATGCCTGGGCATCGGAGCGGTTAGTTGAGAAAGCCACCGGCGGAAAGAAGCGCGTCGCCTCGGAGAGACTCCGTAAAGACCTTCGCAATTACGCCGACGAGTTGGCAGGTCCTAACCCGACCCCGATCGAGCGTACACTCGCCGAGACTGCCGCACTCGCCTGGTTGGCCATGCGCTATCTTGACGTCAACGACTTCACCGGCGAGAACCGGTCGATCAACCAGGGCCTCTACGCGATGCGACGGGCCGACGCTGCCCACCGCCGCTATCTCTCGACTCTTCGCACGCTGGCGACCGTCCGCAAGCTCGCCCTGCCCGCCCTGCTTCAGGTCAACGTCGGCAACCAGGTCAACGCCATCGCCGCGAACTCGCTAGACTCCACCAAGTCAACGGTGAAATGACCTTGCCGGTGGACACTTGCATCCTCCTTTCCGCGCCGTAGCATTGCTTCTACTTGCTCGCACCGATATCAAGCACTCACATAGTTGAGAGGATGGCGGGCAAGCGACCGCCATGGCGTCCTTCTAAATACAGTCGCTTCTGGGTTCGCCTCGAAACATAGCCAGTCGCCCGTTTCCCACTGTTCCTCGGAACATCGCCAGCAATGCCCAGAATTTTCGACAACATCGAGAAACCACTTTTACCCGCACTCCGCGAAACTCTAGCGGCCTCCCAACGCGCTGATTTTTGTGTCGGCTATTTCAATCTTAGGGGTTGGCGGCAGATCCACGATCTCATCGAACCCTGGAGTGGCGACCAGCCTAATCGCTGCCGACTCCTCGTCGGAATGCAGTCCGTTCCTCAGGATCAGCTTCGGAGCGCTCTTAGCCCACTCGGCGGAGGGACCGACATCGACCAAGGCACCGCCTTCGCTTTGAAGCGAAAACTGGCTCAAGACTTTCGCGACCAACTGATGATCGGGATTCCTACGAACGAAGACGAAATAGGACTCCGAAGGCTAGCCAAACAGATATCTGACGGAAAAGTAGTCGTAAAACTTTTCTTGCGGCATTCACTACACGCAAAGCTCTACCTGAACTTCAAACAGCATGCTGACAACCCGATAACGGGTTACCTAGGTAGTAGCAACCTGACGTTCTCCGGACTCTCTAAGCAGGGTGAACTCAACATCGATGTCCTCGATCACGATGCATGCGAAAAACTCGCGAAGTGGTTCGAGGACCGCTGGAACGATAGGTTCTGCATCGACATCTCGAACGAGTTGGTCCAGATCATCAACAACAGTTGGGCGCGGCCGGATCTAATTCCGCCCTACCACATCTATATCAAGATGGCCTACCACCTCGCCCAGGAGGCACGCGCGGGCCTATCCGAATTTCGCATCCCGAGCGACTTCGGCGACAGATTATTCGAGTTTCAGAAGGCCGCCGTAAAGATCGCTGCCCATCACCTCAACAAGCGTGGAGGTGTCGTGATCGGCGATGTCGTGGGCCTTGGTAAGACGCTCATGGCGAGCGCACTTGCGCGGATCTTCGAAGACGATCATGGTCTCGAAACGCTGATCATTTGTCCCAAGCATCTCGTCCCAATGTGGGAGGACTATCGTCATCAATATCGCATGCGAGCGAAGGTGATATCCGCATCGACGGTTCAGCGCGAACTCCCAGTACTTCGTCGATATCGCCTCCTCGTCATCGATGAAAGCCACAATCTACGCAACCGCG
>JBGSYY010000368.1:0-9371 GCA_041750675.1 Isosphaeraceae bacterium | reverse complement strand
TTGCCGCGGCGGTCGATCTTCCGGCCTCGGCGCGGCGAGTCTATCGATTCCGTTCGCCGGATGCCCAGGCACGTGCTGATTGGGACGCACGGCTGCGAGCGGCACAGGGCAACGATGTGGAATCGGCCCGAACGGCGTTTGTGGGGATTGTGGCCGACCGACCCGAGGATGCCGGGGCCTGGTTCAATCTGGGGCTTTGCCAGGCGTGGTCGGATCGGAACGCGGATGCTGTCGCCGCGCTGATGCGAGCCGCGCGTTTGAGCGCGACGGTCGGCGATACCCGTGTGGAGCACGCGGCTGAGGCCTGCACATTGGCCGAGATCGTCCGGCACGGCGCGGGCGCGGAGATGCTGGCCGACGACCTGCGGTGTGCCTTGACCCTGGCGTGGACCGACGATCTGGGGGACCCGGTCGACACATTACACCGGCTGGGAGCCTATCGGGTGCTGGCTGGTGCGGCGGCTGAAGGCGCGACTGGACTTGGGGCGAATGATCGGGGACTTGTCGAATGGCTTGATCGGCCCATGCCCAGACCGGAGTTAATCGGCGGCGAGCTGGACCCTTCGGAATTGCCCCGCGTACGGGCGACGATGCTTGAGGAACCGGGCAAACTTGTCTTTCACGCGCTTTCGCCTGAAGTGCTCCGGGCCATTGAGCAGCAGATCGCCTACCTCCTGGGTTGGCGATTCCGCCCGCTTGATCGTCGGACCAGCCCGCTGCCGTTGCACTTGCTTGACAGCGCAGCGTGGCAGTTTCGGCTGCCGGAGGAGCTGACACCGGAGCAACGCGCCGACCTGAGCCGCCGGGCGGTCGAACATTGGTACCGCGATGCGTGGATTCGCCTACCGCGAAGCGGTTTGGCAGCATCGAGCCGACCGGGCCAGACGGGGATCGCCCGCTCTCCGATGTCGGCAGCCATTGACCTGATGAGCGGAACCGATCCAGCGGCGAGGGGACAGTTGGAAGGGATCATCCGAGTACGAGAGGAACTGGCGAGTCGACCCGCCATCGTGGCGCACGCCGGGCGGATTGATTTCGATGGGCTGCGTCAGAAGCTGCGATTGGAACCGCCTCGCGAGATCGGCCCTGGCGCGGGAGCGTCGGCGAGCGATCTTGACCCAAATACTCTTTCGTGTGACAACTTGTTCACACTTTGGCGTGACGCGGTTGCACCGGACGAGGTTTCGCGCTGGGCCGAGTCGTTGGCGGCACAATATCCGGATCGCCTTTGGGAACCGCGACTTCGTGCCGTCGCCGAATCGGTGTTGCGAACCACGTTCGCAACGAATGGCCCGGAGGCCGCGAACGAATGGCTGGACCGTTGGGCGGGTGCAGCCCGCGACGACGACGACCGCGCCCTGGTCGAGCGGATGGCTGTGGAGGTCGACCTTGCCGCGTTCGGCGATGAGGAGGCGGCTGCTCGTCGTCTGGTTGTTCTGGCGAACGGTCCATCCGAAGACCCTGAGCTGCTTGGAGACGTCGCCGGCTTACTGTCTGAACTGGGCGACCATGAAAACGCAACCATCGCACTGAGCCGAGCGCTGAAGGCGGCGGAGCGGGCGGGTGACCTTGCCCTCGCCGCTCGATTTTGGGACGAGCTGGGCAGACCTCTACGAGACGACATGGGAACATGACTCGACCTTCATGGATTGACGATTTGTGCTGGAATGACGCGGGCTTGATTCCCGCCATCGTTCAGGATTGCGCCAGCGGCGAGGTTTTGATGCTCGCGTGGATGAACCGCGAGGCGTTGAACTTGTCGATCGCGACCGGCGAAACACATTTTTACTCGCGATCGCGGCAGTCGCTCTGGCACAAGGGCGGAACCTCGGGCCACGTTCAGGCGATCGAGGAGATCCGCGTCGACTGCGACGCGGACGTGCTGCTCATCCGCGTGCGCCAGACCGGAGGCGCGTGCCACGAGGGCTACGTGTCTTGCTTTTTCCGCAAACGGGATGGCGAGGTGCTCCAGATCGACGCGGAGCGGCAGTTTGATCCCGCGCGGATTTATCCGGGCGGTTCGTGAGGCGTGGTCGATGGATTCGTAGCCGTGGGTTGACGGATCTCAGGATCGGTTTCGAGCGCGGCCAGGGCGGCTCGACAGGCTGCGGCCAGACTTTGAATGGGCCCAGAGTCGTCATTGGCGGCGAGTGTCTCGATCGATCGACGAGTGTGCGCGAGTGATTCGTTCCGACTCGCATTAAAGCGATTCCAGATTGAAGAATCATCGCCACCGGTCGACAGGTCGACGACAAGGCTGGTCAGGTTGTGGAGCTTATCGGCCAGCACGATGGCTCGGGCTTCGCGAGGCGCGGTCGCGAGGTGGGCCAGGTGTTCCGCCTTGCGCTCAGCCCAGGGACGTTGCTTGCCAACGGCATCGAGTTTTCGCTCGGTACAGAATTCGACGAGTTGGGCGACCTCCCGACCGAACTCGATCGCGATCTCAGCCAGAGTGACGGGAGTGTCTTCGACGACATCATGAAGCAAGGCGGCGGCTATTACCGTTTCGTCGAACCCGAGCCGAGCCAGGATGAGAGCTACGGCGGCGGGATGCTGGAAATAGGGGTGATCGGTACCCTTACGGAGCTGTTTGCGGTGGGCGTCCGCGGCGCGTCGGAGGGCGCGTTCGACCATTGGGGTGATCAACGGCGGCGCAATGCTCGACGATTCCGGGGACGGGAGCGGGCCGACCGCGCTCAATGGCGGACAGCTCCGCGAGCGCGGACGAATCGCATGACCTGATTGGCGACCTCGGCCCGGTGAGTGAGAAAGCCGATATGGCCGGCACCTTCGATCTCGGCGTAGCGGGCGAGACCAATCGACGAGGCCAGGGCTCGCTGATCGTCGGGATTCACGAAGACGTCGCGCGGCCCGGAGACGACGAGCGTCGGGGTCTGAATCTGCCAGAGCCGGTTGGTGGCGTCGAAGCTGTCGAGCACGCGGAGGCGATCGAGCATGACCCCCTGGTCGGTTTCCCAACAACGTTCGACGACGAAACGAGCGAGTCGCTCGGAAGCGGGACGACCACCGTGCAGTAAATTGAAAAACTGATTCACGAAGCGGTTGTCGGACGGCAGGGGGTAGCGTTCGAGAACGCCGCGCGCCAGGGTCGCAATCAAACCGCCGTATCGCGCCGCCGTGCCGGAAACCACCAGCCCACCGAGCTGTCCGCCCCGCTCGATGGCCAGCTCCAAGGCGACAGCACCACCGAACGAGACGCCCAGCACCCAGGGACGCTCCAGTCGCAAGGAGTCCATGACGCGGGCAATCTCAGAGGCGTGGTCGCGAGCGTCGATGCGACCACTCATATCGAGTGGACCACGGTCACCCCGCAGTCCGACCATCACCACCTCATGCCGACGCGCCAGACGGCGTGCCAACGGCACGAGCAGCCGCCATCCCCCGGCAAGGCCCGGCACGAGCACGATCGGCTCGCCCTGACCGAGGCGCACGACCTCAACCGACCCGGTCCTGACTAACCGCGCCTCAAGCTCGGTCAGCCCGAGATCAGGAATCAGTCCCAACCTGTTTCTTCGCCCCGGTGCAAACTTCATGTTGTTGATCCGCCCCGTCTCTGGCTTGGTCATCGAGCTTATTGGGTGTCCATCCGCGGCCCGTTCAATCTTGGTGTTTCTCATTCAAAAGCATCTGGCGTTCCATTACCCCCTTTCGACAGTGCGCCGAGCTGTCCGGGAATCCCTATTGGGACGCTCACGAATGGGTGCTGGCGGGCATTTTTCACACGCAGAGATGGCTCGGCAAACGAATCCATTCGCGGCGACACAAGTCGTTATTGCATAACACTCTATGCACGTGTTATCGGCTTCGTTTCAGAGGGTTTCGGGGCATTCTGGGGCGCTTCATTTGGCTCAGGGCGACTCGGCGAAATGAGAATCTTGGGGCTTTCACTTTTTTGATCGATTCCATCGTGTCGGCGCTTCAGCGCCGACGCATTTCGCTAACGAAACAGCCGGACTCAAGCGCCGATCGGCGCTGATTTGGAACGGGTCGACGGGGGCTATCGAATCGGCCCGGTACTCGATACTCTAAAGGTTCAGACACCGGGTACTGCATCCGAGAGAATCACCTTCATGGCGTGGGCGGAGAGCGAGCGCGAGTCGATAGGACGTAAGGCATTGGTTGAACCACGGCGTTCGACCCGTTTGCTTCTGGTCGGGCTACCCATGTTGGGGGTGGCAATATATTCGGTCTGGGTACTTTGGTTCGTCGCAACGGCGGGAAGTACCGGGCTGCGTTGCGTTTTCGGACCGCGTGTGCGAGAAGTGGGTCCGAATCTCTGGAGTGCGGTTCCCCTGTCGGTTTTGGAGGGAGTTCGCGGCGAGGGGACTTCCGAGGCGAGCTTTTCACCTGGCCCACCGGCTTCGGGACGGCAAGGCAATCTGCTCTCGATGGTCGGTGGGGTTCCGATCGAGAACTTCTCGGATTTCGTCCGTGCTACGCGGCACGTGCGCGATCGACTGGGCGAGTTCATCGAGGTGCGCTGGAATGACGACAGCGGGCCAAGGTACGGATTCGTTCGAATTGAACGTCCTCCGCTGAGTAGCTATCTCTGGTCACTCGTGTGGTTCCTTCAGGAGATGGTGATCTTCGGGATTGGAGCGAGGGTTTTCTGGCGAAGGCCCGGCGATGCATCGGCCCGTGTCTTCTTCTGGCTTTGCGTCGTCACGGTGGTCGCCTTCATGGGCGGTTACCACTGGTCGGAAATTGCCACCGAGATGCCGCTCATCTTTCTGTTCGCGGCACTGGTGGTGTTCGTTCCGTCGGTCAGTCTGCATTTCTATTTGATCTTTCCGCGTGTGCATCCCTTCTTCGCTCGGCATCGCCGTGGGCTTCTGGCGTTGATCTATGGCCTTCCGATCCTGGCAGCGGTTGGTCTTTGGGTATTGATGAGCTGGTCGCGTTGGGGGCAGGACGCACAGGCGGTTGAGACGGCGCTGACGGCCTTGCGCAACCTGGCGCTGGCGTATGTCGGGCTGGCCGTTGTGATATTCCTGATCTGCCTGGCGTTTTTGATCGACAGCTACCGGATGGCAACGAGTCGTTCCGAGCGCAACCAGGTGCGCTGGATACTGCTTGCGACGGTCCTCTCCATCGGTCCGATCGCCTGGCTGATGTACGATGCCTCGATCGACCCGGCGCGGCTGGGGATGTCGCGCTCGGTCTGGCCGATGTCGGTTGTGTCGATGCTTTATACGGTGGCATATGCTTTTAGCATCACACGTTACAAGCTCCTCCATGCGGAGGAGCTTTACAACCGGGGTGTGATCTACGTCGCCGTGAGTGTGACGGCGGGGCTGCTGTATTCCGGCGGTCTGGTGCTGGGTGCATTGATCGTGGGCGAGCGGTTGTTGAGCCATGAGGCGCCGCTGGGGACGGTGGTCGCCTGCGTCACGGCGATTGTGGTCATGGTGCTTTCGGGTGCGGTTCGGCAGCGATTCCAGAAGGTGATCGACCGCCGCTTCAATCGCGAGAAGTACAAGTTTGATCAGGCGATGAAGAAGATGAGCACGGCGGTCGGCTTGCTCGTCGATCGCCCGACGTTGGGCCGTCGCCTGCTCGAAGCCGCCGGCGATGTGCTTCGCCTGGAGTGGGGGGCACTGTATTTGGCTGGCGAGCCGGAAGGCGGTCTGGCGCTGGCCGCCTCGTACGGTCCCGAGCCGGATGAGCGGTTGCTTCGATCCGACAATCCGCTGGTCGAGCACTTCCGTGGCCAGGCCGAAACCCTGAGGGCACCGCACGCCATGGCGCTGTTGCCTCAGGCCGATCCCGCCACCGACGCGATGATTGCGCTGGGCGGCGAGGTCGCCACACCTCTGGAAACGCATGGGGAGGTTGCCGGATTGCTGGTCCTCGGTCCCAAGCGTAGCGGACTTCCTTACGAGGAGGAGGAGGTGGCGTTCCTGGGCGCGCTGGGATCGGTGGCGGCACTTGCCCTGCGGTCGGCAGACATCCAGCGGACCCTGGAATCGCTCAACGAGGATTTGCGTGAGAAGGTTGACAAAATTGCAGAGCAGCAGCGGCGGATCCTGATTTTGCAGGAACAATTGAGTCTTTCGCGGGCTCGCGGCCACCGCGTGCTGGGCTTGTCGGCTTCGTCCGAGGTCGTCGCAGAGGAGCAACCGGTCAGCGCGCCGCTGAAATCGGCCGACGAGGAGAACGACCCGTTCGCGGCCATGAAAGGGTCCAGCGGCGCGCTGCGGCGAACAATTTCCGTCGCCCGCAAGGTGGCCTCAAGCACTGCCGCCGTCTTGATCCGAGGGCCGAGCGGAAGCGGCAAGGAGTTGCTCGCGGCGGCCATACACGCGGCAAGCCCACGCGCTGGGCGGCCGTTCATCAAGGTTCACTGCGCTGCGCTGTCGCCCAATCTGCTGGAAAGCGAACTGTTCGGGCATGTGAAAGGTGCCTTCACCGATGCCCGCACCGACCGCATCGGTCGGTTTCAGCAGGCCGACGGGGGGACCTTGTTCCTTGACGAGATCGGCGACATCAGCCTCGACGTGCAGACCAAGCTGCTCCGCGTGCTGCAAGAGATGTCGTTCGAGAAAGTCGGCAGTTCGCAGACAATTCGGGTCGACGTTCGGCTGATCACGGCCACGCACCAAGACCTGGAAGCGTTGATTCGCACCGGTCGGTTTCGCGAGGACCTGTTTTATCGGCTCAACGTCGTTCCGGTCGAGCTTCCATCGTTACGCGAACGTCGCGACGACTTGTTTGAGCTTGCGCTGCACTTCCTGGCCGAGTCGGCGCGAAGGACCGGGAAGCCGGTCCACCGCATCGACGACGACGCCATCGAAGCGATCATCGCCTACGACTGGCCGGGCAACGTCCGCGAACTTGAGAACGCCATCGAGCGCGCCGTCGTGCTGGCTGACGGACCGCTGCTGGCGCGGGCCGATCTTCCGGCGAACGTTTTGGGCCGGGTGTCGCGGAGCGGGGTGTCAAGACGGTCGCCGGTGCTCGTGGCGACACCGCCGCGAACCGCCGGCGGCCGAGACACCTCGATCGAGTTGGAAACCGACCCCGAGTTGGTCGGTTACGAACGGCACCGGCTACTCGACGCATTACGTGAGGCGGACGGCAACAAGAGCGAAGCCGCCCGCCTGCTGGGCCTGCCGCGGAGCACGTTTTTCAGCAAGCTGAAGAAACACGGGCTAGCATAAACCGAGCACGCGGACGGGGACGAGATTCGCACACCGTCCGAGTGCGGGTTGGAGAAGGGACGACTCACTCACTTCAGGTCGTTGCGGGGCTTGAGTCGAGCCTCGATCTGAATTTTCTGCGGGATCTCCCGACCCATCGATTTGAGGGTCATCTTGAGCTGCTGAGAGACCTCGGTGCTCGACAACTCGCCGGTCGCTCCATCGAAGGTGTAAGTCCCGGTGCCGCTCTGTTCATTCAGATCCAGGTCGAGCGGGGTGTCGGTCGAGGGCTTGATGGCGGTATCCACGGTCGCCTTGACGATCCACTCCTTTGCATCAGCCTTGTCCAGGGTGTACTTATTGACCACCGTCATCTGCAATGGACCGGCGGGCAGGTCGAGCGTGCGGTCCCAGGTCGCGCCCGTCTCGGCGGCCTTCCCGGGCAGCATGGGAATCACCTGGGCATAGAGATTCTCCAGTCCCCTGGCGGAGAGCACGCTGCCACCATCGGCCAGACCCGCGGCGGGTGAACCCTCAACAGCGGCAAGCACCGCATCCGGGACTTTCACGTCCTTGACGATACCCATCGCGTCGAGAGTGAATTCGTATTCCTGGCCGATCACCGAATCATAGAGCTTCTTCAACTGTTCGACGGCTTTTGGGACCTCGCCCTGCGCCCGCGAATCGTAGACCATCTCGCCCTGTCCGGGTGCCTCGACGGCCACACGTACATAGTCGACCAATTGCTTGATCTGGGCCGAGCCATCCTCCTTCGCGCTCAACACCTCCCACTTCAGGCCGATCGTGAGCGTATTCTTGGTCTCGATCAATTGGTTGGGCAGGGTGATCTCGACCTGATTTTGCTGTGAAAACTCGTAGCCCAGGGTCTGTCCCGTCTCCAGCTTCCAGCGCAACGGAACGTCCTGAGCCAAGGCCGCGCCGGCAGGCAGGCTGAACACTCCCGAGATCATTATCGCCCAGAGTCTGATACCGGTGATTCCACGAGATCCGAACACGCCCCGACCGCTCATAGCACGCCCCTTCATTGAACGCCTTGCGAACCGCTTGATCATGATCTTGCACAACCAAGTATTATCGCGATCGGCGGTGGCGGGCCGCAATCAGGTCGAACTCCGAGCCGTCACCGCCAACAAGGCAAAGCCGGCCCGGCCACCCTCTCCGCCGTGGAGGAATAGCGTGAGCGGCCGACTGCCCCGCGGACGCAACGCTCTGCGCACCTGCTCGGGTGTATTTCGGTAGCCGCGCGACCTCACATCGAGCGATCCACCACCCGCCGCGCACACCGCCACGCGAAGCCTGCGCTCGTCCATCGGCAAAGACTCGATCACCTGAAACACTTGAAGAAACGGTGACTCGACCGGATGTCCGCCCGTCAGCCAGTCGATACCCGGGGCAATGCGTTCCAGGCCGTGAGCGATGGCGAATCCGTCGAGCAAGCCCGCGCGAACCAGAGCGGGGTCGGGGTCAAGAATCCAAGCTCCGATATGCGTCGCAAGCCTGGCGGTTCGGCCCTGGTGGGAGTGCTCCGCGTCTGACCAGGACGCACCCGAAGGGAGAGTTGTCGCGCGTCGAGAGCACGATCTTGCGGCACCAAACCAGACCGTCGCTTCCTTGCATTCGCCTGCCATGCTGATCACTTCGATCTCAGTCTGCTCACGATCGAAATGGAGTCGGAAATCGGAAGCGGGGCCGAGCTTGATCGCGCCCGAAGCGCCGGAGTCGATCAAGCTGCGAAGATAGGGCAGGCCCGGGGAATAGCCTTCAAGCGTGCCGGCGCGTGTCGATCGTTCTCGGCCGGCTTGCGTTGTGGAACGCCGGTCGGGATCGAGATGAACCCAGTCGCCCGATCCAAAGCGAAACTGTTCGGCACGGCCTCGAACCACCATCACCCGACTCTCAACAGCGCGCGCCCGGGCATTCCAGAGTGCGCGACGACATGCGGATTGCCGCAAATCCGCCGCGATCACCTGGTTTGCGACTGCGGCCAAAGCGGTTGAGTCGATGCCCAGGCCGCAACACAAATCCCAGATGGGGGTGCTCGGACGATGCTCTTGGAACCGCGCGGCCTTGTGCGCCGCGACGGCTTCGTGCGTGGCTTGCTCGACACCGACGCGATCGAGCCACAACGTTTCCGGTCGGGAAATCTTGCCGGCGGCTCGACGCCGCGCGTCGACGAGGCGCAAGGCCGCC
>JBGSYY010000367.1:0-2427 GCA_041750675.1 Isosphaeraceae bacterium | reverse complement strand
GTACTCGACCTGGCAGCCGACCAGACCTGGCACCGCGCCCGCGACCGCCAGTCCGGCCCACAGCATCAGGCGCCGACCCGTCGACCGTCGCGGCGAACCCTCGCGGGGGGTGGTCATCGCTCGAACCCTCCCTGGCTATTGAGCGGCGGCCACTCATCCTTGATCGCCCCGGAGAGGGCGACTGGCCGCAGTCGCTCGAGAAACGAGATTGTCTCACTCCGCGGACACCGCTCTGGCGCGGTCGTCCGGATTCCGTCACAAACACCGAATCGGCCGAAACCGCCGTCCAAGCCCAATCTTTCCGGAAATCCCGGCTCAAAAGCGTCAGGATCGCCAAGACCAGACCAGGCTCGACTCACTTGTATCGAGCCGCGCGAGGCTCCCGCTTGAGCCGCTCTGCCCATTTTCGCCGAATAGCCGTGGGGGCCGGTTCGTCACTGTCTCGCGTAGGAAGTTGAGTTCCGAGCCAAGCTGAGGATGTTTCCATGCGTGGTGCGATCGCCCCGGCCGCCGGGCTGGTGTTGTGGACGACGATGCTGACGGGTGTCTCGCCCGCGCAGTCCAGCAAGGCCCGAGAGGCAGCCGCCGATTCGCGGGTCGTCGTGGTCGAGCTGTTCAGCTCGCAGGGGTGCGACCTCTGTCCCAAGGCCGAAGAGTTGTTCGGCACGCTCGCCCAGGAATTCGGCCCGGATCGAATCGCCCCGGTCGCCTTCCACGTCGACTACTTCGACGAACCCTGGAAAGACCCCTTTTCCGACCATCGCAACAGCCAGCGCCAGGAGCAATACAGCCGGATCTACGCCCGCGAGCGCGGCGGAGACGCGAGCGTTCTTTACTTGACACCGCTGATCATGGTCAACGGCCGGGTGCCGATGGTCGGCTCGAACGAGGAGGCTCCCGCCGTGGCGCGGAAGGCGATTCGCGAAGCGCTGTCGCGGCCGGCGGAGGTCGCCGTCAATGCGCGGCTTGATGCAAATCGCGGCAATCTGATCGTGGAAGTCGCGCCGCGCAACGCCCGTATGGCGGGCAAATCGGTTCTGGTCGAGGTCGTCACGACCCAGGACGACATCACGACGGAAGTCCGCGCCGGCGAGCTGAACGGGAAGACGTATCGCGCCCGGCACGTCGCACGCGCGTACGACCTGAAGCGGGTCGATCTGCCCCGGGCGAACGGTATGCCGGAGACCCTGGAATTCAACGTTGAGCGAAAGCCGGAGTGGAAGGCGGACGGGCTGACGTTGCTGGTCATCATTCAGGATGAGAAGACGGGGCAGATCTATCAGGCCCAGCGCCTCGCGTGGCCGCAGCAAGTGGCTCCGGGGCCGGAAGCTATGGGGCCGGAGCGTGAGGTTAGAAAGAGGGCCAGGTGACCCGGGTGAGTCGTCTGACCTCGGACTCTGGGGCTTAACGAATCTGGGCACTCACCGAGGCAAGAAGCCTTGCCCCGGCTACCCGCGGGTGTAGCGTAAGGTTATCGAACCTCAGGTTGCTCGGTTCCTCTGCGCCTTGCCACGAGTCATTCCTGCGCAGGCGGGGAGCCCGTGCGAGAGCAGTGTCCCGATCACGTCTCACGAAGGGCTGTCGATCATCAGCCAGTCAAGTACAACCTGGTCAGTCATTCCCGCGCAGGCGGGAATCCTAGAGTGGGTGGCGCTCGCACTGGATTCCCGCCTGCGCGGGAATGTCTTGTTTTCGAAGCGGAATCCCGCATTTTGCCCTGAGGAGCAACTACTTCGATTGCACGTCAGGCTGTCCCGGGTTGGGTTGACGGGTTGAGGTCCCGCCCAAAGTTGGCTCACCGGATCGGTTACTCCGGTCCCGCCGATTTTCGCAAGCGTGCCGGATGCGACGGCCGATCAAGGAGAGTGGAACCGGCGCGAAGCGGAGCTTTCGCCGGAGGCGGCCCGGCGTTCGTCTTTGATTGTGATCGATCTCCGCTCGTCTCGGTCGAAACGGATTGCGGCGCAAGCGCCCACGCAGTCGACGACCGTCGAGTCTCCAGGGACGATCGATCGCCGCGGGTCACGGAATCGGACCCATCCAGGGATTAGGAGTTTCCCGACATGCGACCTCGACGATCAGATTTCTCGCCCATGACGCTCGGCCGGGGCCTGGCCCTGAGTCTGGGCCTCGGGTTGGGCCTGACGAGCTTGCCGGCCGCCGCCCAGACGGCCGCCCCCCATCGTTTCCAGCCCACGGCCTCCCATGCGGCGGCCACGCACGCGAATCACGTGTCGGTCGGCCACCTTTGCCCCGAGTGCGCCGCGGCGACCCCCAAGCGCATTCCGATGGGTGTCATGACGGCCGAACAGGCCAAGGCCCTCAAGCCGCCGGACTGCGTCGCCTGCGCCATGGGCGTCGGCGATAGCGTGCCCCCGCCCGGCATGGCCCAGATCGGCGGATACGCCGATCCATCCGGCTATGCGT
>JBGSYY010000366.1:0-2354 GCA_041750675.1 Isosphaeraceae bacterium | reverse complement strand
GCCGGCCAGGCCGTCGAGGGCCTCTCCGGCCAGTGGTCCGCCGCCTTCGAAAAATCCAGCCGCACCACCCAGGACCAGCTCGCCCGCACCCTGGGCAACCTCAAGGATGCCCTCGAACTACTCCACGTCAGCATCGACCAGGGCAACACCCTCTATCGCTCGATCGTCAAGAAAATCATCCCCTACTCCACCATCTCCCCCGAAGACCAGGCGGCCTGAGGAGTGGACGGGAAAATTCAACTCATCTACAGATAACGCAGATTTACGCAGATAAAACAACAAACACAATCTGAGAATTTCCGAGATCTGTGTTTGTCTTATCTGCGTCCATCTGCGTCATCTGCGGATGAATGGATTTGAACGTTCTCCCTCACCGCATCAAACGGTTCCAACCGTGTATCCGGCAGCGTGTTGTCGTGCACCAGGAGCGCCGACCGCCCGACGAAAAACGTATGCCCCCCCGCCACATCCAGGTTAAACACCGGCATTGTCTCCCCCTCGTCCACACCCGCGATCGTCCTCAGCCCGTCCAGCCCGCGAAGCCGTTCGCCGGCCCGCAGGTCGCGAGCCATCGACCACCCCGCCCCCGGCCGCCAGAACCGGTGATACGTGCTGGCCGTGATCGACGCCTCATCGCTAACCCGCACCACCCGCGTCGGACTCGGAGGGTTGTGATGCACAGTCGTCACCGGCTGAAAGCTCAACTCCCCGCTCGCCACATCCAAACTCAAAACCACATCGCCCACCCGAACCTCCTCAATCGCCTTGAGGCCGTCCCGAGTATGCACCGGCGTGCCGGGGCCGAAGCAACTGAGTCGCGTGTAAAAGCCCGTTGAAGCGAGTCGGACATCCAGGACTTGCGGTTGGGGAATGTAAGCGGGAGGGACGATCTCGGTGACGACTTCGGGCGCCGTACCCCGGCGTTGCGCCTGCAATCGATACCCCATTTGGTCGACATACCACGCCAACCAGGCGTCCTGTTCGGTTCCGAAGTCCATGCCGCTGACAATCTTCAAAACGGGCAAAAGGCGGTGATTCATTCGGTCTGTTTGAAGGTTCAACGAATCAAGGAACGCGACATCACGATCGAGTTGAGACTGCGCCAGGTCAGCAACCTTTCTTGCCTCAAGAATCATGGCTCCGAGCGAGATAATCGCTTGCTGGCGGCGGTGCAATGTGAATGCCGTCCCTGAATTGACGGGCCCTGGGTTCTGATATGGATCCTCTTCAACAATAGTGATCGGCGGACCGACATGATCCATGGCCAGGGCAATCCACGGATCTGAGTAACGTCTACGCATCCTTGCGTCCGCAAGCTTGTATAGGCCGACCAACTCCTGCGCACCTGCCTGAACCTCAGGGCTCAGTGGGAGGCGGGAAAGATCGGCCCGGACCCGGGCCTCACCAGGTGTTGGAGCGAGTTCCACATCACTCGGCTCGCCGAATCCGTTCAGGCTGAGAAGCTCGTCCCGAGACATGAAACTCGTGTCGTATCGAGGCCCAAACTGTCGGCCGATCAGCGGCATTCCCTGAACATCCCATCCCAGGAATCGGTCCCCAGGCATCATCGTCGGCATTTGCGGTACATCATAGATGCGGCGGAGATTTACTCTCTGACCAGAAACCCATAACTCCCCCGCCGACCCCGGCCCGCCCACCGGCTTCACCTCGTACTTGATCGGCTCCCGCACCAGACGGATCAAAATATCCGCGAACTCGCGCGGGTCGCGATGCCGAAGATTTTCGGCGGCAATCCGGTGCACTTCAGCATCGTCGGCCGCGATCGTCATCAGGGCCAAAGCCCGCGAAGCGTCCCGGCTGTCAATCTGCCCCAGAAGCCGCGCCGCCATTGCCAAACTCGGCTTCCGGGCCATCACCAATCGGCTCCAGATCACCGGCAACGCGCGCGGATCGCGTATCGCCGCCAGCCGCCCCTCCGCCTCCTCACGCTTGCGAGGATCACCAAGCTGCCCGGTCAGTCGATCCAGTTCACGAGACCACCGCACATCCGCCTTCCGCTGCAACTCGCGCTCGGCCCGAGCCAGAGCAATCTGCCCCGACGTCCGCCACACCCCGTTCACCTTCTTGTATCCCAACCGCTTCCACGCCGCCTCCCGCGACGGATCCAGCATCGTGAGACGCACCAAATGGGCCTGAGATTCCCCACCTAGCCCCCGCGCCTCGCACCACAGCGCGAGCTGCCAGTGTGCCTCGGGCGTATCGGCGATCTCAACCCGCCGCCGCTCATACTCGTTGCGGGCCTCGACCCGCTCGGCGTCGCTCACGGCGGCGTCGACCGCGTCCTCCGCACGCACCCAGCGCCCATCACGCGGATCGCGAACCTGCCCCAGCAA
>JBGSYY010000365.1:0-4840 GCA_041750675.1 Isosphaeraceae bacterium | reverse complement strand
GTCCGGTCTATCGACGCGACCTCGAAGCCCGCGTCAACGACCCCTCCGACCTCTTCTCACCGCCCCGGGCCGATCGCCCGTGGCGGTACATCGTCCTCCACCACAGCGCCCACGCCGAGGGCGGCCTCGCCCAGATCGACCACGACCACCGCGAACGCATCAGCTCAATCGGCTGCGGCTATCACTTTGTCGTCGGCAACGGCTCCGAAAGTCCCGACGGCCAGATCGAGGTCGCCCGCCGCTGGTCCGAGCAAAAGGGCGGCCAGCACTGCCGCGACAGCCGCGTCGCCGACATCAACGAGTACGGCATCGGCATCTGCCTGATCGGCAACCTCGACGATGCCGACGCCTCCGCCGAACAGGTCGAATCCACCAAGCTCCTCATCAGCTACCTTCAAGAGCGTTACGACATCCCCGCCGGCAACGTGGTCACTCACGACGTCGTGGCCAAAACCGCCGCCGCCTGCCCCGGCCGCAACTTCCCCACCCAGGCGCTACTTGGTCGGCCCAAAAGCATGGCCCGCCAGGCCGCGCTTTTCTCGAGGTAACCCGTCCCAACCTGGAGTCGAGTCTCGACGACGAGACAATGGAGCTTGGTGCTACTCACAAAATGAGGATTGGCTCCGTGTCTTGGTACGTCCTATCCCATCTTCGTCAAACGCAGTTAGTCCAAGATCCAGTCGATGATACGACCCCCCGCCGTTTGATAGAACAGATAACTCAACCCCCATGCGACACACGCGGCCAACGCCAACTTCCCGTAAAATCGTAGTCGAAACGGTCGGCCTTTGCCTCGAATCAAGCCGACGATCAGCGCCGCCAGACCAAGAGGCCCGCTCAGGATGTAGGGAACAAGCCCAATCACAAACACTCGACTACCCAGCCCAAAGCCCGGAGAGATCCCGTAGGGGTCATCGACAGAGGCAACAGGCATATGCCCAAGCCGCTGCCAGGCGGCCAACCAAAAACACACGGTGAAGCCGACATGGCCGATCGTGAACACCAAACTGAGCCAGGAAGCGCACAGTCCCAGAATCGGAGGTGACGACCACAGCACCAGCGCGGTAAGGAGAGTCAACGTAACCAGGAAACCCGTCTGATAGGAGACCTTCATCAAGAACAAACAAACGCCGAAAACGGCCGTCAACCCCATGATCTTTTGAATCGTCAACCTCGAACCGGAACGTGGCGTCGAATCCGGTAAGTGACCGCCGTCCGTCATGGCACGACCTCATGCCCCGCCGCCCGCAGCGCATGCCGCGCCGTGTCCAGATCCGCCTCCCTCACCAGCAAGTAATCCGTCTCAAATGTGGAGATGGCAAAAATCGCAACCGCCGCCGCCGCCAACGGTGCGGTCAGCGCGGCAAGGACACCCGACACAGACAACGGAAACGGTCCCTCCACCCGCAGCGCCAGCCAGTCACGCCCCGCGACCACTCCCGCCGGCACCGCGTCCTGCCTCGTGACAACCGTCATTTCATCCTCGCTCCGCACAATCGCCAGCAACGGCCCCCCGCTCGCCCAATCCGGCAACGCCTCGCCTGGGTCCAACTTGGCGATCGCCAGACGCCCTTCCAGCGGAGTCAGCCGAAACGAACGTGCCTCGCTCCCCACCCGCGACCGCCGCAGCGCCTCATGCTGAATCGCCACAACGCTCAGGCTGTCCGTGATCTCCCCTCGCTCCAGCATGGCGCGAGCCTCAGCAAAGCTCAACCGCCGCACCTCAAGCCGCTCACTCCCCTCCGGCCGGCTCTCCCCTTCGTGCAGCCCCGTCGCCCGAAACACCACCCCCCACTCGTCACTCACCGAGTTCGAGAGATGAACCGAGGCGATCTGCTCAAGATGGTCGGCCGTCAGCCCAGTTTCCTCAACAAGCTCCCGTCGTGCGCACGCCTCGACGTCCTCATCGACCGGACACCCGCCCTCGGGGATTTCCCACGAATACTGGTCGAGCGGATAGCGATGCTGTCCGACCAGCCAGATATCCTCATTCTCGGCCACGGGCAAAACGCCCACCGCCTTGTTGCGAAACTGGACGACCCCATAAATCCCCGGCTGCCCGTCCGGTCGTGTAACCTGATCCTCGCGCACGCGAATCCAGGGATTCTCATAAATGGTGCGCGAGGAATGAGTCGTCCATGGGTTCATATCAAGAAATGCTCGCCTTCAAGACCGCACCCATATCCGCCGGACTCTTGGCGACCTTGATGCCCGCGCCCTCCAGTGCCGCGATCTTGTCCGAAGCCTTGCCCGATCCCCCCGAGATAATCGCTCCGGCGTGCCCCATCCGCTTCCCAGCCGGGGCCGTCTGACCCGCGATGAACGCCGCCAGCGGCTTGGTAAACTTGCCGCTCTTCTTCAACTCCGCCGCTTGCTCCTCGGCGTTCCCGCCGATCTCGCCCATCATCAGCACCGCATCCGTCCCGTCGTCCTTCTCAAACATCTCCAGCACGTCGACGAATGAAGTTCCATTCACCGGATCGCCCCCGATCCCCACGCACGTGCTCTGCCCAATTCCCAGGCTCGTGAGCTGCCACACCGCCTCATAGGTCAACGTTCCCGACCGGCTGACCACCCCAATCCGCCCCGGCGTATGAATATATCCCGGCATGATCCCAATTTTGCACTGACCCGGCGTGATCACCCCCGGGCAATTCGGCCCGATCAGCCGCACGTCGGGATGATTGGCCTTCAAATACGCCACCGCACGCGACATATCCAGCACCGGAATCCCCTCGGTGATCGCCACCACAAGGGCAATCCCCGCGTCGGCTGCCTCAAGAATCGCGTCCGCCGCGAACGGCGGCGGCACAAAAATCATCGTCGCGTTCGCGCCCGACTTCGCCACCGCCTCACTGCAGGTGTCGAAGATCGGCACTCCCAGCGTCGTCCCGCCCCCCTTCCCCGGCGTCACCCCGCCCACCAGCGTCGTCCCGTAAGCCTGGCATTGTTCGGCATGAAACGCCCCGGCCTTCCCCGTAATGCCCTGGCAGATCAATCGCGTGTTCTTGTCGACAAGAATGCTCATGGAATCTCGATCCGTTTTGAGGTGGCTGACTCACATCCTCGCGCGGCCCGCCGGCCCAAAAATCGATCACGAAAGCCGGGCAAGCCATCATGCCTTCAATGTAGCGGTGCCGGCTCAACCCTGACCAGTCTCAACCGCGCCGTCATTCGGGCCAATTCGGCACCATCACTGAGGGAACGCCCCAACTCTCCGGCTCCGTTGCCAGCACATTCCGCACATGCCCCACACCCCAGTAAACCGCCAAGAGCACAATCACCAGCGCCATCAAGCGGATCAACCACGTCGGCCACGCGATCGGCGGTGTGCTCCGTATCGCCCGTCGATAATCCTCCGTGAAAATCGGATCCAGCAACCGTGATCGCACAAACCCGAAAAGCATCGCCGAAAACGGCAAAACAAACCCCAGCGCAATCAGTCCCAAAAAGAACGGGCTTGGGAAATTCGTCAGCTCCCAATCGTCGATCGGATGCTGCGTCAACGCGATCGCGATCGCGACCATCGCCACGGCGGCCAAAAGCAGCGCCGTCACCGCCGAAAGAGGACGCGCCCAATTTCGAAACCGGTCCAACCCCAATCCCGCTGCACCAAGCAACATCGCGATCGGCAACACAACACGAAGCTCTTCCATCACCCGCTGATGAAACAGCCCACGCGCACCTTCCCACACCCCCACCAGCGTCCGGTCTCCACCCACGGCCGCCACATTTGCGGCAATCAACGCCGCAATCCGCATCACCGACCAGAGCAACCCCACCAACCCCAGCGCACGCAGCACCAACGCCACACGTCGTACCGCCAGCTCACGCCGTCGATACTTGAAACGAAGCAACGCGACGTCATCCGTGGGCTTCGTCTCAATCGCACTCATGAGCGGTCGCGTCTTCAATGATCAGCCACGTGCGGCCCGCTCACGCACCATCAGCGAGCAAACAAGACCAGGCCGCCCGTCACTCCCAGAATGTAGCACACCGGCGACATCAGAAGAAACGCGCCACACAACGAACGATCCAGCCCGCCAGTCTGCCACGTTCGCAAGATATAGAACCAGAACGCAATTGCCAGCACGTTCACGATCCCAATGGCAATCGTCCCCAGCACTCCGGCCTTCAACACATGCCCCGCCAGCGAAGCGGTGCAAAGCCCGATGAAGAAATAAAAATACTGTCCGCGCATCCCTGCCTCGCAATTTCCTTACATTCCCTGGTCGAGCCTCGCACGCTCGGGGATCATAACCATCGACCGGATCACGTCGACCCCGGTTCCCGTCGCTACCGTCCGCCCACGCTCTTCACCTGAAAGCCAGTTACAGAAATAGATTGCGCTCAGGACGACGCACCACTGAGCACCGTACAGGCCGACCCCGGTCATGCCCCCCGCAGACGCGGGAGCGGGAATCATTTCCGGTCGTGAGATTCGAAACGACAGCCTCGGCCGCAGGGTGGAAAACCTCCTCGATACGAGCCGGAAGCGTCAGCGACGTGTTGAACTCGACCGCAGGGTGGAAAACCTCCTCGATACGAGCCGGAAGCGTCAGCGACGTGTTGAACGATAGGAAGAACCCCGCGCTCACGCCTCGGGCTCGTACCGAGGGGGTTCCCCTCATCCGACCGGATTCCATGACCGCACCCCGCGGCCGCCCTCCGCCAAATTTTTGTGTCCACTTCGTCCGCCGTTTCCTTACATGATGGTGGACACCTTACCCAATCCCCGCTCGACCGAGGCCCCGACGATGACCGGCCCAGCCCGCTGCCCACGCTGCAACGCCCCCCTGCCCGACCGCGCACCGCTGGGCCTTTGCCCCGCCTGCCTGCT
>JBGSYY010000364.1:0-10817 GCA_041750675.1 Isosphaeraceae bacterium | reverse complement strand
ACCGAGCCGAGACCTCGAATAGTCGAATCAATCCCAAGGCGACTCAGGAACGGTCGAGCGCAGTCACCTCATCCCAATCCAAGGCCCAATCCAGACGCGGTCCCCACGCTTGACAGCCACACGGCTTCATAGTCGAACCCGAGCGGACGCCTTTCGTTCACATCACCCGCCTCACGACAACACGTGCGAAAACGCTCCACTCTCCACGATCATCGCCCGACGCTCCTTCAAGGTGGGCATCGGCAGCCCCAGGCCGCTCGGTCGCTCGTCGTGGGTTCTGCCGTCCAGCGCACGCCCGAAACGTCGCTTTCGAACCCCGCCCCATTGCTTGAAGAAGAAGGGGACCGAGGCGGCCTCGCACTGGTCGCGGATCTTGCGGACCCAGAGCGGTGACATGGGCCGCGCGCCGTGCCCACTCTCTCCGCCCACGATGACCCAGGAGATTCCCTCGAGGTCCAGCGATCCGAGATCCTCAAGCAACGGCTCGACCGACAGGAATCGGACCGCCGCCGGGGCCGCTCTCAGATGCTCGACCCGGGGCAGACCGTGCCGCCGATTCTCGACACTCACGCCCCACCAGATGTGCGGCGCTTCGGCGGCCTCTCGCAGTTCACCCTGCAAAAGATCCCGCAGCCGCTCCGAGCGCTTGGTCAGAACCTGGTACGTGTGCCAGTTCGCCAGCGTCATCACCCGGACGACTGCCCGGATGTAGTCGTCGGACACATCCTGGTGAAACAGGTCGCTCATCGAGTTCACGAAGACCATCTTCGGCTTTGTCCACAGCAGCGGCTCGGCCAGCTTGTGGGGGACCATCCGCAGGTCGAAACCTTGCTCATACGGATGCCCGGCGACCCCCCGGAATCGCTCGGCGAACGTCTCGGCGTAGCAGTGCGCGCAGCCGGGACTGATCTTGGTACACCCTCGAACCGGGTTCCATGTCGCGTCGGTCCACTCGATCGTCGAATGATCGCTCATCGCTCATTTCACCGGGTCGATGGGAGTTCACAAAGAGGTGTACAGAATACCAGATCAGTCTCCCCGGTCAAAGCCGGTCGAGCGGGTGCCGTCGCAACGGCCGCGCGCGAATCTCGAAGAGAAAGAGAGCAAGCCCATCCGATCACAAGGACCGGGCCGGCGCCGCGTTCTCCGCCTTCCAAAGTTTCCGCAAAAGCCAGATTTCGCCCGAGTGACAGGCCTCGTCGTGGAGGCCGTGGAGGATCATGTAGCGCGTCGTGCGCAGGGGGTTATCGGGGTCGATGCGCCGCTCCAGCTCGAAGTCGTTGAGGGACTGGATGGCCAAGTTCAGGCGGTCACGCTGATCGTTGAGGCGGGTGATGACCACATCGAGCGCGGGCCAGGCGTCGCGCGGGGTCTCGGCGGGCTGGCTGTCCTTACCGAAAAGGGCACGCCAGCCTTCGGGCCAATTCGGCTCGCGTTCGAGCCCCTGCGAGGAGAGCCATTCGACGACAACAAAGGCATGGCCCGCGTGCCAGAGAATGGTGTTCTGCGTGCCGGCGGGCGCGTAGTGGGATTCCTCGGCCGTGACGCCTTCCAGCCGCCGCAGAGTTTTCGAGCGCACCTCGTCGAGCAGCAGCAGCAGGGTGGGATCGGACATGGGCGATGGCTCCGTGATAAGATCGAATCATCCTAACACATCGGCGCTTCAGGCCGCACAGAGGGGATCGCTGCCGTGAAATACTCTCTTGTCGTACTCATGCTGGGTGGCTTGGTCGGGTCGGCGAGCGGAGGCGAGCTGCGCGTCGGCGCGGCTCAGGCCGATATCACCCCGGCCGCGGGCACGCCGATGGCCGGGTATTACTTCACGCGCGCCGCCGAGAGGGTGAACGATCCCCTCTACGCCAAGGCATTGGTGCTCGACGACGGATCGACCCGCGCCGCGCTTGTCGCCCTCGACCTGATCGCCACGACACCCGACCTGGTGGCCGACGCACGGGCGGAAATCGAACGACGCACCGGCATCACCGGCGACAACGTGATGATCAGCGCGACCCACGCGCACACCGGACCGGTGCTGAGCCGTCGCGGAGCGCGGGACGACGACTTCGGTGCCCAGCACGAACTGGCCCAGGCGTATCGATCGGAACTGCCGGGTAAGATCGCCGAGGCTGTAGAGCGTGCCGCCGCGCAATTGACCGCCGCGAAGCTACTGGCAGCGCACGGCAGCGAGTCGTCAATCGCCTTCAATCGCCGCTTTCACATGAAAGATGGCTCGGTGGGCTGGAATCCGGGGAAATTGAATCCGTCGATTGTGAAGGCCGCGGGAACGATCGACCCGGACCTGCCGGTGCTGGTCTTCGAGCCTCAGGGCGAAGGACATGCTCCCATCGCGACCTATGTAAACTACTCGGTGCATCTGGACAACATCGGCGGCGCGTTGATCTCGGCGGATTTGCCCGGCGTGCTGGCGTCGCGTCTGCGCGACGTGATGGGCGAACAAATGGTCACCCTCTGGACCACCGGCTGCTGCGGCGACGTGAATCACATCGACGTCGCCTGGGAACGGCCCCAGCACGGACTGGGCAACGCATCGCGGATGGGCACGATTCTGGCGGCGGAAGTGCTGCGGACGTGGCGGAACTTGGAGGCGATGAGGCCGGGGGCGCTGCGAGTCCGGCGCGAACTGGTCTCCCTGGATCTACCCGAAATCCGCTCGACCGATGTCGAAGACGCGAAGGCCATCATCAAGCGCAACCAGAGCGACGCCGAATCCGCGAAGCCGACCTTTCTGGAACTGGTGAACGCCTACAAGGTGCTCGACGTGGCCGCACGCGAGGGCCAGCCCTGGCAGGCCGAGGTTCAGGTGATATCGCTCGGAGACCAGATCGCCTGGGTCTCGCTGCCGGGCGAGATTTTTGTCGAGCTGGGTCTAGAGATCAAGCAGGACTCTCCCTTTCGGCACACGGTCGTGGCCGAGCTGGCGAACGGGAGCGTGGGTTATGTGCCGTCGCGCCGGGCCTATGCGCAAGGCAATTACGAGGTGATCAGCGCGCGCATCGCCGAGGGCTCGGGCGAGCGGCTGGTCGACGCGGCGGTGCGGATGTTGAACGAGCTGCACAAAGAGGTAATCGCATCGACATCCTCCGAGAAGTCGAAGGGAAACTGAGTTGGGCTTTCGTCGCGGGGCAGGGGGCGGCTAGGGTATCAGTCTCGGAGCGAACCGTGTCGAGCAGGAATCCAAACCGCCGTGTCCGCCGCCCAGCCGTCATCGTCTGAATCTCCATCCACGCCGCCGCCTCCGACGCCGATGGGGACCGATGAGGGGCCGTCGGCCGACGCGTCGTCATCGACATTGCCGCCGGTGCTGGGCCGATTGTTGCGGGGCACGTTCTGGCTCGCGCTCCGAACGCCCTTGCAGGTGGTGTTCGCGTTCTGGAGCGTCCCGCTGATCGTCGAGCATATCGGCGAGGGATTGTTCGGCGCGTTCGGCTTTGCCTGGGGGTTCGGGTTCCTGCAGTTTCTGCTCGAATTCGGAATGAGCTCGGCATTGCAGCGTCAGGTTTCCGAGCGCTGGACAAAAGGCGACAAGGCCGGTGTTCAACGCTCAATCGGCTGCGGCATGGCCTTCTACGCCGCGACAGCGCTGGTGCAGGCGGCGGTTCTGATCGCGCTGGCGACCTGGGGCGTGCCGATGTCATTCCACCCAGCCGAGCACGACCTGATTGTTCGCCTCCTCTGGCTCCAGGCCCTCACCGCGCCTTGCTTCGGCCTCTCGGCGGTGGCCGGCAGTGTGTTGCAGGCGGCACGCAAATACGACTTCATCCCCAAGTTCGAATTCTGGATCGTGATCCTGCGGTTCGCCGCGCTGTGGCTGGGCCTAAAGGGTGACGTGCCGTTCTTCGCCATCGTGGCGATCCAGACAGCCATCAGCATCGGCCTATCACTCATCCCGGCGCTTTGGGTGATGACCGGTCAACTTGGCACGGCGCTTCGGTTCGGCCGCTTCGGTCGGGCGGATATTCTCGATCTCACGCGCATCAGCGTTTACATGGCGCTCATGCAGCTCTCGGTGGTGCTGGCGGATAAGCTTGATACCACGGTGCTCGGCTATGCGCTGGAATCGCCCGCGCCGGCCATCGCCGTGTATCAGGCGATTTCCAAGCCATTTCTCCAGATCCGCCAAATGGGCTGGATGCTGGCCTACCTGGTGATGCCGGCCGTGGCCAGTCTGGCAGCGGCCAACGACAGATCGGCCCTGGAACGAATCAAGTACGACGGATCGCGGATGCTCGTCGGTATGCTGCTTCCGGTGGCTCTCCTTGCGTATATCGACGCCAAACCATTCCTGAATGCGTGGATGCCGAAGTTCGCCGATCAAGCGCATCTGATGCAACTCTTCTTGCTCGGCACTGCTCCCTTGGTGCTTTCCGTCCTCGTCCAAATGGCGATCGGGCAGGGGAGTGTGCGCGCGATCGCGCTGGCGGCCCTGGGTGGAGCTCTGGTGAATTTGCCCTTGAGTTACGTCTGGACGAAAGTGACGGGCGATGTCTCGGGCGTCATCTGGGGCACCGTCCTGACGACTCTGGTCTCAAACCTGCTTCTCCCGGGAATCCACTGCTTCCGCAGGCTAGAGGTTTCTCCGCGAGTGTTCTTTCGGCGAACGCTGGCCGCCCCGCTCTGTGGCTCGCTTGTGCTGGCGGTCGCGGCGTCGCTCAGCGCGGGAATCGTGGCGGGGCCGGTGGTGGGTCAATCTCGGCTAGAGCGTGCAGCGCCCCTGGCATTGCATCTGGCGATCGGAGTGGCGGGATATGTCGTTGGATATGCGGCTCGTCCCGAAGGCCGAAGTGATCTGGCGGCCGTGATTCGGCGGTTGGGGTTCAAGGTCTAACAAAATCTTCAGTAAAGACATGGTGGCAAAAGGAGGCGAGCATGTTCACGGGTCTTGTCGAAGTGCTGGGTCGCGTCGTGCGAGTGGCCGATGAGGGCGAAGGCCGACGATTGGTGATCGCATGGCCGGGCCTGGAGTCGCCTCTGGCCCTGGGCGAAAGCGTGGCCGTCAATGGCTGCTGCCTGACCGTGGTGGCGAGCGAAGGCGAACAGTTCACGCTTCAGGCCGGACCGGAAACCTTGCTCCGCACAAATCTGGGCGAGCGCATCGCGGGCGACCCGGTAAACCTGGAGCGAGCACTCCGCGTGGGTGATCGCCTGGGCGGGCATTTCATGCAAGGCCACGTCGATGGCACGGCTGTCTTGCGCGAGCGCCGGGTCGAGGGTGAATGGGAGTTTCAACGCTATTCGCTCGATCGACGACTGACGCCTTTGATGGTTGAGAAAGGCTCGATCGCCGTCGACGGCGTGAGCCTCACCTTGGTCACGGTCGAAGCCGACGCGTTCTCGGTCATGCTCATCCCGCATACCCTGAGCGTCACCACGCTGGGGTGGAACCACGCGGGCGGCCGGGTGAATATCGAGGTCGATTTACTGGCGAAGCATGTGCAAAAGCTGCTACGGTCGGAGCCGAGTTGAGAGGTAGCCAGAAATCTCTCACGCAAAGACGCCAAGTGCCGCCAAGAGCGTGTTGGCGACGTCCCACGCTCGAAAATGGCCGATAGGGAAATTCTCGACCTCTTGGCGTATCTGTTCGGCTTTGCTAGAAGATTTCGTGGGGAAGCCCATCCAGTTGTCACTTGTCGATGTTCTCGTGGGAAGTGCGACGTCGTAATCAGAGATTCTGGGAGTGCCCTGAATGCACGAGAACGAGGTTGCACGTCATATTGTCGAGTCGGCGTTTCGTGTTCATTGCGCGCTCGGGCCTGGTCTCTTTGAGTCAGTTTATGAGACCGCATTGAAATACGAGCTAAGAAAGCTGGAGTTAGAAGTCCTGCATCAGGTGAGCATTCCGGTCATCTACGAGGAATGCCGAATGGAGACCGGCTTTCGAGCGGACCTAATCGTCGCTGGTAAGGTGATCGTGGAAATCAAATCGATCGAAACGCTCTCGCCGGTTCACAAGAAGCAGGTGCTGACGTTCCTTCGACTTTCTGGCCTCCGGTTGGGCTTGCTCATCAACTTCAATGTCGTTCTGATCCGATCGGGAATCGTGCGGATTGTCAATGGATTGGAATGAATCGTCTTCACGACGATTGCAGATGAATCGGTCACGTCTCGGATTGTGCTTCATCGAAAAGCTGCACGCAAGGACGCCAAGTGCCGCCAAGAGTTTGTTGGCGATGTCCCACGCCAGAAAAGGTCCGGTAGGGAAATTCTCGAGCTCTTGGCGTATCTTGGCGTCGTTGCGAGAAACTCTCGGTCGTCAGACAAGAAAGCGCAACAAATCCAATCCTCTTCACAGCACTCAGCGCCTTAACGTGAAAATCTCGGTTGTCCCCGAGCCACCTGACGATCGTTTGTACGCAATCTGAAGTGAAGTCGCTTTGTGTTGGAGGTGAAATGAGCGAGCAACGTCAGACGCTGTCCTATCTGCGCAATCTCTTCGAGCGGCGAGGTATCTCGCCCCGGCATCGGTATGGGCAGAATTTCTTGATCGACTTGAACATTCATGAGTTGATCGCACGAACGGCCGAACTAGAAGCTCGCGATGTCGTTCTCGAAGTGGGGCCGGGTGCCGGCGCGTTGACTTCGTTGATGGCCGCCCAGGCCGGGGCCGTGGTCGCCGTCGAGATCGATCCGGCCATGGCCGAGCTGACGCGCGAGGCCGTCGCCGCCGAAGGCTGTTCGAACGTCGTCGTGTTGAACATCGACGCTTTAGCCGGAAAGCACCGAATCGATCCCCAGGTCATCGCCGCACTCGCCGCCGCCCAGGAGCAAATTCCCGACGCCCGAACAAAGCTGGTGGCGAACCTACCGTTCAACGTGGCCACGCCCTTGATCTCCAACCTGCTGATCGACGACACCCTCCGCCCGGACCTGATCGTAGTCACCATCCAAAAAGAAGTGGCCGACCGCATGCTCGCCCCGCCCACCAGCTCGGCGTATGGCGCCCTCTCACTTTTGGTCCAGGGGCTATGCGATCCGGAACTGGTGCGGGTGCTCGCCCCGTCCGTCTTCTGGCCCAGGCCCAAGGTGGAATCGGCGATCGTCAAGCTAACCCCAAGACCTGAAAAACGCGCGGCAATCCCCGATCTGCCCTGGTTTCATCACGTCGTCCGGCAGGTCTTCTTGCACCGTCGCAAAAACCTCCGTAGCGCCCTCGCGGCAATCGGCGATCGCACCTGGACAAAAGCGCAGGCCGACGCCGTGCTGGCCGATCAGGATCTGGACGGAACCCTGCGGGCCGAGGTCCTCGATGTCGACGAATGGATCGCGCTGGCGGAGGCCCTGAAGCCGCACCTGGCCGGTCGAACCCCCATGCGCGAATCGCCCACCGACGAGCAAGACGACGAACCAGGATCAAGTGGGGGATCCGTTGACGACGATGAGTGAAATCGCGGAAACGCTCGGCCCAATGGACGGAAGCCCTCGTGAGACGTGAGAAAAGGCCGATGGGATCGACCTTGACGGTTCGGGCGATCGGAGTGATAGTTCGGCGTCATTCTCTTGAGTCGCGAGCATGGACGAGGGGTCAGGAATCACTTTCATGGATGAAAGCGAAGGGCGTCGTCGATCGCGACGCCGACGCCGCTGGTTGGCCGGTGGGATTGTGGCGATCGCCCTGATCGGGGCGATGGCGCTCGCTGTGCTGCCACGCTGGCGCACCCACTCGGGAATGGGTCCAACGCGGGGCATCGGCCAGGCGCTTCCTGTGTTGACGCTGCCCGACCTGCAAGGTCAGCCGGTGCGGCTCGACGCCTACCTGGGACAGCCAGCCCTGGTCGTCATCTTCACCGGCACCGATTGCCCGGTCGGCAATCTCTACATGCCCCGACTCGCCGACCTCGCCGCCCGCTACCAACCCAGGGGTGTTGTCTTTCTGGCAGTCAATCCCAACGCGCATGAAACGGTCGAACAAATCGCCGCGCATGCGAACGCACATAACATCACGTTTCCCATCCTGAAAGACGTCGACAATCGCCTGGCCGATGCCTGGCGGGTCGAGCGAATCGGCGAGGCGCTCGTCCTCGACTCCAGCGGACGGCTCCGCTATCGAGGCTCGCTCGATGATCAATACTCGCGCGGAGCCTTCAAGCCCCAGCCGACCCGCCACTATCTGGCCGAGGCGCTCGACGCCGTGCTCGCGGGCAAGCGCGTCGAGGTCGCCGTCAGCCCGGTTATCACCTGCCCCATCGATCGGGTTGAGCCTGAACGCACCCGCTCCCTTCTGCGCCGCCCCGATCCCGAGTTTGCCCGATTGAGGCGCAAGCCCTCTCCCGAGGCAGTGATCGAAGTCGGCGCCGTGACCTACGCCGAGCACGTCGAGCCGATCCTCCGCGCGCGGTGTCAGAGCTGCCACCGGCCAGGCGAGGTCGGCCCGTTTCACTTGTTGAGCTTCGAGGATGCCAAGCGACGCGCCGATTCGATCTACGAGGTCGTGGATCAGGGCCTCATGCCGCCCTGGCACGCCGACCCGCGCTACGGCAAGTGGACCAACGACCGCAGTCTGACCGATCCCGAGCGGGCCGTGATCCAGGCGTGGATCGAGCAAGGCAGCCCACCCGGCGATCTGAACAAGGTTCCCCCCCCATCCGAATATGCGGCCGGCTGGACGATCGGCCAGCCCGACATCGTGCTCGAAATGGCCGAGGCCTACGACGTTCCCGCGACGGGCCAAATCCCCATCCAGAAATTCCGCGTGCCCACCAATTTTACCGAGGACGTCTGGGTCCAGGCCGCCCAGGCTCTGCCCGGCGACCGAGCCGTGGTTCATCATATCTGCGTATTCATCATCGATCCGGAGCACGAGGACGATCGCGGAGGCAGCGACTGGGAGTCACGCGCCGACGCACGGCCGGAGCTTGTCTGTTACGCTCCCGGCGACATGCCCTGCATGTACGAGCCGGGAATCGCCAAGCGGATTCCGGCCGGCGCGGTGCTGGAGGTCCAGGTGCATTACCAGCCGATCGGAAAGCCGCGGTTCGATCGCAGCTCGGTCGGACTGGTGCTGGCCCGCGGGCCAATCCGCCGCGCTGCCATGACCCGCGGAGCGGCGAACCGCGACTTCGTGCTGCCTCCCGGAACGGCGGGAATCAACCTCACAGCCAGTTACACCCTGCGCCAGGATTCGCACCTGCTCAGCGTCACGCCCCACATGCACTATCGCGGCCGCTCGTTCCGCTACGAAGCCGTCACACCCGATGGGCGACGGCAAATCGTGCTCTCCGTGCCTTACTACGACTTCAACTGGCAGAATGTCTACCGCCTTGCCGAGCCGCTCTTTCTGCCCCGCGGAACCAAGGTGGAATGCTTCGCCACCTTCGACAACTCGGCCGCGAATCCCGTAAACCCCGACCCCAGCCAGACCGTGCGCTGGGGCGAGCAATCCACGGATGAAATGATGATCGGCTATCTCGATCTCTGCGTCGATCTCGACGAACCGCGAATGGCCGGCGGGCGACAGTCCTCCAGTCGTTGACCATCCGTTCCACCCGGAACGGATCAACCGGAACGCCGATAGGCATATCACGGAACCCTCAGCGCCGCCCCACCGCGGGAGCACAAGCCATGACGGCCGACCACCTCAGGATGACATCCCGCGAGCGCTGGACACTCGCCGGTCTCTTGCTCCTCGGACTCGTGGTGCGGCTCCACGCACTCAATGCACCCCTGGCCGATACCCTGCAAGCCAAGCAGGTCTATTCCGCCAACAAGGCGCGGCAGATCGCTCGCCCGCCATTCGACCCCGGTCGGCTTACGCTCGGGATTCTCGACGATTCAGGTCATCCCATGGCCCTGGCCGAGGAAGTCCCCGTCTACATCACGGCACTCGCGGCCTTGTATCGCGGCTTCGGCGAGCGCGAGGTCTGGGGTCGGTTGCTGTCGATCATCGGTTCGCTGGTCACCATCGCGGCGTTCTTCGCGCTCACGCGTCGCGAGCAGGGTCGGCGAATCGCGGCGGCGGCGTCGCTCATGCTGGCGCTCGCGCCCTTGTTCGTGTTCTATGGCCGTGCCGTGCTGCCCGATCCCTGGATGCTGGCGATGATGGTGGTTGCCGCATGGGCCTATCGGCGCTATCTCGACGAGGGGTGCCGCCCTGCCTGGTGGATGGCGGCCGTGCTCGCCGCGGTATTTGCCGTGGCATTCAAATACTGGGGCCTGATGATCCTCGTCGTGCTCGCCGAAATGTCCTGGCGGGCCGAGGGTCGCCGCTTCCGCGCACTCGTGCGGCCCTCGTTCGTGGCGCTGGTCGCCGCCATCATCACGCCGGTCGCTCTCTGGATGGTGCTCGTGTTCCTCCGCTCGCGTAACCCCGTCGCCCATGGCTGGACGGCCGGTCAAACCGTCAATCCACCGTACTTGATCCTCCAGGATCCCTCAGTCCTGCTCGACAAACGCTGGTATGCGGCGTTTGGACGATTCCTGATCCGCGATTGCGGCCTGGTGGCGGGTCTGCTGATCGTCGTGGGTGTGGTCTCGGCGGTCCGTCGGCGTCAGCTGCCCGAGGGAGTGGCCCCCGCGGGACTCGCGGGCTGGACGGCAATGGGCCTGCTCTTCTTCCTACTGCTCGCCCCCAAGCTCGTCGATCACGATTACTACGCCCTGATGCTGCTGCCGGCGGCGGCTCTCTGGGGTGCGTCGGGATGGCTCGCGCTCCACGACGCCATTGCTCCACGTCGAAACCTCGCGCGGGTGGTCGGCGTCGGCTTGCTGGTCTTGCTCGTCGTGGTCCAGTCGCCCTGGGTCAGCGGGTCGCGGTTTCGGCTCGAGGGAGGCAAAGTCGCCCTGGGCCGGGCCTTGGCGGCGGC
>JBGSYY010000363.1:0-9963 GCA_041750675.1 Isosphaeraceae bacterium | reverse complement strand
GACCCAGGAGCGATAGGCGGCGTGGGTCGAGAAGCAGCCCTGGCCGATACCGTGGCAGCCGCCGCAGGTGCCGCAATCGGCGCTGGAGCCGATGTCGACGATGGCGGGGGCGGACTGATAGGAGGCCTGGGGGGCGGGTGTCTGGGCCTGGGCGGTGGTTGCGATGCAGGCAATGGCGAGGGACAGGGCGAGGGGTCGGGGGCGGAGTTTGCGGATCATCATGATCGTCATGGCGGTCTCTTTCTGGCTCTCGTTCCGTGCCGAGGAAAGCGGGGCGTTCTGCCCAAAAGATGCCGTCTGGGGAGAGACTGTCAAACGCGGGGCGGCTCGGGCCAGGGCAAGAGGTGTCGATTGTAGCGGAGGTGTGGACTTGGATAGGGAGTACTGGGTTAGTGCGTGGAACCTGGGGGTGGCGGCGGTTGATTTTGAGCGCGAACGTTGGGTTGCGAAGATTGGATTGAGTTTAGGGAGAGGGTCTGGGTCTGATTGTGAAAGCGGTGCGTGGGAGACGCCGGGAATGGAATGTCCGGGAGTGGGGGAACCCGTCTGACGCTCTGAAGGGAGGATCGGGGTGAGGGCTGAGGGGCATCGGGGAAATCTTGGGGCGGCAGCCTCGGTTTACTGGAGCCTGAGGAGGTGGGCGGTGAGTCTAATGCTCTTACAAATGTAGATATTCAGAATATCTACTTTTCCTTGGGGAAATGCACTGGCGGCCGGGGGTGGGGCTGAGGGCGTGCGCGGAATTCGGCGCGCGAGCTTCGGATCGTGAGGTTTGGGGGGAGACGGCCGGGGGGGGCTTGGGTTCGATTGTGAAAATCGTGCTCGCGGGGCGGAGGGAGCGGCGGGTTGTCAAGGAGCGGGGGCGGAGGAAGGGAGGTGGGGGCGTCAGGGATAGGATCGGGGGGTGGTGGTGGGCGGATCGGGGGATTTCGGGGACCAAGAGGAAACCCCGGGCATCGGGCGTGGGGCGCCACTCACCCGGGCACCGTTTGAAGACTCACTTTGCCCGGGCCGCCCGCAGTAGCAGTAGCGGCACAACAGTTGCAGGATTCACTTGCAAAGGAGCCGGATCGATATGGACCAGCCTCGCCAAAGAGATGAACCGCCTACTGGCGATTTCGAACTTCAAAGAGCTTCCCTCCAGGGTGGCTATCACAGCCGCGGCGTACCGGGTGAGGAAGGTGAGGCGCGGAAGCGCATGCGCGTCCTCAAGTTCGGCGATAGGAGCCAGCGGATCAACAAATCCCGGCCGCTGTCCGGCGGGACGGGAGCCGAACAAGCCTCTGCCGTCCAACTGGAGAAAGGGTTGACGGCGGCCAAGTGGGCTGCCGGTGCCCGGCTCGCCGCACGCCGGTCTGACACCGCAGGGGACGAAGCAACATCCGTCTTCGTGATCACCAAGAAGGGTTTGGACTTCCTGGACACGCCTGTTTTCCATGCCGGTGAGTCGGGCGATGAGGAGGCCTTAGCCCTTTTCACGGATCGCCAACGAACGCAGCAATACATCGACCGCGCTGCTTGGGGCGAGACCGATGAGATCGGCGAACTTACGTCGAACGATCTACTCCAGTGGCTGGTGGAAGCCAACCGGGAGGGAATTCAGTATGTGACGATTAACCCAGAACGTGATCGGCACCTTGAGGGCGAACCACAATCGGCTCTCTTGCTCGACGCAATCGGCGATAAATCGCCGGAGAGACTGTTTCAAGAAGTGAACGAACTTGCGCGGAGTTGAGAAGCGCCGATCACATTTGCCGGAGGTAAGCGTCATGCAAATCCAAGTGAATACAGACAGGAACGTCGAGGGCGGCGCGGAGTTTAGCAGTCAGGTCGAATCCGCCGTGCAGGGCATAGTGGGCCGGTTTAGCGATCAGATCACTCGCGTGGAGGTTCATCTTAGCGATGTGAATGGCGCGAAGTCCCACGGCGACGACAAACGATGCCTCATCGAGGCCCGCCTGGCGGGACGTCAGCCGGTCGCGGTAAGCCACGAGGCGGCGACCCTGGAAGGGGCTGTCGAAGGTGCCACCGACAAGTTGAAGAGATCGCTCGAAAGTAGCCTCGGGCGGCTTGGAGGCCATAAGGGTAATACCTCCTACGGCGGTGACCAGACGATTTGAGCGATCGGGCGGATGATCGCCATCCCAGCGGAATACCGCAGAGGGATGAGCTAAGGAGATTCCATCTCCAGCTCGTTCTGTCTCTTGACGACGCCCTGCGCGACGAATCTGCGCACAGCCTCATGCAGGCTGTGACCAAAATCGCGTGAGGGCCAGTCCATTCCACTCATAGGAAGTAGCCATGCAAATCCAGGTCAACTCTGACAACCACACTGACGGTAGCGCCGAGCTGGCGCGTCAAGCAGAGATCGTGATCGAGGGTGCCTTGGGCCGGTTCCGCGACCGGGTAACGCATGTGGAAGTTCAGTTCCGTGACGAAACCAGTAGTCACAAGTTCGGGCACTTCGATAAGCGATGCATTATGGAAGCGCGTCTGGGTGGGTTCCAACCGATCACTGTGAGCGCTGAAGGCTCGTCTGTGGAGCAGGCCCTCGCCGGTGCCGCCGAAAGATTGGAAAACACCCTGAGTCGGACTCTGGGTCGAAGAGAATCCCTCGCTCAACGGAGAGCTCGCGCCGAGGCCGAGCTGTCGGCCGCTGAACCGGTGCTGAAGCAGAGTGTGGTAGTCGGAAAGCAGGAGGATTTCATCGAGCTGCTAGATCCGATTTTGAGCTATCTCGGGGATCATGCGCGGCGAGAGTTACGGATGATGGAAATCAACGGGACGTTGCATCCGGGCAAAGTGACGGCAGCCGACTTGTTGAATGAGGTGCGGACTCGAGCCTGGCTTCAATTTCCTGCTCGTCCAGAGGGGATGCCACTCGACTTGTGGCTAATGAATCAGCTGCACGAGGTGCTCGATGAATGGACCACGCACGAGCCG
Organism: Isosphaeraceae bacterium; assembly: GCA_041750675.1. Lineage (GTDB taxonomy): Bacteria > Planctomycetota > Planctomycetia > Isosphaerales > Isosphaeraceae > BPJS01. The sequence continues at coordinate 7,020 of JBGSYY010000363.1, read as the reverse complement.
CGAATGCAGAGGACGCGGCACGATGGGACTGACGACGTGTTGCAGAAAGACGTGCCTCAGGTGGGCGACCAGGAGTGGTGGGTCTGGCTGTTAGGCGAGGACGAGACGATCACGGGCGAGAATGCAATCATTGGCCGCCCGAGGATGTCTGTTGAAACGCAACTTGAGACTGAGGAGCAGGGAGACCGCGTTTACGCACTCCTTGGTGAGTTGCCGAAGCTGCAGCGACAAGCGTTTGAGCTCAACACTTTGGATGGATACGAACTATTCGAGATCGCCATGCTTCAGGACAGGCCGACAGAAGAGATTAAGGCCGATATTGAGGCGGCGCGCAAGACGCTCCGCCAACGACTGCGGACTGGTGAACGGGTTCCAGCACTCACTCAGTCACAAACCAAGGAATAAGTCATGTTTCCGATCCGTACCATCCTTCATCAACTCACCACCGACGAATCCCGCGCGCTGTTGGCGGACCATGAGCCGCCCTGCATCTCGCTGTATCAGCCGACGCACCGCCGGCACCTGGACCATCGTCAGGATGCGATCCGGTTCAGCAACCTCCTGAGAGAGATGGAATTGTCACTCCTTCAGAAGTACCCGACGCGCGAGGTCGGTCCGCTGCTCGAGCCGTTTCAAGCCCTGGGCGAAGACGCCGAGTTTTGGAACCACACGCTCGACGGCCTGGCCGTCTTCGGGTCGGCCGATACCTTTCGCGTCTTCACGCTGCAACGGACTGTTCCCGAACTGGCCATTGTCGCCGAGAGCTTCCACACGAAGCCGCTTGTGCGGATGCTGCAGTCGGCGGATCGCTATCAGGTCCTGGGCCTCAATCGCCATGAGGCGCACCTTTACGAGGGCAACCGGGACACCCTGGACGAGGTCGAGCTGGCCGAGGGCGTTCCCCGGACGATCGAGGAGGCCCTGGGCGAGGATGTTACGGACCCGCATCTGACCGCAGCCTCGTACAACGCCGCGGGCGGCCGCGGCGGGTTTCACGCCACACCGACGATGCACCACGGGCACGGCGGGAAGAAGGACGAAGTGGGGATCGACAACGATCGCTTCTTCCGCGCCATCGACCGGGCTGTCCTGGAGCACCACTCCCGCCCGTCGGGGCTGCCGCTGGTGCTTGCTGCTCTGCCGCAGCATCATGACCTGTTCCGCAAGGTCAGCCACAACCCGTTCCTGCTGGCCGACGGGATCGGGTTGGACCCGAATTCGATCTCACCCGAGCGGCTCCGCGAGGAGGCCTGGCGTACGGTGGAGCCCCAGTATCTACAACGCCTCGCCAAGCTGGTGGGCAACTTCGAGGAAGCCCAGTCCAAATACCTCGGTTCCGCCGACCTGACGGATGTGGCCCAGGCGTTAATCGCCGGTCGCGTCGAGACGCTGATGATCGAATCAGGTCGGCAGATCCCCGGCACGATCGACCCCCTCTCGGGGCGGGTGGAGTTTGCCGATCTTTCCCACTCGGAGGTCGACGACCTACTCGACGACCTCGCCGAGTTAGCCTGGAAAAAGGGCGGGGACGTGCTGGTCGTCCCGGCCGAACAGATGCCTTCCGACACTGGGGTGGTCGCAATCTACCGGTTCTGAGAGATGGAGCGTAAGAGTTTAGTGAATTCACGTTATGTTTCTATGAAGGAGCAACCCATGACGAAGCGCGTGTGGAAAAGCGGTGAACCCTGGACGATTGACGACGTTTTGGAGTTGAAGGGGCTGGCGAAAGGAAACACCCCGACCCGTGTGATCGCCCTAAAAATGGGCCGAACCGAGGGGGCTGTGTACTCCAAGGCGCACGCAGAGAGCATTAGCCTCAAGCCTACCAACCGATCACCCTACAATCGCCGCACGAAGTCGTAGCGCCTGAAGGAGGCACCGATGGCACGTAAACAGAAAGTACGCCGAAACACCCCCCGTAGCGGCCAGGATGGCGGCGGCGGCGGCTCGGCAGGCGGCGGTGGGAAACGCGGCATTCCGATCAAGGGCTGGGAGAAGGGGGACATCGTCAGGGATATGGTGGTCCCGCCCGATGGTCCTCAGATCAGTCGTAAGCCCGGGAGCCGTCGGGAGGACCGAACGGTCGAGCCGAAGGAGAGCAAATCAGAGACGGCTGACGTACACGAGGAGGAGAAAGGCAAGCCGACGGAAGGACGGGACGAGTGACCGATCTCGTCGTTCCCGCGGTGCGGATGCCCTCGCCAGGAACGTGGTCGCAACCTCACCGTTCATAAGGAGCGAGTGTTCCCATGCGGCGGTCGATGTGCCGTTTCTACAGACCCGTTGTGCGCGTGATTTTGTGTTCATTTACTTGCAGCGTCATGATTTCGACGGTCATCGCGCAAGAACCGGTAGGCAATGTCGGAGAGTCGCAGAAGCGAACCGTCCCCGGCAAGCAAGAGCTTTCACCAGCTCCCGTGAAGGTCGATGTCAACCCCGTCGCGCGTGACGAGGAGATCCGCGCGCGTCTCCAGGACGTCCTGGATGCGACCGACTGGTTCGCCGACCCGCGCGTGCGGGTCCGCGAGGGAGTCGTGTTTCTCGAGGGACGGGTGCAGTCCGATGAGCTCAAGAAATGGGCGGGCGATCTGGCTCGCAGCACCCAGGACGTCGTCGCGGTGGCCAACGAGATGGAGGTTCTCGAGCCGTCGATGTGGGATTTCCAGCCGGCTTGGACCGGGCTGTCAACGCTGTGGCGTGACTTCATCCGCTCGCTTCCCTTCTTCGCCTTCGGCCTGCTGATCCTCGGGCTGTCGGTTGGCGCCGGCGTGTTGGCGGCTCGGGGTGCTCGGGCGTTCTTTCGGCGAGGGATTCAGGCGAAGCTCTTGCTCAATGTGATCGCCCGGGGGGCGGGCGTGCTCGTCTTCCTCTTCGGGACCTACATCGTCCTGAGAGTCTCCGGCCTGACGCAACTGGCTCTGACGGTGGTCGGCGGCACCGGCCTGATCGGCCTGGCGGTCGGCATCGCGTTCCGTGACATCACGGAGAATTTCCTGGCCAGCATCTTCCTCAGCATGCAGCGGCCGTTCGAAACGGGCGACCTGGTCGAAGTTGCGGGCGTGACGGGGTACGTGCAGCAGTTGAACGTCCGCACGACCATCCTGATGACCCTCGACGGCAACCTCGTGCAGATTCCCAACGCGACCGTCTACAAGAGCAACCTCCGCAACTTCACGACCAACTGCAACCGGCGCGAGGACTTCGTCGTGGGTATCGGCTACGACGACTCGATCAACGACGCCCAGGAGATTGCGCGCAAGGTGCTGTCGGACCACCCGGCCGTCCTGAGCGACCCGGAGCCCTGGGTGCTGGCGGATAGCATGGGGAGGGCGACGATCAACCTGCGCGTCTACTTCTGGCTCAACGGGCGAGAGCACAGTTGGTTGAAGGTGCGGTCCTCGGTGATCCGGCTGGTGAAACTCTCCTTTCAGCAGCACGGAATCTCCATGCCCGACGAGGCCCGAGAGGTTGTCTTCCCGCAGGGCGTCCCCGTCACCATGCTCGACGGGAAACCGGGTGTGACGAACGGAAGCATACCGGGGAAAGGGCCTCCCGTCGAATTGCCGGGAGAGGAACTCGATGCGGTGTCCACGAAGGCGGAAGGCGGTTTATCCAGCGAAGCCGGCGTCATCAAGGAACAGGCCCGGCAGGCACAGCCTTTGAACGAGGGGGAGAATCTCTTGCAAGCACCGTCTCAGAAATTGACGCACCAACCAAAGCCGTAACAGGTAAGATCGATGTTCTTCAACGGGTGGGAAGGGCTTGGCCGGACTGCGGTTGTGGGGCTCATCGCCTACGTCGGCCTGATCGTGCTCCTGCGCATTTCCGGCAAGCGCACTCTGGCCAAGATGAACGCCTTCGACCTCGTCGTCACGGTCGCGCTGGGCTCCTTGCTGGCCACAATCGTGTTGTCCAAGGATATCGCCCTGGTCGAGGGGGTCTCCGCGCTGGCCCTGTTAATCCTCTTTCAATTCGTGGTCACTTGGCTGTCGGTGCGCTCGGGGACGATCCGTCGACTGGTGCGCGGCGAGCCGACCCTGCTGCTCTATCGGGGAGAGTTCCTTCGCGACGCGATGCGGTCGCAGCGGGTCACTGAGTCTGAGGTCCGCCAGGCGGCGCGCTCGCAGGGCGTCTCCGACCTGAATTCCCACGCCGTCGTGCTGGAGACCGACGGTAGCTTCAGCGTCCTGCCTGCCGCGGAAGCGGTGGGGACTTCGGCGATGGACGACGTGCCCGCCACGAGCGCGGAGGGACGGGCGAGAGAACAGAGCCCGAGGGCGGGGAGTGATATCGAGTGATCAAGAGACTGCGTTATTGGTGGCAAGAGGTGCGGTCGAGCTTCTGGTTCGTACCTGCGGTGATCGTCCTGGGTGCCGTGGGACTCGCTACCGGCCTGATCGCCCTGGACGTGAACGTCGAATTGCATGTGGACAAGACGTGGCCGCTGGTCTTCGGTGCCGGAGCGGCCGGGTCCCGCGGCCTGCTTACGGCCGTCGCCAGTTCGATGATCACAGTGGCCGGGGTGGTGTTCTCTATCACCATCGTCGCCCTCTCGCTGACATCCAGCCAGTACACGTCGCGGGTCCTTGGCAACTTCATACGCGACCGCGTCAACCAGGTGGTGCTCGGCGTGTTTGTCGGAATATTCGCGTACTGTTTGGTGGTGCTCCGGACCATCCGGGAGGGGGACGAGGGAGCATTCGTGCCGTCGCTGGCGGTTCTGGTCGGACTGACGCTCGCGTTCGTCGGGATCGCCTTCCTGATCTACTTCATACACCACATCTCGATGTCCATCCAGGCGTCGAGCATCATCGCCGCGGCTGCAATGGAGACCATCGCCGCCGTGGATCACCTGTTCCCGGAGGAACTTGGCGAAGAGGCCGACGAGGACGCCGTCGGCGACCTGGTAAAGTCCTTCGGGGAACGAGCTTGGTCTGCCCTCGGGGCGCCGGAGACCGGCTACATCGAGGGTATCGACGGGGACGCGCTCCTGGCTCTCGCCCGGGACCGCGGGACCATCCTGCGCATGGAACGCGGCATCGGCGAGTTCGTCGTCGAGGGTACGCCGCTGGTCTCCGTGGTCGGATCTGTCGAGCTCGACGAAAACGCGACAACCGAGCTGAATGCGGTCTACATCATCAGCCGCCAGCGCGCCGTGCAACAGGATGCGGGCTTCGGCATTCGTCAGATCGTCGATGTCGCCATGAAAGCGCTCTCGCCCGGCATCAACGATTCCACAACCGCGGTGATGTGCGTGGACTACCTGGCGGCGATCCTTGTCCGGCTGGCGCCACGCCGGATTGCGACCCCCTACCGACTGGATCAGGGGGAGTTGCGCGTGATTGCCCGAGGCCCCAGCTTCGACGGCTTGCTGGCCGAGTCCTTCGACCAGATCCGGCAGAATGCCGAAGGCAATGTCGCGGTCCTGACGCGACTCCTCCAGGCCCTGGAGATCATCGCAGGCCAGACGGCGAACGCCCGAAGACGGCAAGCGTTGCGGCAACAGGTTGACTTGATCGGCGCTCTGGCCAGGCGAGCCGTCACCTCGCCGCGCGATAGCGCGAGCATCGAAGCCCTTTTGGTCAGCCTGTCCGCGGCTCTCGAAGACCAGTGCCGGATACACGCCGCCCCGTCGGGAGCGATTTCGTAATCCGAATCCTCGAACTCGATGGGATGATTTCCAGGAAAGATCAACAATAGAATGCGGGTTTGACTATTGGGGACGTTCTAGTTTTTGACCCCCCTATGTCTGGTTAGCTGACGAGGCTGTTGAGGAGTTTCATGGTCGCTTCGACGCCGCGTGTGGGGGTGAGGGCCGTGGTGGCGATGCCCGAGACGACCTTGGTGATGTTGTGATCGACCTGGTTCGGTTGGCCCCAGACGTCGCCGGTTGGGGCGGTGATGTAGACCGAGAAGGTGTGGTGGCCGGTGCCGGGTCGTTCGCCGATGAGGTGGAGAATGGCGCGGCGGTTGGGCAGGCCGCCGAAGAGGGACTCGCCGATTCGATAGCCGGCACGGACGCGGCCCGAGGTCACGACGAGGTTCTCGGGGCTGGGTTTGTGTCCGTCGTCGGCGAGGCGCTGGCGGAGATGCTTGAGGAAGGGGGCGAGCTGGCCTTCGTCGCTGATCGCGAGGGCGTTCAGGCCATCGGAGATGACGATCTGGACGTCGTATGGGCCGTTGTGCCGGAGGCGGAGGGCCTGGATCGCTTCGTCCGAGGGGGATGAGAGGCGTTCGCCGGATTCCGGGTGGAGGATGTAGTCGTTGCGGTCGGTGGAGTGGGTCTTGAGGCTGAGGACGTCGGGGACCTGCGCGAGGAACGAGGGCGGTAGCTCGGCCCAGATGGACTGCTTGGCGTCGGCATAGATGCCACGGACGGCGCTTTCCAGCTCGGGGGGCATGTCCCAGGGGTGCTCGCCGTGGCCTTCGCTGATGAAGACGCCGTGGCGACGCACGACGTTGAGCTGGCCCTGCCCTTCGGCGACGATCGCTTCGTCGGGTCGCGGGTCGCCTTTTCGCCGTCGGTACTTCAGATAAACCCAGAGTGGGTCGCCGAAGTGCTGGGTGGGGCGGCCGTTGGTGTCGATCACCTCCAGCTTTTGGAAGAAGGCCCACATCCGGTCGTCGACCTTGTAGCCGAACTTCTCGCGGAGGCGGACGTGATCGTGATATCCCGTGGTGAGGTAGCCGAGCATGGGGTCGATTTTTGTGGGCAGAGCCATCAGATAGGCGGGGTTGGCGGGGAGGATGCGGTCGAGGCACCAGTCGAGGTCGTCGAGCGAGACGTCCATGTGGAGCGTTGAGCAGACATCAAGCCCGATGCAGAGGCCGTGGAGCTTGCCCATGACGATGTCTTCGAGGCAACAGCGGACGAGCTGTTCGCGGGTGCGGAAGACTTCCGGACCGATGAACCCGGCGACGTCGTTCAGGTGGACCCAGGGCTGGGGATCGAGGCCCGCGGCCGACCTGGCCTGGGCGACCCGGCGGGCGAGGGCGCGTGCGAAGCCGTATTTCCGGGCT
>JBGSYY010000362.1:0-16645 GCA_041750675.1 Isosphaeraceae bacterium | reverse complement strand
GTCGCCGAGGGGAAATTGGGCATGAGCGGCGAGACCGGGGGCGCGCCGCCCATGGCGCGGGGCGGAGTGCCGATGGTCTGGCCGGGCAGCGTCGACGGTGGTTGGCTCAACCCTTCCGGCAATTCACCCATGACGCGCGGCGGGCCAGGCAGTCGATCCGGATCAATGGCGAAGGGCAGATCGGTGCGCAACGGAGTCGGCCCGAGGGGGAAATCCTGGGCGCGAGTAAGTCGGCCGGCGGAAATCGCCGCGAGCGCGGCGCAGAAGATCCCCATCCTGAGGTTCATGAGACGCTCGCTTTTCCTTCGGCGTACGTCGAACGGGTGCCACGTCCTGCGGCAACCCATAAGGCGGAAGCTCTTGCTCCCGTCGGAGGCTTCGATGCTCGCCCCGAGTAAAAGCGTTTACTTGGGGCGCTTGACCTTCACCTTCTCAGATTTCGACTTTTCCTCGTAATAGGGTGCTCCAGCCGAGCCGCCTCCCTTGCTGTCTTTGTCTTGCCCCGGCTCACGCGGAGTCACGATGGGCGGGAAGGCGTTCAGACGCCGCCACAGCTCGAAGCCGAGCGGTACTTCGCGCAGAAGCACCCAGGCTCGTGCCTGAACGCCCTGACGTAGATATCGGCTTGCCGGCCAAGGCTCGTCGTCGCCGGGGAGGATGAGAATGCGGAATTTGCCGTTTCCTGTGACGGCTGGATCGATCAGAGCGACTTTTCCGCCAAAGGTTCCCTTGGCCACGCTGGGCCAGCCAGGAAACTGGATTGCCGGCCAGCCCTCAAACTGAATCCGGGTCGGATCGCCGACGTGGACCAGCGGCGTATCGTTCCCATCCAAATACAACTCGACGCAAAGATTGGCCGATTGCGGGGTAAGGATCGCAATCGGATCGGTGTCCTTGAGCTGCTGCACGCCCTCGTTCACAAGCAGTCGCTTGATGATACCGTCGCGTGGAGCGCGGACTTGCTGAGTCTCCTGACCTCGGATCTTGCTCTTAAGATCGAGTTTTTCCTTGGTGTATTCAGCGACCTTTTGATTGGCCGACTGCACGTCGGCCAGCATTTTGGCGATGTCGGCCTGGGTTTTTGCCGCGATCTCCTTCATCTTGGTCTGCTTGATCGACAGGTCGACTTCGGTCTGCTTCACCTCGATCTCGGCCTTCTGGTACTTTTGCAACGCTCCTCGATACTTGCGCTCGACCTCAAGCAACTGAAGGCCGGCGATCAGACCGCGTTTCTCGGCTTCCTTGTACTGGTTGTAATTAATGGTCTCGGTTTCCTTGTCGACGCGCGCGATTTCCAGCTCATTTTTGATCTGGTTGATCTTTTGCGCGCCCAGGGTGATGTCGCTCTTGGCGTTCTCGATCGCCTGGTCGCGGAGGTCGCTCAGGGCCTCGACGGTGTTCTTATACTCCTGGGCCTGAATGGTAGCGTTCGCCAGCTTGTCCTCGATCGCCTGAAGCGAAGCTTCGAGGGTGGGCAGGTATTCCGGATCGTTGTTCGTCAACTCGGCGATCACATCGCCGGGCACCTCGACGCCATTCTCCACACGAGGGCCGCGCACAAAGCTCCCTTCGCTGACTTCCCACTTCTTCACACGCCCGTAGATCGGACTTTCCACGGTGAACTCACGGTCCAGCGGCGAGTAGCCGATCACCGTTCCCGATCCCTCGACCGACTGCCGCCAGGGCACAAAGATCATGGCCAGGGGAATTACAAAGAACATCACGCCGAGTATCGCCCCGATCCGGCGCGACCAGCGTGAAGGACGGGCCAGGCGCAACGTCGGCATCGGCTCGGCTGGCAGACGGCGGCGGGGTGGACGTGCCTGATTGGACTCGGAATCGACGGGAATTCGAGCTGGTGTGGTCTCGAAGACTTGCCGGGTCATTTGCCAACCTCCTTTAGCCAATCTTCGAGTGTTCGTGAGTGGCCGTTATCCATGGCGAGGCCGTGCTCGGCACGGCCGTGGAGGATCGCGATGGCCCGGTCGCAACGTTCGGCGACTTCTTGCGAGTGCGTGATCACGACCAGCGTCCAATGCGACGGTGAATTGAAAAATGCGTCCAGAACACTGGCTCGCGAGTCGAGGTCGATGCCGTCGAGGGCTTCATCGAGCACCACAAGGTTCGGTTGGCCGGCCAGCACGCGGGCGAGCATCAAGCGGCGCGACTGGCCCAGCGAGAGCGGCCCGCCCGAGGACGACAGGCGGGTGTGTAGTCCGTTCGGCAATTCGGCGACCTCGTCGGCGAGAGCAACGGCCTCGAGGGCGTCGTAGATCGACTTGAGACTCAGGTACGACCGACCCATTCGGACGTTCTCGAGAATCGAGTCGTCGATCACGTCGACTCCCTTCACGATCGAAACTTCGTTTCGGACCGCTTCAAGATCGAGATCGCGGAGATTCAGGCCGTCGAGCGTCACGTGGCCCTGGGTCGGCTCGCGTAGGCCGTAGAGCAAATCTCCCAGCGTGCTCTTTCCCGAGCCGCTGGGACCGACGATGGCGACCCGCTCACCAGACTTGATCTCAAGATTGAGGTCGTGGAGGACCGCATGATGGTTGCCATAGTGGTACGAAAGCTGGTGGCAGCCAACCGCCGTGCCGGCACGGGTGAACGCCGGGTCTTCGCCCGTACCGCGCTCCAAAGGTAAGTCGATCAGGTGACCAAGCTTTTCCATCGCGGCCATCAAGTCGTACCAGTATTCGAGATGCTTGCCCAGCTTCGCGAACGAGCCGACGACCGTGGCGACAATCAATTCGGCGGCGACAAGTTGGCCCAGTGTCAGGGTCTCGTTGATCACCAGCCAACCGCCCAGGCCCAGCATCGCCGCGGTGGCCAACGCCTGGAAGCCCAACGCGAAGACGATCTGACGCATCAGGATCGAAAAGTGTTCCGTGCGGGCCGTAAGATAAGCCCGAGAGAGGCGATCCGCACGATGAATGGCATAATCCGGACCGTTTCCCATCTTGTAGGCAAGAGGGGCTCGGGCCATTTCCTCCAGGCAGCCAGCGACATCGTACTTGGCGCGTGACTCGCGGATGCTGGTGCGGACCGCTCCTCGCCCAAGGAAGAGGACGATGAACGCGACCGTAAACAGGATCACCAGATCGAATCCGACCAGATACGGGCTGTAGAGCGCAAGGACGATCAGTCCAAACGCGGCCTGAATCACAATCGCGATCCCATCGAGCAGGATGAGTGCGGCCACCTTCTGGACTGTCAGGATGTCAAAGAAACGATTGACCAGTTCGGGTCCGTTCTGGCGGTCGAAGGCGTCGATCCGCACGCGTGGCAGCCGATACGCCAGATCGGCGGCGACTCGAACGAACAGTCGACGCTGGATCAATTCGACGACGAACGTCTGAAGCGCACGAAGTGCCGCAGCCATCGCCAGGCAGACGAGCAGCACAAGCGAAATAATCAGAAGTTGCTGTGCAAGCTGATTCAAGGCGACGGTGCCCACCAAAGCCTCGATCGCCAACGGCGAGGCCAAGGAGAGGATTCCCACGGCCGCCGAGTATGCGATCACGACCCGGATATCGTGACGTTCCGGCTTCATCAAACCGAGCAGCCGGCGTACCGGAGAGACCGGGGCATGTTGTCCCACATCGCCATGATCGTGATCGAAATTCTCGGCATGCTCTTGATGCTGGGATCGATGGACATCGGCGCACGGAGCAATCGGTTCGAGCAAGACCCACCGAGCTGGCTCGTCCTGGGAACTCAGACCGAGACGTTTGGCGAAATCCTTGGGTGATAGATCTTGAGTACGATCGCCGGCCCGAGATACGCGGAATTTCCGGCCCTTCATGTCCAGGAGCAGGAGCCAGCTTCCCGAATCCACGGCAGTTGACGCGGCATCGGTCGAATCTGCGTCGGGAACCCAAACGATGATCGGGCGATCGGGGGAGACGACCCGGGCGATCTCCAGAAGGCTGGCTTGGGACTGAACCGCGCGAAAACCGAGCGGCTTGACGATCTGTGCGAGCTGCTCCGCCCACGACTCAGAACGCGGGCCCGGATGAGTGCGTCGAGCCTGATGCTCCATCCGCTCGACGAGAGCGCCATCGTATTCGAGACCGGCCGCCTGGCAGGCGAGGTCGAGTGTTGTGGCCAGTGACCGATCATCCATCATCAAGGGGACCTCTCAGCTTCGACTCGAACGTGATCGTGGCGTGGCCGGCCGGGAATGAGGACCCGAATCGAGCCAGAAGCCATGACGGATATCGCGCTGCCGCTCCAGCACTCGGACACTCCGATCAAGAACATGAAACACCGCGTCGGACCAGTGCAAGTTGGACTCTTCTGACTTTAACCGCCGATCGCCCTTCCAGGCGATCTCAATCCGGCACCGGTGAGCCTGCGGGAGCTGAGAGGGAGAATCGACGTCATCCAGGATGCGGTCGAAAGTCAGCCTTACCCGGCGGGGGTCGAAACGACTCAGGGCGAGGCGAATGCGCGTTTCTAACAAAGCTCGCTGTTCCGGGGTTGCTTCCAGACCCCGGATAACAATACGCATCAAACGGAATCCCAGGCCGGTATTTTCAAGAACTCTTCACGAAACAAGTTACTTGTACGCCATCCTTGGGTATCGGACAAATAGATTATTCGCTTGCGTCTGATCGGTTTTTTGAATGGAGTGAAACTCCCGACGTGGACTGGCTCAACTATCACCATCTGCTCTATTTCTGGACAGTCGCGCGAGAGGGGAGTATCGCAAAGGCGTGTGAGCGTCTTCACCTCGCGCAGCCGACGATCAGCGCCCAGATCCGTGCGCTGGAACGCTCGCTCGGCGAGACCTTGTTCGAGCGTTCAGGCCGCCGCCTGGTACTCACGGAGTCGGGACGGCTGGTCTATCGATACGCCGACGAAATTTTTAGCCTTGGTCGAGAGCTACGTGACACCATCAAGGGTCGGCCCAGCGGTGGGCGTCCCACGCGGTTACGCGTGGGCGTGGCCGACGCACTGCCGAAACAGGTCGTGTACCGACTGCTGGAACCGGCCCTGCGATTGGAGGAACCGTTGCAGGTGGTCTGTTTCGAGGGCAAGCCCGAACCGCTTCTGGCCGAGCTGGCCCTGCACTCGCTCGATATTGTGCTTTCCGACATGCCCATGGCTCCGGGGTCGAAAATCCGTGCTTTCAGCCACGAGCTGGGTAATTGCGGTATCTCGGTGCTCGGCAAGCCGGCGGAGGTCGAACGATTCTCGGCCGGGTTTCCGGCCTCGCTCGACGGCGCTCCCTGGCTGCTACCCACCGAGAACACCACCCTGCGGCGGTCGCTGGACCAGTGGTTCGATGGGCTGGGAATCTCGCCTCAGGTGGTCGGAGAGTTTGAAGATAGCGCGCTTTTGAAGGTATTCGGCCAGGCAGGCCTGGGAGTCTTCGTGGTCCCATCCGTGATCGAGGAGGAGATCTGTCAGAAATATGATGTGGAATGCCTGGGTCGCACCGACGCAATACGCGAGCGGTTTTACGCGATTTCGATTGAGCGCAAGCTCAAGCACCCGGCGGTGGTAGCGATTTCGGAGGCGGCTCGGCGTGAGATGTTCGCTTGAAATTCGTGTGAAGCTGAGTGGGCCGCCCAAAAGGCTTCTCGCGATGCTGCTTTGACGCTGCATCCACACTTGCAACGCATGGAGTCCTGATCGTGAAAGCGCTGCTTGATTTTTTGAAGTCGACCCTGGTGACTGGGGTCCTCTTCTTGCTGCCATTCCTGCTTACGCTCGTACTCCTGCGGCATGGCACACAGATGGTAGCCGAGGTGCTGCAGCCGCTGGCGAAGCTCTCGCCGGTACAAAAGGTCGGGGGCGTCCTGATCGCGGATCTGCTGGGGATTGCAACGCTGTTGGTCATCTGCTTCGTGGCGGGGTTGTTCATGGCGACTCAAGCGGGCCGATCGGTTTCGAAACGAATGGAGGGCTTGGCACTTCGTCGACTGCCGGGATATACGTTCTTCCAGAGTCTGACACGCGGTTTGACGGGACTGGAAAAGGATTCGGAACTCGGTGTGGGTCTGATACGCCTCGAGGACGGGATGTGGGCGATCGGGTTTGTTGTCGAGAAGCACACAGACGGCAATTTCACGGTCTTCATCCCGAGCGCCCCGACGCCCGCGGTCGGAACGATTTATGTCATCGAGGCGAATCGGCTTCGACTCCTGGATGTCTCCGTGAGCAAGGCGATCACTTGCATCGTGCGGATGGGTGTCGGATCCACGGAACTGCTTCGTGAATCGCTTCGGAGTTGAGCGGCTCCGATCACGATCGGACGGCGGCCTCCCGGCGAGCCAGCCAGCCCGCCGTCGCCGCGAGCAGAGCGGCCACGAGGTAGACCCACGCGGTCGCGGCGATCGCGCTGCCTAGTCCAATTCGGTCGCTGGCGGAACCAATCAAGACGGGTGCCAGACTCCCGCCCGCCCAGCCGATCGTGTTCATCAAACCTGCCGCTGCGCCGCGCACTTCGGGAGCGACGCGATCGTAGAGCGAGGCAAAGATGTTCGCGTCGTAAATCCCCTTGCCGAGGCCGATCCCGATCAGGGCGAGGATCAGGACCGGCAGCGAGCGCGTCGAGCCGATCAAGAAGACACACGGCGTTCCCAGCAAGAGTCCCGAGGCTTGAACCACCATCCGCCCCGCGGGCGATCGCGCCGCCGCGCGGTCGGCGAGCAGACCGCCCAGCAAGGCACCAACCAGGTTGGCGATCGGCATGAAGAGCGAAGCGACAGCGGCCGAGCCAGTCAGATCCAACCCATAGCGGCGATGGACGAAATCAGGCATCCACGACAGCAAGGCCATCGCAACGAAATTCGCCCCAGCGAAGGCGGCCAGCAGGGCCAGGGCCGAGGGTGTTCGAAGCATCGCCAGGATGCCCGCCCGCCAGGCAATGGCGGCGGGTTCCGCCGAGGGTTGCCGCTTGGGCTCAACCAGCCGGCTTGGCAACCAGGCGGCATAGGCCAGCCCAACCGCCCCGAGCACCCAAAAAGGCGCACGCCAGCCAAAGTGCTGCCCCAGCCATCCCGCGAGCAGTCCGCCAAAGGCCGTGCCCGCGTAAACCGAGGTTTGATGGGTGCTCATGGCCCGCGAGCGCGTCGCCGGCCCGTGGTAGGCTGAGAGCAGCGACATCGATGCGGGAAAGTAAAACGATTCGCCCAGACCTTCGGCCGCTCGATAGAAAAGCAGGTCGCGAAAGCCCCGCGCCGTCCCGGTCAACATGCAGATCACGCTCCAGACGGCGAGGCCGCCGGCAACCAGCCAGCGCCTCGAGAAGCGATCAACGACGGCCCCCGAAAACGGCGACATCACCGCATAAACGACCATGAACGCCGAGCCGATCAGGCCCTTCGCCGTGTCGTCCAGGCCAAACTCGGTCTTGAGCGCGGGCAGGACCGAGAACACGGCCTGGCGATCGGCGTAGTTGAAAAACCCGCAGAACCAGAGCAAGGCGACGACCCGCCACGGCCCTCCTGAGTTTGGCTTACTCGGATCGCTCATGGGTGATCGGCCCTGGCGCGAGCCTCGTCGGCGTCGCCCTGGTCGATCCACGCTTCATTGAAGGCCGCGTGCTGAATGGTCGCGCCCTCGGCGGTGCGCTTGGTGTAGGTCAGATGAATCGTCCCGTCGCGAGCCTGCAAAATCGATGGGTAATGGAACGAGTTTTCGCCGGGCTTGGTTCGCTCGACGTGGCGGATCGTGGTCCAGCTCTTGCCCTCGTCATCGGACAGAGCGACGGCCAGCGAGTGACGCCCGATGACCGTATCGTTGTAGGTCATGCACCAGCGACCGCTCGCCAGGCGGATCGCCTCGATGCCTGCCCCGGGGTTGGGCAACGGACTATCTTCGACGGGCGACCACGTCGCTCCTTCATCGTTCGAAACACTCTGGCGGATGCAACGCCGCGGGCCGTTTTCGCGCATGTATGCCACGATCGAACCATCGTCGCGGCGCACCAGACTGGGCTGGATGTTGCCGAAGCCGATCAGCGGCGTACTGGCCGTCCAGCTGCGTCCTTGGTCGTCGGAGATTGCGATCAACGAGCAAGAGAACGTGTCGGAATAGAGCGGCAAAAGCCAGCGGCCCGAAGGGAGGACCACCGCGCGCACCCGCGGCATCCACCCCAGCCGCTGATACAACTCGTTGTAGGATCGCTCACGAATCTCATCAAAAAAGGTCTCGTCGATCTTGAGCACCGCACCCTTGAGTCCCTTCATGGCCTCGGTCATCGCCTCGCCGAACCCCGTCGGCGTGATATGCATCACGCCGGAATCGTTCCAGGGCGGCGGGCCATGCTCGCCGGCGCTGGCAGCATGGCGGTATTTCAACAAGGCGCTTTCCCAGTGGTGATCGAGGATCGTCGGCCACCAGAGCCAGACCCCACCCGCCGGATCCACCATCAACGCCGGGTTGCAATCGGGATAGCCTGGCGTGTCTGCCATTGGGAACGGCGGCTCCCAGCTCTCAGCATCTTTGGCTCGTCGCGAGCCGAGAATCACCACATCGTCGGCCTTGCGCTCGCCCGAACCTCGATACCAGGCAACCAGCAGCCCCCCATCGGGAAGCTCGACAACGCACGAGGCATGATTATGCTTCGCCTCCGGCGGGAAGATGGCTTCGGAGGTGAAACGCGGCTCATCGGCCGGGGCAACACCCAGCGCGTGAGCGAGCAGGCAGACAGCGGTGGTGATAAGGGTCGTCATCGTCGAGAGGGGCCTCAAGGGGGATCGACTTTGGGGTGCTTGATGCGACTCGGCATCAGCGATCCGGGAGTCAGCCAAACCCGACAGTGTCCGGTGCGCCGCCGCGAAGTCAACGCGATGTCGGCGGTGAATCGCCAATTGCGGCGCTCTCGACGGCCCGACCCGTTAAGTGCCCGACTCGATCCGAATCTGACCCGGTTCGCCGCCCTCGCCTTGCGACCAGGGCAAATCCGATTGGTTGTCCTTGAGCGATCCCTGAAAATATAGCCGCCCGGCGCTCGTCTTGATCGCCTCGCCCCGCTCCACCCCGACCCTGGGCGGCCGCGACGAGCCGGTACTTGTGTTGCCTTCAATGACCAGCCCAAACATGGGCGCGTGCGACCAGCCCCAGAAGACGGGCTGCTCGGTCGGGAAAGCCGTGATCGTGAACGGCTCGGCACAATGGCGCACCACGTTTTCCGCGACGCGCGTTCCATAATGATGACCGGCCAGAACGAATCCGGTCGCCTTCGATTCCGCTCCGCCTTCGATCGTGTTCTTCTCAAAGGCCGCGTCCACGAACCCGCCGGCGCTGATCGACAAGGCCGGGAAGCTGGCCGCGTCGAGAGCCGGCAGCGGCTCGTCGAGAAGATACGTCTGGCGGTCGATCCGCTGCGCGACCCGTCGATACTGGCCCGAGTGCGGACCGGCGAGAATCGCCACGACATCGCCGGCATCCCCCAGTTCGCCTTGTGGCTCCGGAATCGTCAAAACCATCCCTTGAGCCGATACCGCCAGCGGTGCGCCTTCGAAACGAAGTCGATACGACTCCGTTAGGATTATTTCCGGTGCGTTGGCGTCGGCAATCGTGTCGTTCGCCCGCGGCCCGATATCGCTGATCCGATTATCGCGTACGGACACTCCCGCGCCCCGCTGAGTCAAGACCAGGAATCGCCACGTCTTGCCGGCCGGGCCGTCCGGCGCGGCCTCGTTCTCCTCGACGACGAGATCCCGCGCAAAGCGTGCCGATATGATTGAATCTGTGAACATGCCTTCTGGCGTTCCAAGATGACGATTCCCACGGACGATCCAGGGTCCGCCCGTCAGTTCGATCGCGCCGCCGCGAATGCGGTTTTCTTCGATCGTCCCGCACGCGGCGGAGATCAGCCGCATCGCGTTGGGCGTGCGCTCCCAGGGGGTCGATGGAGGCGGAGTTTCCATATCGAGTCGACGCAAGACAACGCCGGCGCGAGGATCGGCCGTATGTGGCGGATCGCGGTCGTCGGTCGTGCCGATCAAGGCGGGTCCGTGGCCGACCTCGAAATCCCAGCGCACCGGGCCGCTGAAGCGGATTGCGAATCCTTCGAGGCTCGTATTCCCCGCATGAATCTTGATCGCAGTGGTCCATGCCGGCGACCCAGCGGGCTGAGTGAAACGAATCGTCGTATCGGGATCGGCGGTGATGGTCGTCGGGCGTTCCAGAATCAGCGGCTGGGACAGCCCATGCGTGCCCGAGGCCAGATGAATCGCGCCCCCCTGCCCCGCGATCGCGGCCAGTTCTTCACCGGGCCGAACCGTGCGCTTCGTGGCGTCGGGTCGAGGTGACCGTAGGCTCGGATCACACCGCGGACCAGGCAGCCGAGCGAATGACTGCGAGCCGTCCGGGTGCATCATCCGAAGCATCAGTGTCGATCCTTGCTCGTTTCGCGTTGGTGCGAAGCTCAAGGTTGCCGAGCGGCCGTCCGGCCCGGGTTCCCAACGCAGTGGGGAGGTGTAAAACGCACCCTCGATCGCCGCATCGTCGCGTGATTTTCCCACCCAGCAATCCCCCGCTCGATTGCTCAGCGCGGCGGCAATCACGGGCTTCGTTAAACCAGCGATCGCCATTCGAACCACGCCGGGCGTTGCGGAGTCGGCACCGTCTTGACCTACCAACCGCGATTCGAGCCGGATCGCGGAGATGCTCGCAAGCATGGGCTTGGAAACGGCATAGCCCGGGTCGAGCTTGCCGGCCTGTGTGGTCGCGATGTCGGTTGTGCCATTGGCATAGGTGACGCGAACGTGAATCGTCGCCCCGGCGCGGAGATCGAGCGCAGCGACGAACAGCGCCGCCTGCGCCGGTTTCTCGGTATCGCGGAGCCATTCGGCTGACGGGAACGCCTCGGGATTGAGTCCCGCCTCCCAACGCGTCTTTCCCGAAGCCACGGAGATCGACCGAATCTCCACGGAGGGCGCGAGCTGATCCAGAGCCAGCACGACATCGGCGAATCCGTCGGGTCCGACAGCGGCCGTCGCGCCCACCCGATCCCGGCCATCTTGGCCGATCCAGCGTAGTCTCAGCTTCGCCGCGGCCATTCTCAGTGCTGGATCGGCCTTGCCTCCTTCGAAGTAGATGTCAGTCGACCGCCCATCGGTGAGAGTAATCTTGATCTCAAACGTACGCCCGGTCTCAATCCTCGTCGGCTCAATATAGAGATCGGCGCGGGTCGATCCGTCAGTTCGAACCAGGTGCGCGCGGTAGACGTTGGTCGGGCTGTTGAATTGCCACTCGTCTCCCCCGTGGCCCTTCACGACGATGCGGTCGATTTGCCCACGCGGCGGCAGCCCGACGAGCTGAATATGGACGTCCTGAATCCCGCTCGGCTTGGTCTCGGAGCTAGGCCCGACGAAATCCTTGCCGTCCTGCCCGACCCATCGTGCCGCAAGTTTTTCCGATGCACCGCCTCTTACCTGAGCGGGCCTGGCCTGGATCGGTTCGATCACGGCGACCAGGAGTATCGCCAGGAGCAGAATCAGGGAACTTCGCATGGTGGTTCGTGTGCCTCCGTGCTTTCCGTCGATACAACCTGGGCTAGGTTTCAGGCGGCTCGGCGGGGAAACCAGTCATTGATGGCGATCAGGATGATGGCAAAGGCCCAAAGCAAGAGCAGCAATTGAAAACCCGGTGTCAGCCCGCGAACGCGTCGGGGCCGCCCTAGAACGCGCCGTTCCGCGACGATCGGACAGACATGCGCCCGCCATGAAACAAAGCGTCCGGTTCGCCCGCAGTCGAGACAGTGGTAGTGCAGCAGCCACGGAAAAGCAAACAAGAACACCAATGCGGCCAGTGGCTCAATCGCCAGCACCAGAAGCAGGCTTCCCAGCAACAGAAACGGATTGGCGACCAACCGCAGATACGCCTCCTCGGGACCAGCCGCCGCCGGCAACCGGCTCTGGCGGGAGGAGTCGAGGTCCGGATCCCTCCGAGGTGCGCTTCGTGAACGTCGAAGTCGGCTCACTTTCGGTTGTGATCCTCTCGGTGACCAGCGTGCCGGAACAGCCATTGGCGAGGAGCGATCAGGGTTGCTTCGGCGACCGCTTCCGTGTCGAAACGATGCGGACCGAGCGAGAGCCTCGATCGACCGACTTTACAGCTTGCCGCGCGAACCGGACAATACCGCTTTGGCGCGCCGCAACGGGCGAAAAGTAACCGTGCCGTGGGCCGGGGAGTACGAATTGGAAGATGCGATCCGCAAGGCCGACGTGTTGATTGAGGCCCTGAGCTACATCCGCAAGTTCACGGGCCGGTTTACGATCATCAAGCTCGGCGGCTCGGTCATGGAGCATCCCGAGGCGCTGCGTGCGCTATTGGTCGACGTCGTCTTCATGCAAACTGTCGGCCTCCGGCCGGTCATCGTACATGGGGGTGGCAAGGCGATCAGCGCGGCAATGGCGCGGGCCGGACTCGAGCCTCGGTTCGTCCAGGGGCGCCGCTATACCGACGACGCCACGCTCGAAATCGCCGCCCGCGTGTTGGCTGAGGAGGTCAACGCCGACATCGTGCGCCACATCAACAAGTTTGGCGGCCGCGCGGCGGGCCTACATCATAAAGCCAACCAGCAATGCCTGTACGGCCAGCGCATGACGCTCGCCGGGCCGAACGGCGAGGTCGTCGATCTCGGTCGTGTCGGCGAGGTGAATGAGGTCGACGTGCCGCCGATCGAGAGCATGTGCCTCGGCGGCGTCGTTCCCGTGCTGCCCTGCCTGGCCGAAGATGACGACGGCGGTCTGCTCAACGTCAACGCCGACACCGCCGCCGCCGCCGTGGCCCAGGCGCTTCAGGCTGAGAAACTCGTCTTTCTCACCGACATGCCTGGCATCCTCCGCGACCGCAACGATCCCGAAACCTTGTTGCGCAACTTGAATCCCGCCGATTGTCGCGAGCTGATCGACCAGGGAGTCATCGACAAGGGCATGATCCCCAAGGTCGATGCCTGCCTCGCCTGCCTCGAGGCGGGCGTGCGCAAGATCCATATCATCGACGGACGCCTTCGCCACGCCCTGCTTCTCGAAATCTTCACCGACCAGGGTATCGGCACCATGATCTCGCTGGAATCGACACCCGCGGAGGTTGAGACCGCGACCAATCGTCGGCGCGTCGGTTAGCCCACGAACGGCGAACCGCGCGGGGCCCAGCCTTCTCTGTACGCCCGTGGAATGGATCACGACTTTCGGCATTCACCTCGCACCGCCAGCGCAGCAACGTCCCCGGAGGAACCCGACATTGAGTCAGCTCGCTCATCCCAGCTCAGCCGAAACCATCGCGCGGTTCGAGCGTTATGTGATTCCCAACTATCGCCGCTATCCGGTTTGTCTCGTCCGTGGCGAAGGTTCGCTGGTGTGGGACGCGGAAGGTAGCCGCTACCTCGATTTCTTCCCCGGCTGGGGCTGCAACCTTGTGGGCCACTGCCCGCCTCGAGTCGTCGAGGCGGTACGCGAGCAGGTGGGCGAGTTGATCCATGTGCCCAACACCTGGTACATGGAAGCGCAAGGCCAGTTCGCCGAGATGCTCTCCGAGCGTTCCTTCGGCGGCCAGGCGTTCTTCTGCAATAGCGGTGCCGAGGCGAACGAGGCCGCGATCAAGCTGGCCCGAGTGATCGGCCACCCCCGCGGACGTTCAAAAATCGTCACCGCCGAAGGCGGATTCCACGGCCGCACGTATGCCGCCCTCACCGCCACCGCCCAGCCCAAATATCACGCCGGCTTCGAGCCGATGGTGCCCGGCTTCGCCTACATGCCCTACGACGACCTCGACGCCGCCTCCGCCTTCATCGACGACCAGACCGCCGCCGTGATGGTCGAGCCGATCCAGGGCGAGGGCGGCGTCAACGTCCCCTCCGCCGGCTACCTGGCGGGTCTGCGGAAGATCTGCGACCAACACGGCGCCTTGTTGATCCTCGACGAGGTTCAAACCGGTATGGGTCGAACCGGTCACTGGTTCGCCTATCAGCACCACGACGTCGAGCCGGACATCCTCACCTGCGCCAAGGCGCTGGCGGGCGGTGTCGCCTGTGGCGTCATGCTCGCGCGTCCCGACCACGCCGCCGCGCTCCAACCCGGCATGCACGCCTCCACCTTCGGCGGCAACCCCATCGCCTGCCGCGCCGGTATCGCCACCATCGAAACCATCGAGGAAGACCGCTTGCTCGAACGGGCGCATGCAATCGGCTCGCGGTTCCAGCACCATTTCGAAAACCTGCGACGCGATCGCCCCGATCTCGTGCGCGAGATCCGCGTGCGCGGAGCGATGATCGGCCTGGATCTGACGGTCGAGGCCGCGCCCGTCGTCGCCGCCTGTCTCGGACGTCGGTTGCTCGTCAACGCTACCCACGGCCACGTCGTCCGGCTTCTCCCTGCCTTGACCATCACCGACGCCGAGATCGACGAAGGATGCGCGATTCTGCTCGACGTTCTGCGTGACGTCTCGCCACCTTCGCTTTAACCTATCTACATTTTTCTCTTTTTTTGAGTGAGGACGTGCGGGCGGAACGCCGCCCGCAACGCCCCAGGGGTTGCTTTTCCGATGACCCTTCGCCACTTCACCGACCTCTTCGTATTGACCGAAGCCGAGGCCCGCACCCTGCTCGACGACGCTGTCGCGCTCAAGGCACGCACCGCGCGTGGCGAAATCCTCACCGAACTGGCCGGCAAAACCCTCGGCCTCCTCTTCGAGAAGCCGTCCCTTCGCACCCGCGTGAGCTTCGAGGCCGCCGCCCACCAACTCGGCGGATCGGCAATCTTCCTCTCTGCCCGCGAGATCGGCCTGGGCGTTCGTGAAACCGTGCCCGACGTCGCCCGCGTGCTCAGCCAGTACGTCCATGCGCTCGCCGTTCGGACCTTCTCGCAGGCGACCGTCGAAGAGCTGGCGCAACACGCCACCATCCCGGTCATCAACGCCCTGTCAGACGCCGCTCACCCCTGTCAGGCGATGGCCGACTTGATGACCGTTCAGGAGGCTCTCGGCCACACCCAGGATGTCCAGATCGCCTTCGTCGGCGACGGCAACAACGTGGCCCGATCCCTGGCCGTGGCGGCCGCACTCCTCGGTGCTCGATTCCGCCTCTGCGGCCCGGCCGAGTATCAATTCCCTGCGGAGTTTCTCGCGCGCTTCGAGAAGGTCTTTCCAAGCTCCTCGCTCGAACAATCAACCAACGCCCGCGAAGCCCTCGCCGATTGCGACGTGATCTACACCGACGTCTGGACCAGCATGGGCCAGGAAGACGAAACCGCCGCGCGGATCAAGGTCTTCGAGCCCTACCGCGTCGATCAATCCATGATGAGCCTGGCGCGGCCGGAGGCGATTTTTTTGCACTGCTTGCCCGCCCACCGGGGCGAGGAAGTCACCGAGGCGGTGCTCGACGGTCCCCAAAGCCTCGTCATCCCCCAGGCCGCAAATCGCCTCCATTTCCAGAAGGCCCTGCTCCGCTGGCTGATGTCCAGAGATGCGGCCGCGAGCCAAACCCCCCGCGCCAAGTTTCACGACCAGGCCGCCGACAAGCCGACCAGCTCACGGCGTCGGACACGAACCGGCTGAGCCTCGCGGTTCGCTCGTTCTCGCTGATCTTCCTTCTCTTTCCCAAAAGCGGGCACCGTGATGACACGTCATGACCAGCGGCAGGATCATGAACTTCGGCCCGTAACCATCGAACGCGGCTTCCAAAAGACCAGCGCGGGCAGCGTGCTCTACCGCGCAGGACGCACCACCCTGCTGGTCTCCGCTCAGATCAGCGACAAGGTCCCGCCCTTCCTTGAAGGCAAGGGCACCGGCTGGCTCACCGCCGAATATTCGATGCTCCCCGGCAGCACTCCAACCCGCAAGGAGCGCCGCCCCGACGGCCGCGGTACCGAAATTCAGCGTCTGATCGGTCGCTCCCTGCGCGCCGTGGTCGACCTCTCGGCCCTCGGCCCCTGCACCTTGCACGTCGACGCCGACGTTCTCGAAGCCGACGGCGGAACCCGAACGGCAGCCGTCACGGCGGCCTTCGTCGCCATCGTCGATGCACTGCGTAGCCGATTCGGCGACGAAACCTCACGCATCCTCAAGGATGCCATCGCCGCGACCAGCGTCGGCTATGTCGCCGGCCGACCGATGCTCGACCTGGCCTACGTCGAGGACTCCCGCGCCGAAGTCGATTTTAACGTCGTCCGCCTGGCGGCCGGGCCAATGGTCGAACTTCAGGGCACCGGCGAAGGCGGCACCTTCAGCCGAACTCAGCTTCGAGAATTGCTCGACCTTGCCGATCGCGGTATCGACCAGTTAATCCACACCCAACGGGAAGCCCTGGGCGGAGATTGGCCCTTCCAAATACCGATCGGCCAGCCCTGAGCGACTCGGTTCTCACACGACCAGCCGCCCCGTCTCGATCCTCAATGACGAACCCAAAAATCGCTCTGGGCGGTTCGAGGGGCTTGTGCTAGAGTCCGCCTCCGAATCGGCCGGGCCGGAGGTTGCGCGGCCGTCTCGCTTGCGGAAGAGTTTCGAGTAAGTCAACGATGCGGACTCCCCTCTCATGGTGGTCCGCATGCGGATTCAACAGGGACGAGGAATTCGCCATGAAGCGTCCGACCGCCGCGCTGGCCTTCAGTCTTGGCCTGGCCCTGGCCGCCACGTCGGCCTCAGCCCAGACCTTCCGCCGCAACCCACCGCGGCTCGACCC
>JBGSYY010000361.1:0-2469 GCA_041750675.1 Isosphaeraceae bacterium | reverse complement strand
GACGCCACGCTCGGCATCGTCGGCCTCGGCGGCATCGGTGCCGAGATCGCCCGCCGCGCCTCCGCCTTCGGCATGACCATAC
Organism: Isosphaeraceae bacterium; assembly: GCA_041750675.1. Taxonomy (GTDB): domain Bacteria; phylum Planctomycetota; class Planctomycetia; order Isosphaerales; family Isosphaeraceae; genus BPJS01. The sequence goes on along the minus strand of JBGSYY010000361.1, from coordinate 2,387 downwards.
GCGCCGTCGATCGCCACCCGGAGCGCCTGGAAGTTCCCATCGGCGTCCAACTCGACGGCCTCGACGCCCTCGACACCATGCTCGCCGCCAGCGACTTCACCGTCATCGCCGCCCCCCACACGCCCGAGACCGAACGCTTGTTCGACGCCGAGCGGCTTCGACATATGAAGCGAGGAAGCTACCTCATCAACATCGGCCGCGGCGCAAGCGTCGTCCTCGACGACCTGGTCGCCGCCCTGCGATCGGACCACCTCGCCGGTGCCGCGCTCGACGTCTTCGAAACCGAGCCGCTCCCGCCCGACCACCCGCTCTGGACCTTCGCCAACGTCATCCTCACCCCCCACACCGCCGGCTACTCGACAGCCATCGCCCCGCGCCACCTGGCGGTGCTGGTCGAGAACGTTGCCCGGTTCACGCGGAGCGAGCCGCTGCGGAACGTGGTCGACAAACAACTCTGGTTCTGAACCACGCCGCCCACGTGCAAAGCCCGAAACGCCAGCGCCGGCGTCTCCGAATCGCCGATCGCTCTTCCGGTCGCCCCGAGTAGTCAGTCGATTGCCGCCGCAGACTTCTCGATCACGCGGGTGGCCCCGGTTGTCTTCAACCGGTGTGGCGAAGCCACAAGATGTCGACACCGCCGTCCCCTTGATTCACCTTCCCACCCTCGGCATCCTGGGTTTCATGGAACGCCGGCGTGTCGTCGATGATGAACTCTATGCCCACTTCCTCACGTTCTCGGTCGATCATCGGCGTCGATTGCTCGATCACGATCAGCCCAAACGCTTCATCCTGGGCATTCTCAACGATCAGCTCGACCGGCAGCAGGCCACAAGCGTCGGCTTCGTCGTCATGCCCGACCATGTCCATGCGATCGTCTGGTTCCCGGAACGCGGGCAACTCAGCCTGTTCGTCCACGAGTGGAAACGGCGATCCAGCCGCTTGATTCGGGCGTGGTACCAAGCGGGCGACGCGGCCTACTTTCGGGAGGCGGCCCACGGCGACCGGTTCTGGCAACCGAAGTACTATGCGTTCGCGATCTACAGCCGGAAGAAACTGGAAGAGAAGCTCAATTACATGCACGCCAATCCAGTGCGCGCCGGACTGGCGAAGCGTCCGGTGGACTGGTGGTGGAGTTCGGCGCGGTGGTATGAACTTGGACGCTCGGTCGGCGTCCCGATCGGCTGGCCGGAATGATACGATCGTGGTTCTCGACCTCTTGTGGCTTCGCCACCCCGGTTGAAGACAACCGGTGCCACCCGCGGAGCCTTGGTTCGACGATCGGGCCACTGGTGACAATCGGACCCGGCTTGTCGAGAACTGGTCTCGTTACTTCGGTCAGAAGGGGACGAGCAGTCAGTTCGGAGTCCCTTGGAATCCCTCTCAACCGTTTTAGAGATCAATCACCCGATGTCCAAGCACAGACGCAGTTGCTTGTTCTCATTCCTGGCCTTGGGGATGATGGCGGCGTTTCGGAACTCGTCCACACCCGAGGGAATGTCGACGCCCAGCAATGTTTCATCGCGGGACGCGAGCCCGCGGATGCCGAAGGATAACGATAATCCCTTGTCGGTGACGATCTCGACCCCAAAGGCCGAGGTTCAACAGCTTGAGCCTGTGGTCGTTGATTTGAGGGTGGAAAACGTCGATCCCAAGGGAAGGACTTTAAGCCTTCCGCATGGCCATCATCGTTATCTCTATCGCAAAATCCTGGCAACCCAGGACATAAAGTCTCCCCGTGCGCCGATCGTTGATGAGTCAATCCCGGAGACACGATTTCATCAGCGTCAATCCATGGTCGCAGTCGGCGGCGGAGCCAATGGCGGCTCTTTCGAGCCATCGGCGGTAACGCGTGACCGACTCATCGCCAATCTAGTATCCGATATGAGCCTTCCGGGCGATTATACAATCCGCGTCGAGATGCATTACTACGAGCCCGACACTGACGGCCGCCGGATTCCCGCTGTCGCTCAGTCCAACGCGATCAAGGTGAGGGTTCTCAACGGAGTGAAGGCGGACAACTGACATCCGGGGAACAAAGGGGACATTCTCGAAATCGACAATTGTAAGAGACATCGGCCGGGTGGCGCTGGCGAATCTGGGCAAACCTTTTGCGTGCTACGGGCTTTGCCATCGTCTTCCTCTTCGTGAGAGCCATCAGCCCGGCGGTAAAGGATCGCTCAAGATTCCTCGATGAATCTCGTCCTTCGCCCCGATCATCCCCCCGGAACAACAAGCCCCACCGCTCTTTGACAACCCAATCCCAACCCCCGCCCAGGCGACGCGATCTCCCGTTCACAAACGAACCCAACGCCCCTCCACCACCCAGCGCGAATTTTCACGAACAAACCCAACACCACCCCGTGGCCGGTCTCACGAACGAACCCAAC
>JBGSYY010000360.1:0-5143 GCA_041750675.1 Isosphaeraceae bacterium | reverse complement strand
ACCGGTTGCCGTCTGTGTTGCGCGAATGCGCGCGGTGCGATCGGTGAGAATCCGTCCGCTCGCCGGAACCGCGAGGCCGCGCGCCCAACGCATGATGAGAAGCAGGCTGGAACCGGGGCCGGGCGGAGCGGCGACGAGCATCCAGGCCGCCAGGACCGAGCGGACCAGCAGGGCGGCGATGGCGACGAGGTTCGCTCGAACCAGGGGAGCGATCGACATGGCGGGGGCCGTGAGGTAGTGATGGCCCAGGAGCATGGCGGTCAGGATCGCACCGAGAAAGACGCCCGAAGCCAGCCGCGAAAGGGAATCGAGGCCGAATTGGAGATGGCCGGTGGAATTCAGAGACAGAAGCAAGGCGGCGATGAGTGCGATCAGCAAGGTGAACGGGCCACCCAGGCGGGGCAGGCCGATACCCCACAAAACCGAGGCAAAGTAGGCGAGGACCGCCACGGCGACGCAGCCGAAGCGGAATGGCATGGGAGCGCCGCTCCAGATCACATCGACGGCGGCAAGGACGCCGAGTCCGAGGCAGACCCAGGAGATGGTGCGGAAGAAATTCGGGGGAACTTGCCGGACGGGGACGAAGAGCAGGCAAACGGCCAATCCGGCCGCGAGCCGGATCGCAAACTCGGCGAGCAACGACACGTAGGGAGATCCCCTTGAGGCAGGAGCAGGTCGGAAATCACCGTCGATCTCGACCCGGTGTGGCGAGTGACGGTCGGGGGCGTCATGGTCCCCCGACCTGGGTCCTGGGTCAAGCCCGCGGGCTGTTGTGGATCAGCGAGAGGAATTCGGCGCGGGTGGCGTGTCGGTCGCGGAACAGGCCCACCATGGCGCTGGTGACGAACGTACTTCCGGGCTTACGGACTCCTCGAATGGTCATGCAACTGTGGCTTCCCTCAAGAACCACGCCCACGCCCTTGGCGTCGAGGTGATCCATGAGAAGCTCGGCGATTTGCTGAGTCAGTCGTTCCTGAAGCTGGGGCCGACGCGAGAGAGTTTCGACGACGCGGGGAATCTTGGAGAGGCCGACGACACGGCCGTTGGGTATGTAGGCGACGTGCGCTCGGCCGGTGAACGGGAGGAGGTGGTGCTCGCACATGCTGGCGAACTCGATATCGCGGACGACGACCATCTCGTCGTACGTTTCCTGGGTGAACATCTTGCTCAAATGTGTACCGGGTTGCTGGTGAAGCCCCTGGAACATCTCGGTGTACATGCGGGCGACGCGATCGGGTGTTTCGATCAAACCTTCACGGTCGGGGTCTTCACCCAAGGCGATCAGAATTTCCCGAACAGCGGTGCGGATTCGCTCCTGGTCCACCGGCGAAGAGCGGACTGGCGTGTCGTCTTCGGCGATATCGATGGTCGGTACCATGGACCCGTTGCGAAACGATCGAGCGTCGATCATGGCTAAGTATCCCTGCGGCGGATGACCGCCTGATTTCCCTAAAAACTTGATTGGCAAGGGCTTAGAACGCCCATGAGAAATATTTTAGGCCGTGGGTGGAGGAGAATCAAGTTCGTGGGCTTGAATCAATTCAGGCTGAACGGGGGAGACGCGCCACGCTCCTGGTTGGTGGACTGGTCGGCGGACGAGGACATGCCGCTGAAGAGGTCGATGAGGGTCTTGGCGCGATGGTCGGGATCGAGATTACCGAGCAAGGATTGCTTGAGTTCGGCGGGAAAGGGGAAGGCGTGGGAGATGAGATCGGTCATGACGCCGAGATTCTGTTGAGCCTTGAGCATGGCGAGCCAGTCGTCGTCGAGGGTGACGACCCGTTGGAACTGGCGAAGCAGTTCGATGTTGAGCAGGAGCGATTCCGGAGAAGGGGCCTGATCTTCGAGAACTTGAACTTCGGCCTGGCGGTAAAGGGTATCAACGTCCAACTCGCGGACGACTCGGATGCGGCGCACGCCCAGAAGGAGGAAGTTGAAGCGGCCATCGGGGAGGCGCTCGTGTTGCAGGATGCGACCGAGACAACCGACGTCGACCAGGGGCGGACGGTCGATATCGTCCATTTCGAGGCTGGGACGGCTTTGAATCAGTGCAATCCGCTGATCCGAGCCGAGTGCGTGGTTGGTCATTTCGCGATAACGCGGCTCGAAGATATGGAGGGGAATGATGGCGTGGGGGAAGAGAACCACGCCTCGCAAGGGGAAGAGGCGGGTGATGCCTTCGAAGTCACGCAAATCGTCCGTGGGATTCATAAAAAAATCGAGTTCCCGGGTGGGATCCACATCGTTTGGAGGCGGGGCCCGAGCGGAGGAGCGAGACTAAAAAATGGGGCTGGAGCAAACGTCGGCTGATGACATAGGATGAGCAAGTACTTGCTCGCAGTCTTAACTCGACGAGTGGGATTGTAGTATTCCACCCTGGCTCGACAACCCCGGAGGGGGCAGTTCCGAGCGTGGTGCGGAGATCAGGGGATGATGGATCGAAAGGCCCATGCTCGGCGAGTTTGCCGAGGGCTTCAGAAAGCCTATCCCGAGGCGGTTTGCGCGCTTGTTCATCGAAATCCGTTTGAGTTGCTGGCGGCGACCATCTTGTCGGCGCAATGCACTGACAAGATGGTGAACCAGGTGACGCCCGGGCTATTCGCGCGTTTTCCCGATGCGTTCAGCCTGGCCGCCGCCGAGCCGGGCGAGGTGGAGGCAATCATTCACCGGACAGGCTTTTTTCGCTCGAAGGCGAAGAGTTTGATCGGGATGGCGACGGGGCTGGTGGAGCGTCATCAGGGCGAAGTGCCGCACGATCTGGAGGCGTTGACCGCGCTTCCTGGCGTGGGGCGGAAGACGGCGCAGGTGGTGCTGGGGGTGGCGTTCGGGCTGCCGACAGGCATTGTGGTCGATACGCATGTGAAGCGGCTGGCGTATCGCATGGGTCTGACCGACGCGACCACGCCTGAGAAGGTGGAGCGCGATCTGATGGCGGAGCTGCCCAGGACGCAGTGGATCGACTTCAGCCACCGGATGATCGCCCATGGCCGGGCGGTGTGCATGGCGCGGAATCCGCGGTGCGACGTCTGTACGCTGGCTCGGCTATGCCCGATGCGCGGAGTGGCGCGGGGGGGCGTCGCGAAGACGGGGCTTGCCGCGAGCGAGACGCGGCGAAACAATCCGAAGCGTGGTCCGCGACGCTCGACCGACGGTTTGTTGTGATTGTGAATCAGAAAGAGTTTTCTCACATGCACATTCGAGATATTCTGGAGCGCGACGCCATCACGTTCAGCTTTGAGTTTTTTCCGCCCAAGACGGACGAGGCCGCCGAGCAGTTATTTGAGACGATCGCCCAGCTTGAGCGATTGAAGCCTTCGTTCGTTTCGGTGACGTATGGGGCGGGTGGCTCGACCCGGGAGCGAACGCACGACCTGATTGTGCGCATTCAGCGCGAGACGAGTTTGACGGCGGTTTCGCACCTGACGAGCGTATGCCACAGCGAGGCGGAGCTGGATGCGATTTTGACGCGGTACGCCGCGTCGGGGATTGAGAATGTGCTGGCACTTCGGGGCGACCCGCCGCGCACTCTGGCGGGCTACGACCGACGCAACGACGCGTTTCAGTATGCGGAGCAGCTTGTCCGCTTTCTTCGGACGCGGCGGATCGACAGGGAGCCGCGTGGATTTGGAGTGGGCGTGGCGGGTTTTCCCGAAGGACATACCGAGTGCCCCAACCGGCTCAGGGAGATGGATTATCTCAAGAGTAAAGTGGATGCGGGCGCGGACTTCATCGTGACCCAGCTCTTCTTTGACGACAACGATTTTCTGGATTTTCGGGAGCGATGCGAGCTGGCGGGGATTCGGGTGCCGATCATCGCGGGGGTGATGCCGATCTCAACCCGCGCGGGGCTGGCTCGGATGGCCGATCTGGCGCTTGGGGCGCGATTTCCGGCGGCGCTATTGCGGGGAGTCGAGAGGTGCAAGGATGATGCGGCGGTGTCGCGCTTTGGGATTCACTGGGCGACGGATCAGTGTCGGAAGCTGCTGGATGCTCAGGTTCGCGGGATTCATTTTTATACGCTGAACAAGTCGGACGCGACGCGGCAAATTTATGAGAACCTGGGTGTGAGCGATTCCGAGGGCTTGCGTGGGCCTGGGTCGAGACCCGCCTGAAACCTCGGTGCGCGAGGGTGTTGTGGATCAACGCGTTGAGCTGGCGAACGCACTGAAAGCCGAGGCGGAGCGACTGGGATTCGACGCGGTGGGAATCGCGGCGGCGGTGAGTCCTCCGGGGCACGCACATTTGCGTCACTGGCTTGAGCGCGGGTTTGCGGCCGGAATGGGGTACATGGCGAAGCACGAGGACGCGCGACGCCACCCGGACTCGGTGCTGGAGGGGGTGCGAACGGTCGTGATGGTGGCGATGAGCACCCATTCACGAACTCAGGAGCGTGTTGATCCGACGAAAGGAAAAGTCGCCCGTTATGCAAGAGGGGGCGATTATCACCGCCTGTTGTGGGACCGTTTGGAGGTGTTGCGGGAGTGGGTTCGGTGCCGGGTTCCCGAGGTTTCTGGTCGGGCGGTGGTCGACACCGCGCCATTGATGGAGCGGGATTTCGCCCGGCTGGCGGGTTTGGGTTGGATCGCCAAGAACACGATGTTGATCGGTCGGCCGATGGGGAGCTTTACGGTCCTGGGGGCGTTGTTGCTGGACCTCGAGCTGCCGCCCGATGCTCCATTTGAGGCGAACCACTGCGGGACATGCACGCGCTGTCTGGACGCATGTCCGACGGATGCTTTCGCCGGGCCGTATCAGCTCGATGCGTCGCGGTGCATCAGTTACTGGACGATCGAGCATCGCGGCGCGGTGCCCGAGGTGTGGGCCGACCGGTTGGAGGGCTGGGTGTTCGGCTGCGATGTCTGCCAGGAGGTTTGTCCGTGGAATCGCAAAGCGCCCGAAGGACAAGAGCCGACGTTTGCGCCGCGAGCGGAGTGGGTGGACGCGGATCTGATCGCCTGGCTGAATTGGGACGAAGCGCGGTGGCGTGAGATGTTGCGCGGGACTGCGTTGAAGCGCGCGAAGGCGGTGGGCTTGATGCGGAATGCGGCGCTTGTGCTGGGGACTCGGCGAGTGGCCACTGCGCGGGCCGCGTTGGCCCGACTGACGGATCATCCTGACGAGGGCGTGAACGCGGCGGCGCGGT
>JBGSYY010000359.1:0-14611 GCA_041750675.1 Isosphaeraceae bacterium | reverse complement strand
AGGGATCGCCGGGCCGTGCTCTGCCTCGGAGCGAGGCGCTTGACGAGGTTGCTCGGCTGGGTCGCGACCTGGATCGTCGCGAGTTGCTGCTCGACCTGGACTGGCAGCGGCTCGACGCGGGAACGGCCGTGCATGAGCTGGTGCATCAGCTTGTGACGCGATCGGGCCTGGCACCGCGCTACGCTGCGTTTCCGATCTGGCTGCACGAGGGGCTGGCGATGCAGTTTGAGACGTTCGAAGGCGCTCGCTGGGCGGGCCTGGGAACCCCGGCCGCGGGGCGACTCAAGGACTGGAGCGCCATTTCACCCGCACCTCCCCTTGCCCCCCTGCTCCGCGATTCCGGCCTGAGCAGCGGCTATCGGCGCGACCCGTATGCGATGGCCTGGGCCTGGGTCGACTATCTGAGAGCCGAACAACCCGACGCCTGGATCGCCCTGCTCGACGGCCTACGCTTACCCGAATTGAATCCGGGACCGGCGACCGACCGAGCCCGCGAGGTCCTGGAAGCCAGCCTGAATGGCTCCATTCCCGACTGGGAGCGCGACTGGCATCAGTATTTGCGGGAACGAAGCGACTCGCCCGCCGAGCGCACTGCCCCCCGCGAAAAAGTCGATGCCGTTGACAGACCTTAGCGGATCGCTAAGATCATAGTCTCACGGTCGGTAGTAAAGACGGGGCGTAGCTCAGCCTGGCTAGAGCGCACGGTTCGGGATCGTGAGGTCGGAGGTTCAAATCCTCTCGCCCCGATTTGTATTGCAGTGGCATTGGATTCACGTTGCGGTCACGTGGATCGGTGCTGGCGGGAAATGCTCCACATGAAATTCTCCGTCGCGACCGAAATAGATGACGCGACGACCGGTGATCTGCACAAAGTAGCCCACGCACCCGGCGGCCATAGTTTTCCGAATGAATTCCAGGTACGTATGCCCGTTCCGCTGACTCTGGTGAACTGCGGCTTCAACAGCCGTTGCTGAAAACTCCGTAGCCGTTGCATGAGAAGGATGGAGCGTGGTGACAACCAGCGAGTCGCCATCCGCCAAGTAGTACGTGATTTCCTGACGGCTGTAGTCCGCGTGATACCGCTCCACGCCGATTTGGGTGAGCCTGCCGACGATTTCAGGAAAGGCAATCTCTCCGGTTAATGCACCTTGTGCACACCCTTGAATAACCTGTGTTTGTTCTGCGTTCATAATTTCTCCTCTGTGGTTCGTGAGTCTGAATTCAGTCAACTGGCATATCTTTCCAACCGTATCGACGGACGATGTCCTGGAGCAGGTTCACCAGCTTGGTTCTCTCGTCCGGCTTCAAATGCCCGAAAAATTCGCGATCGTTCTCATCGGCAAGCTGAGCCAAAGCTGGCACGAGCCGCTTTCCCGCCGCCGTGAGTTCAACGGTTTGATAGCGTCGGTCGTCTTCCGAAGACGAACGTAGCGCCAGCTTTTTTCGGGATAGCCGTTCGACAAGCTTGGAAACCGCCCCTCGCGTCATGCCCACGGCATCCGCAAGTTGACTCGGATTGGCAGCCCCAACTCTCAGCATTTCCCGTAAGAGGACCCACTCCGCGACCGTGACCCCGTGAGCCTCAACTTTCCGCGCGAAAGCGTGCGAGACGTGGTTTGAGACGTACCGCAACCAGTAGCCCGCATGATCTTTGAGTGTGCTCGGTTCTGTCACGGCAAATCCTTCTCAAATGGTTTCCTAGGAAACTGTATCGGCGAGCCGTGAAGCTGTCAACCATAGAAAATCGGGGGCAAGTAAGTCCTTAAGGCGAGTCAGCCAGAAGTTTGCAGCGAACGAATTCCGCTCAACCATCTGAAAACTGATGCCTCAATCCGGCACGCCAGCCCCGAATTTCGTGGCGAAAATGTTCAATAGCCGTCTTGTCGCCCCGACTAGACGAGACAAGAAGCCCTTCGGCGAGAACGTCGAAGGGCTTCTTTGTTGTGAGGACGCAAGTCGCCGATCGACGAGCGCTCTCAAATCGCATTGCACGAGGATCGAACTCACAAGAAGAAGTGACGGAACTCCTTTGTTTGCTTGGCGAAACGGTGTTCCAATCCGATCGCCTGATTTGCGGTGGCAGACCGTTGTCTTGAGACGGAAATGTTGCGTCAACTCGTGCGACCCATATCAAGGAATCGCCGTAAACAAACCACGCACTCATTCGCTCTTGCCCGGCTCCGTCGGCATCAGCAAGTGTTTTTGAAACCACGCGTTCCAGAGCGGGGTCTCGTGGGCGACCGTCGCGGCCGCCTGGTCGCCGTACTGGTACAGGTTCAGCGCGACGATGACCGGGCCGCCCATGTCGACGGTGCCGAGGGCGGCGACACCCGGCCCCGGTTTGTCGAGTCGCAGAAGGGCGTCGTACGGATTATGAGTGACGTACTCCACCACGCCACCGATCGCCGGGACGCCCGCGGGCGCCGTCCAACGCTGCCCGACCGTCATGTCTTCCAGTCCCAATGCCGTGGTCAGCGTGTCCCAAGCCTCCGCTTCCGTACCCGGGGCGGAGACCCTCCATTGCTTCAACGCCGCACGTTGGCCGCGGAAGTGCGTGAGGTAGATCCGCAGGATGCTCAAGAAAGAAGCAAAGCCGGACTTCGCGCCTTCCAGCTGGTTGTCCCAATCGTCCGTGCTGGCGAAGAGACTTTGGACAATACGGACGATGCAGATGCCTCCTTCACGCGCCTCGACACTCCACTCGCTCGCGATGGGGGGCGAACCAGGAAGGAAACCGTCGGCCTGCGTGGCGTACATCCGGGGCGGGTCCCAGGCCGTCACCGTGGACCGCGGCTCAATCCCTGGAGCGAAGGTAACCTTCAACGCCACGGGCTTCCCTTCGCGCTCCTCGAACTCAGCGGGCATGAACCAGGACGAAAGCCCCGGCCCGGTGGCGATGGCCTGCCAGACTTCCTCCGGCGTGCCGGGAAGCTCGAGTTCCGTCTGGACGAAGCGGCGTCCAGAGGGTTCTTTCTTGATGCTCATGATGGCTCCTTGAATCGACGTGCTAGAAATTGGTTAGGTCCTTGTGTTGCGTTAAGAACTCACGTTCTATCTCGCGCTCACTTCGGCATACTGTCGAGAAAGTCGTTCACCATCGGGACGATGACGGGCATGCGCTGCATCAGCGTGACGTGGGTGGTGTCGGGCAAGATGGCCAATCGCGACGTGGAACGCGGCTTCATGTCGCCGTGGATCTCGCCGCCCTTCAAGCGGAACATCTCCGCGACATGTTCGAGCCGTATGCCATCAGCATCGCCGTGGATGAAGAACATCGGCGCCGTGGTGGCCTTGAGCTTGTCAGCGCCGAGGTCGTGCCCACTCGAAGACGTGGCAAGGAGCCGCTTGACGAATTTCGGAAAGTCGTCCGGGGTCGGGCTCAGCTTCTTGTATTCGACCTCGATGGGGGAGCCTTTGAAGGCATCCGCCGTGAGTGTCGGGAACATGTCGAGCGCTTCCTTGACCATGCCGTCGCGCCGGAACACGGACGATATGACAACCACCTTGCGCACCTTGTCCGGATGGCGGATCGCGCACTGCATCGCTACGGTGCCGCCCATGCTGTAGCCGATGAGATCCGCCCGCGGGATATCGAGCTCCTTGAGCAGCGCCGCTATATCGTCGGCAAGGTTCTCGTAGGTGATTTCGCGTGGGATGTCCGCCGTACGCCCGTGGCCCTGCATTTCGACGGCAATCACTTTCCGCGTTTTCGAGAGCTCGCCGATCCACCCGGTCCAGTTGTTGGTGATGGTCATGAACGCGCCGTGGAGCAGCACCACGGGTTCGCCGCTGCCGTGGACTTCGTAGTACATTTTGACTCCATTGACCAACGCGTAGCCCGTCGTTGGCTCCTGCTGCGCCGGCACGTCAGCCAGCACGAACATCATCAGGAGAAAAGCTGTTGTCCGCATGTTTGGCGTTACTCTGTTGGAGAAGCGGGATTTGAGTCAGACTTTTGCGGCAATGGATACGCCACGACCACCAGGCGATGCGCGCGGCCGCCTGGGGCGGATTCATCGTGATACTTCGATACAAGTTTGGCGATGGCCTCGGTGAGTTCGGCGCTGAAAGCCGCCCGGTCCGCCGCCGACCGGAAGCGAATCTCGGTGTCCACCGACAGGGTTGCCAAGCGTTTCCCCGCCGCTTTCGCACGACGAACGAGGTTAGCCACCTCGCGGACGACCCGAGCCCCCAGGGCGATGAGATAGCTCGCCGACAGTCGGTCGCGTTCTCGATTCGGGTCAACGGCGACAGGGCCCAAAGCGCTTGGCGAAACGACGTAGGAAGCGGCCGTCGCCACGAGCAGCCGTTCTGTCAGGCCGCCCCACTTGCGCTCTGAAGCCAGTCGGATCAACCCGTGGGCCTCCAACGTGTTCAGATGATAGTTGACCTTCTGCCGAGCCAGGCCGACGCGCGTGGCCAAGGTCGCCGCCGAAACCGGCGAGGCCATTAGCGAAAGGAGTCGGCTCCGGATGGGCTCCAAGGCCACCGTCGCCGCCGCCGGATCATCAATCACTTGAATATCGAGCATTCGCAAAGGGTAGCGTTGACAACTTTAGTTGTCAATGATGATTTAAGGGTTTTTGTCGAATTCTCGAAGTCGACGGCGTGCCTCAGTAATCGGGAAGTTGCGGCGAAGTCTCCTCGCTGTGTCCGCTCGTCGGGTCGACGCGAGCAGCGGCCCGGCTTGCGTCTGTTCATCGACTGAAGCGAGCAAGAATCGGCTACTCGGATCGAATGCGTATTCACATCGTCCGCCCGTCCCTGTTGACCTCAGCGGGGCAGATCGAACCAAGTCTATGACGGATCACTGCAATGCGAGGGCCTTGGCCCCGCTCAGGAAATGGTCAATAGCCGTCCTCTCGCACCGACTTGAAGAAGCAGCTTCAACATCGTCGATTGCCATGTGTGCTCTGCCTGGGAATAACTCGACATCCGGGCCTTCACGTTCAAACGGCCCATCGCAAGGAATTCCATAAGGTAGAAGCTCCGTGCCGGCCGCGTTATGCGAAGTTCAATTCGCTTCGTCACCGCCCTCGCGGTCGCGTTTCAGCAGCGCCAGCAGGATCGTCCCGAGAGCCATCAGTGCGGCAGCCAGTCCAAAGCTGAACGCGGGCGAGACGACTGTCCACAAAACACCGATGGCGGTGCTGGAGATCAACTTGGCCGTGCCATTGACGGTTCCCAGTGCTCCCAGGCTGGTGCCGAGCGTCTCTCTACGCACCATTCCCGCGGTGACTGTGGACTCCAGAGCTTCCTGCACCGCCATGTAGAGCCCGGCGAAGAGGAAGATCGCCACGAGCAGTGGCCAATTTGCGGTGCCCAGGAGAAAGGCGGTCGCGGTGAGAATCGCGGTGGTCACGCCCAGCAGGTAGCCCACAATCAGCACAGGCAGCGGGCCGATCCGGTCAGCGCAGACGCCAACCGGATACGAAGCCACGACCTGAACCAAATTTCGACCGACGTAAAGCAGCCCCGCGAACTGAGCGGCCTGTACCACACCGCGCGAAGGCGTGAGCAGCTGTGTCGCTGCCAGAATGAGCAGACTGTGCGAGAAGTCGCCGGTGCCGAAAACGCCGACCGCCGCCAGGTAGCGTTTGAACCGGGGTGGCAACCCCCGGATCGACGTGAAGAACCGAAGCTCCGGGTTTGGGGAGTGCGCGGGATCTTTCACGAGTGTAAGGAACGCGACTACCGCGAGGACACCGGGGATGACGCTCATCCACAGCACCAGGCGAAATGGGCCGGATGAGTCTCGCCACGTCCACGATTGCGCCCAACCCAGCAGTGCCACTCCGAGCAGCGGGCCGAGCACGGCTCCCACCGTATCCATCGCGCGGTGGAACCCGAATGCGCGGCCGCGTGTTTCGGGATGGATCGACTGGATCACGATGGCATCGCGCAGAGGACCCCGCAAGCCTTTCCCGAACCATGAGACAGCACGGCCCAACAGCAGCAAGGGCCAGCCGACTGCCAATGCAATGAGGATCTGCCCGACGGGTGTTAAGGCATAGCCGACGAGCACCAGCCGCTTGCGATGCCCCAGCTTGTCGGCGATGAAACCGGCAATCATCTTGGTGAAGCTCGCCACCATGTCGGCGATGCCTTCGATCACCCCCAGAACGGCGGCAGGAATTCCAAGCACCGCCAGGAAACCCGGCAGGATGACGGTCGTTGTTTCGTAGCAGAAATCGCCGAGGGCGCTGGTAATGCCCGCACCAATCACCGTGCGATTCCACCAGCGGGGCTTGGGTTCAGATTCGTTGGTCGCTGTCATCGGGTATTGCCTTCTTGCAGTCGAAAACACGTCCTGTCGCCGCTCTCGGCGTCAGGCAGCAGCCATGCGGGAACGATTCCGATGAATACCAGCATCCCCAGCATCTCGACGAACGCCTGTATCACGATCACTGCGACGGCAAGGTTCCATTCGGGCGGAAGTGCCAGGGCCAGCGGAAGGACGACGAACGAATTGCGGGTGCCGGTACTGAAGATTACGCCACGGCCGACTCTTGGCGGCAGTGAGAAGAGCCAGACGGTCAGCCGCCCTATCACTGCCGCCAGCGCCACATAGGCGACGAAGATGAGGGTCACAAGCGTCAGTTGGTGAGCGTTGTCGAGCACCTGCCGAATCTGCGATGCAGCGATGACGAGAACCGTTACCGCCAAAAGTACAACCGGGAGTACGCCCGAACGAGCGATGCCGCGTGCGACCCGTTCGCTGCGTTTGCCAGACCACTCGGTCAGCCATGCGAGCGCGAGAGGCAGCACGATCAAGCCCAGGAACGCTTCCACGAACGGCCAGGTTGCGACCATTCGGCTGGTTTGGGTGTCCAACATCAGCCAGAGGAAAAGCGGCAACAATACTATCTGCGTGATCAATAGGAGCGGAGTCGCCGCGAGCGTGCGGTGCGCATCTCCCTTGCCCAGCAGCGTGAACGTGTTCATCCAGTCGGTGCAGGGAGTGAGAAGGACCAGCGCGACACCAAGCTGGATCGGCGGCGACGGCGGAAGCACCTTGAGTACGACCCAGACGACGACCGGGACGAAAACGAAGTTGGCCGTCAACATGGCGGCCAGAAATCGCACGTCCTTCAGAGCCTGCCGGAACTGAAGCAGCGGCACTTGCAGGAACGTGAAGTAGAGCAGCGTGCCGACAACCGGCCAGATGAGTGTTTCGAGAGCGGAGGCCGAATCAGGCAGCAACCATCCGACCGCCGAACCCAGCAGGACTGCGGCGAAGTAGATGGGAATCTGCTGGCGTTCGAGTTGCTTCATTTTCATCCAAGCGTTGTATCACGGTTCCATAAATTCCCTCCACTCGGCTGCGTGCGAAGGACGTTTCGGGTCCACAGTCAGGCGTAACCCGGTAGGAGGACGGGTGCTCACGGTTCTTCCATCCCACTGGATCTTGCCAGAAAATGCCGCCCCAGCATGTCTCCCCAGCATTGAACGCCAGCGACAGGAAAAGTAATCACCGTGTCCTGCGCCCCGCATATTTGCCAAGCCGAGTTCTACCCAGACCGAACGATATCCCCGCGCCGTCCCGGGAGTCGGTCATCAACGTCCCAATATATTCCTTTACGGCGTTTAGGTCGAGTGTTTTGAACTCCTCAACATAATTGAACGACTCGCTCATGGGGTTGGAGAGCGGCGAGTGCTGGTGCAAGATCCTCAGGTTCAGTTGATTGGACCACCATTCCGCGTTGGTCAGGCCCTTCACCATGGTTCCGGGCAGAGCGCCGCCCGTGAACGGGCATGTGCCGGATTGATCGGACATGGGAACTCTCCTGAGGTTTGGGTTGCGCGTGATCGAGTGAAAATGCAAAGCGTCGAGCGCTTCGTGATCAGTGTCTGGCGGAACGCTTGGTGGCCTTGAGACACCTGGGGCAAGTGCCCCAGTAAATCACCTCCGCCTCATCAATCTGATAACCCGAGGTGTCGGCGGCGGTGAGGCACGGGGCCGCGCCGATAGCGCAGTCGACGTCAACCATCCTTCCGCAGGTGCGACAAATGAGGTGGTGGTGGTTGTCACCAACACGATCCTCATAACGGGCCGGCGAACCGGCCGGCTGAATGCGCCGGATGATACCTTTCTCGGACAGCATGCCGAGGGCGTCGTACGCCGCCTGTCGCGAGATGGAGCCAATTTCGGGACGAACGTGCTCGGCCACTTCGTCCGCCGTGCGTGCAGTGCGGGCGACCTGAAACCGCACGCAGCACCGCCAGCCGTTGAGCGGTGACCTGAAGCCTGTGATCGCGAAGAACCTTGGCGAAATCGTCATGCATATTTCGATCACAGTCGACGTCTGGACCATGTCAAGAATCAGCCGTGGGCTAATCTCCCCCGCGCGCGGCGATCCACGCCGTGGAGGCGTCTGGTTGGATTCGCGGATTTCGTGGCCTTGAGCGGTTGCGGCCCCTCGCTTATGGGGCGTCTTGCGGGTCGTTGAGATCGAGAAAGACGATGATCGAGGGATTGCCCACCGCAGTGTAGTTGCCGGTGAAGGTGAGGCTGCCGCTCTGGCGATCGACGCGGAAGGTGGTCACGTGGTCGGCTCGCTGGTTGCAGCAGTAGAGGAAATCGCCCGACGGATCGAAATTGAAGCTCCGGGGGTAGTCGCCTCGCGTCCATTCCTCACCCAGGTAGGAAAGTGTGCCGTTTTCGCCGACCGAAAAGAGAGCGATGCTGTCGTGCAGACGATTGCCTGCATAGACGAATCGGCCGTCGGCCGAGACCAGGATCTCGGAGCAGAAGTTGCTGCCGGCGAATCCAGCAGGCAGAGTCGAGAGGGTCTGCCTGAGAGACAGGCGACCGCTCGCGGGGTCGAAGTCGAACAGCACGACCGTCGAGCCTTCCTCCTGAAGGGAGTAGAGCCATTTCCCGTTGGGATGGAAATGGAAATGGCGAGGGCCATCGCCGGGCGGAAGGGCGACGAACGGCGGATCGGCGGGACTGAGCGCGCCTTTCTCGACGTCGAATGTCCAGACGAAAATCCGATCAAGGCCGAGGTCGGCATGAAGCACGAAGCGGCCTGCGGGATCGGCCTGAATCATGTGGGCATGGGTGCGGTCGTGGCCGCTGATGGCGAAACTACCGGCTGGGGCGTTTTCGGCCTTGGTGGGGCCGAGCGAACCGGAATCGTGCTGAATGTCGGTCGCCTCGCCCAGGCGGCCGTCGTCAAGAATCGGCAGCACGGCGATTGAGCCGCTGAAATAGTTGGCCACGAGCAAAAATTTTCCGGAGGGATGGATGCTCACATAAGTCGGCCCTGCACCTCCCGAGGGGACGGTGTTTAGCAGCGCCAGGCGGCCATCGGCACGGTTGATGGCGAAGGCGCTGACGGTGCCCTGCTTGTCGTCGCCGACGCGATCCGTTTCATTGGCCGAATACAACCGGGTTCCCGAGCCGTTCACCACCAGGCAACTCGGGCTGGTGCCCATCTCGTGAACGTCAAAGGGGCTCAGGCGACCGGTCGCGCGATCGACATGAAAGACGTGAATGCCGCGTCCGTTGCCCGGGGGCAGATCGACCTGGGTTGGCAACACATCCACAAGTGGAGAGCTGAATGTTCCTACATAAGCCACGAGCGGGCGGGTGGGACCGTCCGTCCCCGTCGCCGGGCGAACCCGCACCAGCGGCGCGGTTCCGGCGATCGCCGCCGAGGCTTTCAGGAACGAGCGACGGGAGGAGGCGAGTGACGACATGATCTGGATTCTCGGGGAATCAAGCCTACATGAGTAAGGATCGGCTTCTGACAACAGTTTAACCTCCTCTATTCGTGCAAGGCAGTGTCAAACGCGATATCGCCCACCCATACGATCGCCGTCCTGATCCATGGAGAGACTCACCGTACGGTTGGTCGATCGGACACACTCCCGCTTGTTTGGATCCCGCCTTTTGAGTTTCAGATAGCCTGGTTCCGCCGAGTGAACCAACAGGGCATCAGCACAGGTTACGATTCCCGATAAGAAACCAAGAAATGACGCCGCCGCGCGGAGAGAACTCCGAGCGGCGGCGCTTTACGTTAAGACGCGGCCGGCGTCTTATCGCCAGAACCGCGCCCTTGGGTTGAGTCCCAAGTCATGCGGACCCCACGTCACCGCGCTTCGCCTTTGCATCAGAGCCAGGGCGAACGGCGGTCGGCTGCGCGGTTACTTGCTTCCCGCTCCTTCCTTCAGCTTCTTGAAGGTCTCATCGAGATTGAAGCTCGCCGCCTTCTGGCGCTGGGGGTAGTCTTTGAACGTCATCAAGAACTTACCCACGTACTCCTGCGCGGGTACGAGCATGAACGCATGATCCATAAGCCAGTCGTAGTACGTGTTCGACGTGATATCGGCACGCTCGTACGGGTCGGTGCGGAGGTTGAAAATCTTAGGGACGCGCAGCGGCGTGAACGGCTCGGCCCAGACCTGAAGCGTTCCCGGGACGCGCTGTTCGAGAAAGACCAGTTTCCAGTTGTCGAACCGTAGGCCCGTCACCTGCTGATCGTCGTTGCAATAAAGGAAATCCTCGCGCGGGTTCTTGTCCGCCTGCCCGGTGAGATAGGGCACCAGGTTGTAGCCGTCGAGATGGACCTTATAGGTCGTGTCGCCGATCGTATACCCCTTGAGCAGCTTTTCCTTCACCTCGGCGTCGCCCGCGATCGCCGCGAGCGTCGGCGCCCAGTCCAGGTGCGAAACGATCGCGTTTGAGACCGTGCCCGGCTTGATCTTGCCCGGCCACTTCACCATGCAGGGCACGCGATAAGCACCTTCCCAGCCCGTGTTTTTCTCGTTGCGGAATGGTGTCATCGCGGCGTCGGGCCAGGAGTTCATGTGCGGGCCGTTGTCGGTGCTATACATGACGAACGTGTTGTCCGCGATGCCCGCGTCCTCGATCGCCTTGAGCACCGTGCCCACGTTCTTGTCGTGGTCGATCATCACGTCAGCGTATTCACTCATCCAACGGCCCGCCTGGCCGATGCTTTCCGGCTTGGGATGAGTCCGAAAGTGCATATGGGTGAAGTTCACCCAGACGAACATCGGCTTGTCCGCGGCCGCCTGCCGTTTGATGTATTCGGCGGCGCGATCGGCGATGTCGTCGTCGATCGTCTCCATCCGCTTCTTGGTGAGAGGACCGGTATCCTTGATAACCTGCTTGCCGACCTTGCCGAACCGAGGATCGTCGGTCGGGTCGTCGGTATCGGACGCCTTCGAGTCGAGAACACCGCGCGGCCCATATCGGGCGCGAAACGCCGGGTCTTTGGGATAGTCCGGTAGCTCCGGCTCTTCCTCGGCATTCAAGTGGTAAAGGTTGCCGTAAAACTCGTCGAAACCATGCGCCGTCGGCAGAAACGCATTGCGGTCACCCAGGTGGTTCTTGCCGAATTGGCCGGTCGCGTAGCCCATCGGCTTGAGCAACTCGGCAATTGTGGGGTCTTCCTTCTGAAGCCCGACGGTCGCTCCCGGCAGACCAACCTTGGTCAGGCCCGTTCGCAACCCGTGCTGCCCCGTGAGGAACGAGGCCCGACCGGCCGTGCAGCTCTGCTCACCGTAATAGTCCGTGAAGATCACGCCGTCCTTGGCGATGCTGTCGATGTTCGGGGTTCGATAGCCCATCAGACCCATCGAATACGCGCTGATATTGGACTGGCCGATGTCGTCGCCCCAGATGATCACGATGTTCGGCTTCTTCTTTTCCTGCATGACCGAGGCCGGCGGGGTGACAACGCCGGCGGCTGCCATCGCGAGCAGGTTGCCACGCGTGGCACCCTGTGAGCAGCAGCTCTTTTTCTCGGTATCGCCGGTGGGACTCAACGTCGTCCGGGCCTGGCTGGAGCGATCCCCCCAGCCGGCGCTTGCCACAAAGCCGAGGCCTGCGCCGACGGCAATCACCGCGAAAGTCTGCAAGGTCTGTCGTTTCACGATCTCATCGCTCCGTAACAACTTTGGAGAGTAGGGATTCGGGGCACATCGCTTGATGGCAACGTCGCGGTCGAAACACCGAGATCGTCGTTCGCTCGACACCATCGCGTCAAGTAACTTATGATCCTTGACGCGTCGATGAGACTCGGCAAATCCCAGCGAATGCGAACTGAGTATCACACCTGAGTTGCAACCGCCGGGACAAGACCGGAAAACGCAATCCTCCGTGGCTCCACGGACTTCATTCCCCGGGTATCCGGCTCACATCCTGGACGCCTGGCGATCCCATCAGCCGGTCCACACCCTGTCGAGGTCGTCTCCGCGATGGCACTCGTGCGCCAAATCGAAACCGACGACTTCGACGAGCTTTCCTCCGCGTTTTTCCAATGGGATCACCGCTTGGAGCAGCTCGATCGTGGACGGTTCCAGGGCCGGCTGAGCTTCGCGGATCTCGAGCAAATCCAACTTTTCGACATCGAGAGCAACCGCTGTATCCGAAGTCGAGGTTTGCGCAAGCCGGAAACGGTCGCCATTTCGCCCGTTCTTGCCGAGAATGCCGGCGCACGCTGGAGAGGACGTGAACTACGGCCTGGCATGGTCAACATCGCGGGGGCCGGTATTGAGGTGGACCACACATCCTGTTCTCGCGACTATCGGCAAACCGCGCTGGCAATCCACGTGGAGCTGCTGAATCGCACGGCCGAGGGGCTGATCGGTCTGGACTGGGACACCCTGCGACAGGGTATCCATGCGTTTCAGCTCGAGCCGGAAACCGCCGTCGCACTGGCGACCCGTTGGCGACACTGTCTCAAGCGTCTCGAAGCGAGTCCGTCGGGACTTGACGATGAGCTGCAATGTATCGACCCGATCGAGCTTGCCTCCGACCTCCTCCGCACACTCTGTGGAGGACGCATCGTGGACCCCTTCCGCACAACTCCGTTCCAGCGTCAGCGAGTCGTCCGCCAGGCCGAGGAATTCGCCTTGGCCGATCCTGACGTTCGGGTTTCAATCCTGCAACTCTGCGAGCATACGGGTGTCAGCGAACGCACTCTCCATTACGCTTTCATGGAGGTAACCGGACTCAGCCCCAAGGATTATCTCAAGACGATACGACTCAACCTGGCGCGGCGGCAGTTGATCGCGATCGGTCCTGGCCGAGGTCACATCCAGCAAATCGCCTTTGGCCTCGGATTCACACGTCCAGGCGCCTTCGCCGCGGATTACCACCGGCTTTTCGGCGAGTTTCCCAGGACGACAATCCACCGCCGCAGAGCGTCGGGTTGAGGCCCATCGAATCAGCTTCTTCGTAACTCACTTCAGTGAAAGGGGTCGTCGAGCCTGCTCGGGTTGGCTAGGCCCGTTGGATCGACGACCAGAAACAGGAAGACTCGCGTGAGGTTCCCAAGGCAGGGCGGACTTTGGGACGCATCCCAGGGTACGATCGCGGGCCGATCACATGGTGCCCGCCGAACGAGTGGATGCGGGAATCATTTCCGGTCGTGAGATCCGATCGGCCGCGGGTTGGAAAACCTCCTCGATACGAGCCGGAAGCGTCAGCGACGTGTTCAACTCGATACGAGCCGGAAGCGTCAGCGACGTGTTCAACTCGATACGAGCCGGAAGCGCCAGCGACGTGGTGTAACGACGGGGAGATCCCCGCGCTCACGCTTGGGGCTTGTACCGAAAAGGTTCCCCTCATCCGACCGGATTCCATGACCGCACCCGAACGAGTCATCCCCGCGAAGGCGGGGATCCAGGACGCACGGCATCGCCCCTCATTTCATCCCGCGAACAAATCGTGGGACCCCTATTGAACCGTGCCCTTTTTCCACGTCAACCAGACAGAAACCGGCAAACCGCTGGCACGGGCCACCCGTCGGCAGCCCCTGATCGCAACGGGCTGTAAGGCTTGCGCATGGAAAAGGACCGCCTCCAAGCCGTTCAATCCTGCGGTGGTTTGGAGGGTCTGTGCGGAGAGAACCTGGACGAGATTTACGCGGATTCGGAAATCCTTACGATCCGTCGAACCAAGTACGTCTCACGACACGCCGTGATTCAAAAAGTGGGCAGGGGGAGAATTGAACTCCCGACACTGCGATTTTCAGTCGCATGCTCTACCAACTGAGCTACCTACCCATTTGTCTTACTCCATTAAAATAGGGTCGAACACGCTCGGCTGTCAAGTCGCCGTTGACCTTCGCCCGCGCGGTTTCGAGCAATACGCCGATGCCGGATCAGTAAACCGAACGCGACGTGTTCGCATGGACAAGCCCGGTGTCGTAGGTTCCCTGGCGGGGACACTCCGTTCGTTCGACAAGGGCCTGAGTGGGTCTTCCCGCGAAAACCGATTTCAGGGGAAGCATTGGGACATGCGTGATGGGTCGCTGGCGCGGAGCCAGCTTTCGCGATTGCTGCGAATCTTGCTCGAAATCCAGCGTGAGGCGTTTCCCAACGCCGCCGATCTGGGCCGACTTTGCGGCGTCAGTCGGCGAACCACGCATCGCGACCTCGACGCCCTCCGCGCGGCGGGAGTTCCCCTGATCTATCGTAAGGATCGCTTGGGCTACGATCTCGATCGTCGCTTCCACTCGCCGCCCCCGGCCGTCGAACGGGCCGAACTGCTGGCGATTCTCTGGTTGACCCTGGCCGCCCGAGGCTCCGCTGGCTCGGAGCTGGACGCCCAGGCATGGACGGGTTTGGTCAAGCT
>JBGSYY010000358.1:0-6752 GCA_041750675.1 Isosphaeraceae bacterium | reverse complement strand
GTTTGTCCATTTTATTGAGTTCGCCCATGGGGCCAAGGTTCCAGGTGTCGTTGCTGATGCCCATCGCCAGTTTGGTACCCACCGGTGGAATGGCATCCAGAAACGAAATGTCGCCAACAGGCAATTCCGGAAAATTCTTTGGGCCTGAAATTCCATAGAAGTTGAACAGGCGCACAAACAGATCGTCTTCCTGCGCAACCACAGTAAATTTGCCATCAACGGTATTAAACTCCATCCACGAAACTTCTGGAAAATAGCCTTTGAACTTCTGACGCGCGTGCGTGGCCCGGACTCGCCCGGCTCAGCGTGATCCCGGATCAACCCAGGGCGAGCCTCCGGGCTCCACGGGGCTGACAGGCGAGACGAATCCATCCGGCTTGACCGCCAGAACCGAACAGCGAACCCGCTGAAGGATGGTCTCGGCCGTGTTGCCGATGATCAGACCGGAGATGCCGGTTCGCGCCACGGTTCCCATCACGATGAGGTCGACGCGATGGGTGGCGGCGAAGCTGGGAATCGCCTGACCAGGATCACCATTGATGAGATGAAGATGTGCCGCCCCGATTCGATCGAGGTAGGGAGCGACCACGTGATCCAACGCCCTGCGAGCGGCGGTATGCATCTGTTCGATGCATTCCGTGATCACCTCCTCGCTGCCGATACCCCACCTCCGAGACAGTCCCTCGCCGATAGGCTCCCAGGCGTGGATGACATGCAGTTCCGCGCCCTGCCAGTCGGCGAGCGATGTCGCCAAATCCAGAATTTTTTGATTGAGCGCCGTCTTCTGAGCCGCACTCGCATCGGCCTCGTCGAGCACCGGGTCCACGGCGGCGAGAATCCGCGCGAACAGCCGTGACTCTTGAGCGCGGCGTACGAGCCAGACCGGACATGGGCAGTTGCGCAGCAGCCGCATGTCGGGTGAGACAACGAGACCGTCCTCTCCCTCCTGAGCGCGCTTCACAACAAGATCGTGACCGCCGCGAAGAACCTGGCGGATGGTCTCGATTTCCGGTCGTCCTCGGAGTAGCTCGGTGCTGACTGTCTGCGCTTGCGCTCCAAGCGACGATGCGAGCGATTCGAGACGTTCACGCCGGGCGCGGAGCTCCTCGTCGAAAAGCGTCGAAGTTGCCGGCAGAACCCCCAGATACCATGGTGGATCCTCGACGACGTCAACAAGCGTCACACTGGCCCCGACCCGCCGCGCGAGACTCACCCCGCGCTCGACGGCGGTGAACTCATCCGTGTCGCCCACAAGGGAAATGAGGATACGCTGAAAGTTTCGCATGCCAATGCCCTCCGCGATCGGCCCATGAAGTTCGCTCTTAGTCGCTTGTCCTATACCCATGAGAAGAGCGGCGATAAAACTGGATGTTATAATCCTATTCTCCCGACATATCAGCCGGAATCAAGCGAAATCGACCCGTAAGCCTTCGGATTTTCTGGAGGACTCGACATGCTTCCCATCAGGGCGAACGAGAAGCGTTCCGGGATCGCCGGGCCGTTTCTGCCGACGACGGCTTTGCGAGATCATCGAGAAGGTGGTCGATCGTCGGGCGATTCCGGATCGATAGCGCGGTCGAAATGGATCCAGAGGATACGCGAGTAGCGGAAGACGAGCGGGACCAGCGGCAAGAACACGACCCACGCGACCAGCACGAGCTGCCAGATCTCCCAGTGTGGACGCACCAGCCAGGCCAGGAACGTGAAGAGGGCGATCAGGGGGATTCCTAGCCCGTAACTGACGTACATCGCGCCGGTGAAGTAGCCATGTTCACGCGAGTAATTCAATCCGCACTCCGGGCACGTTTCGTTCATCCGCCATGTGGAGGCGAAGATTCTCCCACGCCGACAGACCGGGCATAAGCCCTGGAGCAAGGCGCGGGAGATCGGCGGTCGTGGGTTGGCGGTGGGCGGCGGCACGGGTTCAATGGCCATCGGCGGGTGTGGCTCCCGCGTGTTGCTTCATCCAGCCGTGGACCTCGTCCCACCAGCGGAGGCGGTTGGCGGGCTTCAAGATCCAGTGACCCTCGTCGGGGAACCAGAGGTAGCGGCTGGGCACGCCACGCTGTTGCAGGGCGGTGAACATACCCAGGCCCTGCATGTCGGGCACGCGGTAGTCGAGAGCGCCGTGGATGACGAGCGTCGGCGTTTTGAAGTTCGGCACATATGTGCTGGGCGACTGATCGGCGTGCAGTTCGGGCGTCTCCCAGGGCATGCCGCCGAACTCCCAGATCGAGAACCAAAGCTCCTCGGTCGTGACGTTCATGCTGATCAGGTCGAAGATGCCGGCATGCGAGATCAGGGCCTTGAACCGGTCCGTTTGTCCGGCGATCCAGTTGACCATGTAGCCACCAAACGAGCCGCCGGCGGCAACCATGCGGTCGGCGTCGAGGAACGCATACGTCGCCAGGGCATGGTCGAGGCCCTTCATCAGGTCGGTATACACCTGGCCGTTCCAGTTGCGACTGATGGCGTCGGTGAACTCCTGGCCGAAGCCGGTCGAGCCGCGCGGGTTGATCGCCACGACGGCGAACCCCGGAGCGGCGAACAGCGAGTAATTCCAGCGCGCGTGCCAGTCATCGTGCCACGCGCCCTGCGGCCCGCCGTGGATCAGAAACAGCACTGGATATTTCTTGCCCGGCTCGAAGCCTGGCGGCTTGAGGACGAAGCCCTGGACAGTCGCGCCGTCCGCGCCCTCGAACTCGAACTTCTCGGCTGGGTTGAGATCGAGCTGCGCGATCAGGTCGTCGTTGTGGTGCGTGATCTGGGTGACGCTTTGGCCGGCGGCGTCGGCGCGATAAATCTCGGTCGGCCGTTGGGCCTGGTTTCTTGCGAAAACGAGCGTTCCATCCTGGGCACGGCTCGCGGTCGAGTGCGTCGCGCCGTCGAGCAGCTTGCGCGCCGCACGTCGGCCGATGGTCGGAAAATCATAGATCGCTTCATATCCACCTTCGTCCACAACGGCGACGATATTCGGCCCGCTGGGGTCCCAGGTGAACGACGAAACGGGCCGATCCAGCCCCTCGGTGATGGCCACCGGTCTGGCGTCGGCATCGGCGGCGGGGCGGAATTTCAAGACCCATTGATCGGCCTCGAACCCTGCGCGTTTCTGACTCACCCAGGCCAGCCATTTGCCGTCGGCCGAATAGGCGGGTTGACCATCCGCGCCGGGGTTGTCGGCGGTGAGGTTTTTGGCCTCGCCGCCCTCGGCGGGAACCACCCAGATATCGGTATTGGTGCTGGTCGCGTGGTTTTCCAGAGGCTCCGAGGTGAAGGCGAGGTTCGCACCGTCGCCGTCGAACGTGTAGTCACTCGACCCGCCAAACGGGGCGGGCGGCACGTTTGCCTTCCAGTTGGGAATGACGTCCTTGGCTTCGCCACTGGCGGCGTCGCAAACGAACAGGTGTGAGCGCTTGCCTTCATCCCAGCTTGTCCAGTGGCGGATCATCAGCGAATCATAGGTACGCGCCTTGGTCTTGGCATCGGCCTTCTCTTTGTCCTTCTTGGCAGTCTCCTCCGGCGTTGTGCCGGGATAGACTTCGGCGGTGAAAGCGATCTTGTCCCCCTTGGGCGACCAGAGCGGGCCGGAGACGTCGATCGGCAGCTTGGTCAACTGCGTCGGCTCGCCGCCGTCGATCGGCAACAGCCAGACCTGGGCCGAGCCGCTGCGGCTGGAAACGAAGGCGATTTTCGATCCATCGGGACTCCAGCGCGGGTGGTTGTTGGTACCGGGCGTGGTCGTCAGCCGTTTGGGCTCGCCGCCCTGTATAGCAACCATCCACAAGCTTGAGTTCGACTTGTTCGCCTCGACGTCCACCTCGGCAACGACATACGCGACCAGCGACCCATCGGGCGAGACCTGGGGGTCGCTGACACCTTTCACGGCCAGCAGGTCGGCCACGGTCATGGATCTTCGGTCCGCGGCCATCAGTGGGGCCGACAACGCGACGATGGTGAGCAATCCGATCAATACACGCATGAGAGAAGCAGCCTCGGCAGAAAGGAATCGGGTTATCAGGCCCTCTCGGTCGCGGGTCGCGTGGTCAGGCCTTGCCGTGTGACATGCGGACCAGAAGTGGAGTCATCATCAGCATTAATATCCCCGGAACCACGGCCACCATACCAAGGAAGGCCCACAGGTTGAGGTGGTACGGTTCGATCGTGTTCTCCATGATGCCGGCCAGGTAGTTGGCCGCGGCCGTGCAAAGAAACCAGCAAGCCATCATCAACGACGCGAGCTTCAAGGGCGCGAGCTTGTTGACCAACGACAGTCCGATCGGCGAGACGAACAACTCGGCCACCGTGAATACGAAGTAGGTGGCGATCAGCCAGAGCGGTGAAACCTTTTGCGAATCGGCGCGTTGTTCGGCGAAGTACATGATCACGAACGCCAGCCCCAGCAGGATGAGCCCAAGCCCTTGCTTGGCAAAGGAGGGCAACGGAAAATTCCGCTTTGCCAGTGCGGTCCAAAGCCCAGCGAAGACCGGCGCGAGAAGAATGATGAACAGCGGGTTGACCGCCTGCAGCACCGAGGCCGGCATGTCCCAGCCGAAGATGGTGCGATTGGTCTTCTCGTCGGCGAACAGATTCATCGTCCCGCCGGACTGCTCGAACCCCGCCCAGAATACGATCGAGAAGAGGCTGATGATCAAAATCACGACGACACGCTGCCAGTCGTCACCTGAGAGCTTCTCATACATCAAAGCGGCCTCGCCTCGGGGCCGTCGCGGCTCGGTCAGGTAAAGGAACAGGCCCAACAGGCCGATCAGCACCGCGCCTTTGTAGGCGACGGCCGCGAAGGGGATCGCCTTGGGGTCGGCAGGTGCAAAGGCGCGGAGCCAGCCCGGAGACCAGAGCGGCTCAATCATCGGCCAGGCCTGAAGTGCGCCGTAAACGCCCGCCGCGCACAGAGCGGCGATGACCACGATCTCAAGGTAATCACGCGCCTGGAGCATCGCTCCATTGACAGCCGGGCGGCCGGGCGGCAGCCCGCCGCCCTGGAGCAGCCGTTGCGTGAACAGGAAGCAGAGCAGGCCGATCACCATTCCGACACCAGCCGCCGCGAAACCCGGCCACCACCCATAATTCTCGCCCAGCGGGCCACAAATCAACGGCGCGAGGAACGCCCCCAGGTTGATGCCCATGTAAAAGAGCGTGTAGGCACCGTCGCGGCGGTGATCGCCTTGCGGGTAGAGCGTGCCGACCATTGTCGAGATGTTGGGCTTGAAGAAACCGTTGCCGAGGATCAGCAGCCCCAGCCCCAGGTTGAGAAGCCCGCGCTGGGTCAGCACGAACTGGCCCAGCGCCATCAGAATGCCGCCGATGAAAACGGCCTTGCGCTGGCCGAGGTAGCGATCCGCCAGTCGCCCGCCGATCAGTGGGGTAAGGTAGACCAGCCCCGTATAGACGGCGTAAATTCCCAGGGCGTCGGGCCGGTCCATACCGATCGCCTTGGTGAGATACAGGACCAGCAACGCCCGCATCCCGTAGAAGCTGAAGCGCTCCCACATTTCTGCCGCAAAGAGCGCGTAGAGGCCGGCCGGATGTCGGGCTGTCGTCGTCGGGTGCGCTGGCGCGTGCGGCGTCGCCATGAGTAGCGCCTCGTATATGCCTGGAAATCGGGATGATTAAAGGAGATTGACGGGGAGCTTACTCGATGAGCGATCGGCTCGAAAGGGGTCAGCGCGGCCCATCAGTGGGTCGCCCCAGCCACTCCAGCACCTGGGCCATGCACGCCACCGGTCCCGGGTTGGGATAGAGCAGCGGCCCGCGAATCAGCTCGACATGGTTGGCATGGATGACCACCGGCTCCGGAGCGCCGGCCAATCGGGTCGACTCGACGGCGATCGCGCCGTCGCCCGTGCCGTCGGTCAAACAATCGAGTTGCCCGGGGAGATCCGCCGTCGCGATCCCCGCGAGCTGTCCCAGGATTCCCGCGGCGCGTTTCAACGCGGTCAATTGCTGCTCGATCTCATGCCGTTGCTCTTGTGTCACAAAACCGATGTCGCCGGCGAGGATGTAATAGCGCACGCCCACGCGTCTGGGCCGTTCGTTCAGCTCGCGGAGGAACCGGCTGCCCGGCAGAAGATCCTCGGCCGCCGCGCCCAGGCCCTCGGAAAGCTCGACCATCGACCCCGTTCGGCCCGATCGTGTCGTCCCCACGTTTTCAATCCACTGCAGCAGCGTTTGGGCCTTTGCCAAGGCCGAGCCCTCGTTGGGCGGGCCAACCATGATCAGGCGGTCGATATCGCCCGCATAGGCCGGGCCTTCGACATACCAACGCCCCAAGAGCCCGCCCATCGAGTGGGACACGATCGACCACGACGCCCGCTCGCCCCGCGCCTCGCGAAACGCATGCAGGTCTTCGACGAAGCGCGGGCACGTCACGTCCAGATCCTGATTGTCCGGAAAATCGTAGAGCACCACTCCGTAGCCCGCCTTCTCAAAGAGCGGAATCATGTGCACGAAGCTGCCCGAGGCAGAGTTCATGCCGTGCAAGAGCAGCACCGTGGGCCGGTCCGGGTCATTGGGTCGATACGACTCCAAGGGACGAACGCCGTAGGCACGCCGGACGATCTCTGCCTCGCCGCCCACAAGCCCGACTAACCCTCTCACGCTCTCACGCCAGCCGGCCGCGGCATTCCAGGTCAGCCGGAGCATTTCTGCCTCGGCGCGGATCGTCACGTCGCCGCCGAGGGCCTCGCGGATCATCGTCCGCGTCAACGAGCCGGCCAGCCCGCGCACCGGCAGAC
>JBGSYY010000357.1:0-11228 GCA_041750675.1 Isosphaeraceae bacterium | reverse complement strand
GCTGGCCCATGCGCCGCAAGGCTCGCGCGAGACGACGGATTACCTCTTCGCGTTGGGCCAGCTCGCGCGGATGTCAGGCGACCGCACGCGCGACATTGAGCCGTCCACGCGTGACTCAGTACTCACGCGGCTTCAAGCGCTGAATGCGCCTCAGGCAACCCTGGACGCAATCCGCGAATACCGCGAGCTGGAAGCCAGCCTCACGAACCTGGCCCTGGGCGATGCCTTGCCTGTCGGCCTGAGGCTGGTTGTCGAGAAGTGAACGGGTTGCAGGGCAGGGCGTGTGCGACTTGCCGAAGTACGAAGGCGACATGCCGCACACGCCCGACAAAAACGGGTGCGAATCAGGGCGTCGACAACTCCACGCGATTCCCGCCGCCTGGTGTGAACTTGATCGGGATCGTCCAGGCGTAATTCTTGATCCGGCACAGTCCCGAGGCACCCTTCTTGCACTCAAAGGCCGAGGAGTAAAACTTCAACCGGAGCGTGTCGCCGGCGGCCGGTTGCTTGGCGAGCGGGATGTTGACCGTGTATGACGCCGCAGGCGGCTCTACGCGACCACCCTCGGTAGGCGCGATCGACGAGAGCACGCCCGGCGCGTCCAATGCCTCGACAAGATACGGCATCGGCGCATCGGCACTGATCTCGAACCCGTCGGCGAGCGTCAGGTTCACGTTCAGCGCAAACTGTGCGGCCGGCGCCAGCTCGATCTCGGTGAGTTCGATCTCCTCGGCTCGGGGGAACCTAGGCTTCGACTTCTTGCGCTCGGGCGGGCTGATGCCCGTGAGTTCCAGCGTGCGCGTCTTGCCCGTCTTGCGCTCGATGATGCGAATCGCGTGGTTGTTGGTATCGGAGACATAGAGCAGGTCGTTCGCCACGGCCAGGCCGCCAGGCTCGTCAAACTGGGGCGGATCGTCGGTCGCGCCGCCCGAACGCGTGCCGGCGAGCGTTTTGACTTCGCGCGTGGCCAGGTCGATCGCCTTGATCTTGTTGTTGTAGCTATCGGCGACATAGAGCGTGCCGTCGTCGGCATAGGCCACGCCCAGGCAGTGCTGCAATCGAGACTTGTTACCCACCGCGTCAACATCGCCGAACGCGAACAAACTTTGGCCCATCGGCAGGTCATGCGTGCCGGCGATGGTCACAGCCCTCGGTTCCTTGCCGAATGTGATCTCGCGCACGCACGAACCTTCGGAATCCGCGACCCAGAGCTTCTCACCATTTGTCGCCAGGCCGCTGGGCTGGGCGAACGAGGCCCCGCCCGGCGGCTTGTCTCCGCCACGCCCGGTCGGTTCCAGAATCGGACCGTCGTTGATGTCCTCGCGGCCCGTGCCCGCCCACACGGCGATGGTGTTCGACTCCAGATTCAACCGCCAGAGTTGATGCGGCCCCGCCATGGCGATGAGCAGCATGTTCGGCCCCATCGGCGCAAGATCCCAGGGGCTGTTCAGTCCCGTCTCCGTCGCCTTGCCCTTGCCGCCGCGTCGATAGGCTTGCTCGCCGGTTCCCGCCACGGTCCGAACCGTCCTGGCGTCCAGATCAATCTCGCGGATCGCGTGGCTTTCCGTGTCGGCAACGTACAATTTGCCCTGGAAAAACAGGGTCCCCTGCGGCCGGTTGAACTGCGCCTCCGCGAATGTGCCGTCCTTCAATCCCGGCAGCCCATCCCCAATCACCGCCTGAACCGCGCCGTCGAAATCGGCGACCACGATTCGATTGTGTCCCGTATCACTGATAAACATGCGAGCGGCTGGCTCGTCGATCGAAATTTTGCCGGGGTAGAGCAAGGGGCTGTCGTGCGGCTTCTCGGCCTCGGGAAAAAACCGGAGCGGGTCGGTGTTCAGCTCGCCGGCGTCCTTGTGCTCGGCCACGAGCTTGCCAATCACCTTGTCCAGAACATCACGATTGCCCTCGCCGGGCGCGGAGCCGACATACTCGCCCTTCGCGTTGATCACAACCAGCGTAGGCCACGACTGCACGTTGAAGCGGCTCCAGATCTTCTGGTTGGCGTCGTTGACGACCGGGTGCATGATCCGGTACTCGGCCACCTTCTGCTTGATGTTCTCGGTGTCGCGCTCGGCGTCGAACTTCGCCGTGTGAACGCCGATCACCACCAGCTCGTTGGGGTACTTCTTTTCGAGAAATTCCAGGTCAGGCAAAACGTGGTGGCAATTGATGCAGCAATACGTCCAGAAGTCGAGCAGCACGACCTTCCCGCGCAGGTCTTCCAGATGAATCGGGCCTCGCGTGTTGATCCAGTCGACGCCGCCTTCCAGGCCGCCGGGAATCTCCTGAGCGGTCGCATTGGCCGACATGAGCACCTCGTTGCGAAGTCCGGGCGCGGCGGGCGACGAGTGGCTGGGAAGCCAGCCGGCCAAAACGATGGCGATGGCCGCCAGCCAGCTTCGCGCCCCGGCGCGGTTCATTCGTGTGAAAATAAGCATCATGGAAAAGCCCGCCTCAACGGTTCCGTGGCGTCTCTGAGATGATCTAAGCCCCTACATTCTAGTCACGAAGAACGACCGGGGCGACTCTCCTCAGACGTTCGTCTCGCACGGCTTGTTCAACCTGCGGAATCCGTCCACCCCCGGAACGGAGGTGTGCGCGTGGGCTGTCGCGTCGTCCGTCGATTGTGTTACTTTGGAGAAGTTGTGAGTGGATTGGGTCGCGGTCTGTTTTCTCCCCTCGGAAGACACCGCCGCATTTCAGCTCATCGTCTCGGACCTGCCCCGGACGGATCCTCGGCAAGTGAACCACGGGTCACCCGCCATGGCCATGGACAATTCGCTCATTTGCTGCAACTCCTCGAAGGCCGAAGACCCCTATGGCGAGATGAAAATCTTCGCCGGGTCGGCCAGCCGCGACCTCGCCAAGCTGGTCTGCGGCTATCTTGACGTCGACCTTTCCCGCTCGGAGACGCACGTCTTCAGCGAAGGAAACCTGTTCGTCCGCATCCTCGAAAACGTTCGCGGCCGCGACGTCTTCATTTTCCAGGGCACCGAGCATCCGGTGAACGACAACCTGGTCGAGCTGATGTTCTGGATCGACGCCTTCAAGCGCGCCAGCGCCGCTCAGGTCACCGCCGTCATACCCTATTTCTCCTACGCCAAGGGGGACAAGAAGGACGAGCCTCGCGTTTCCATCCGCGCCCGCGTCGTCGCCGACATGATCGAGGCCGCCGGTGCCGACCGTGTGCTGACCATGGACCTGCACAGCCCCCAGATTCAGGGGTTCTTCAAGATTCCGGTCGACCACCTCTACGCCCTGCCGGTCTTGATCGAGTATTTCCAGAAAAAGGAGATCCCCAACCTCGTGGTGGCCGCGCCCGACGTCGGCTTCAGCAAGGCCGCCGCGCGTTACGCCGCAGCCATGAACGCGCCGCTCGTCATCGGCAACAAGGTGCGTCACGGTCACGACGAAACCGCCGAAATTCAGGAAGTGATCGGCGACGTCCAAGGCAAGAACGTCCTCATCGTCGACGACTTCACCATTTCCGGCGGCACCCTGATCGAAATGGCCCATGCGTGCATCGATCGTGGGGCGAACGACGTTTACGCGGCCGTTTCGCACGGCGTGTTCTCCAGGGGATCGGGTGCCCGGATCGCGCGCAGCCCGATCAAGGAACTTGTGCTGACCGACACCATCGGCGGACGAACCGAAAGCCTGGCCCCGAATTGCACGTTGATCAGTGTGTCGCAGGTATTCGCCCAGGCGATCTGGTCGATCCATCGCCGCGAGAGTGTCAGCCGCCTGTTCGACAATGTGGAGCCAGTCCCGTCCTGAGCGGCCCCCGGGCGATATCCGCCTCGCCTTGACGCTCCGGCTAGCATGAAAGGGTGGAGATCGCGCATCGCGCTGCGCGATACTCTTGCAATCCCGCCTGATCGACACCCGTTGGGAGCGAACAATTCATGGCGACGGAGCGGCCGACCACGCTGGGCGAGTTGAGGGCCAGCGGCTATGCGATGGAGACGGTCAAGGACGAGATGAGGCGTAATCTGATCAGCCGCATCCGGGCCGGCGAGCCGCTGTTTCCCGAGATCGTGGGCTACGACGAAACCGTCGTCCCCCAGGTGCAAAACGCCATTCTCTCCAAGCACGACATCCTCTTTCTCGGCCTCCGTGGTCAGGCCAAGACCCGGATGCTGCGGCAACTTGTTCACCTTCTGGACGAGGCCATGCCGATCGTCGAGGGCAGCGAGGTCAACGACCACCCCTATGCGCCGGTGTCCAAGGAGTCCCGCGACAAAATCGCCAAGATGGGCGACGCTACGCCGATCGACTGGGTTGGCCGGTCGGAACGATACAACGAGAAACTCGCCACGCCCGACGTCACCATCGCCGACCTGATCGGCGAGATTGACATGATCAAGCACGCTGAAGGCCGTTATCTCTCCAGTGAAATGACGATGCACTTCGGCCTGATCCCGCGCACCAATCGCGGTATCTTCTGCATCAACGAACTACCCGACCTCGCCCCCAAGATTCAGGTCGGATTGTTCAATGTGCTCGAAGAACGCGACGTGCAAATTCGCGGCTATCCCGTTCGGCTGCACCTTGATCTCTGCATGGTCTTTTCGGCAAACCCCGAGGACTATACCAATCGTGGGCGGATCGTCACGCCGCTCAAGGATCGCATCGGCTCGGTGGTGCGCACCCATTATCCATTGACGCGCGAGCTAGGCATCGCCATCAACGACGCCAACGCCTGGCTCGACCGTGACGGCGTTCATCTGGCGATCCCCAACTATCTCAAGGAAGTGGTCGAGGAGACTGCCCGGCTTGCTCGGACAAGTCCCCACGTCAACCAGCTTTCGGGCGTCTCGGTGCGGATGTCGATCGCCAACCTGGAAAACCTGGTGTCGAACGCCGAGCGTCGGGCCTTGGTAACGGGCGAAACGTGGGTCGTCCCCCGCGTTGCCGACCTCGCGCATCTCATCCCCAGCAGTCGGGGTAAGCTGGAGCTGACGATGACCGAGGACGACGGTCAGGAAGACATGCTCATTCATCGCATCGTCGCCGAGGCCGTGAAGAATGTCTTCGGCCAGTATTTTGATCCCAAGGATTTCCGAGCCGTTGTTGAGCATTTCGAGAGCGGCGGCGGCCTGGAGCTGGGCGATACCCTGCCCGCGCACGAGGTCCTGGAACGCCTGAGCAAGCTTCCCCAACTTCGCAAGCGGGCCGAGCAATTCGCTCGCGAACAGCAGGGTGATCTCTCCGACCCCGAAGCGCGCGAGGCAGCCACGGCGGCCGCGTCGGAATTCGTGCTCGAGGGGCTGCACGTCAACAACAAACTCAACAAGAATGTAAAACACGGAGTACGCGCATATCGTCGATAATCGAGTTCAGGAGCGGCTCGCTGTCGTCTCGCGAGTCCTGAGGAGCCAGGAAAGCCCGATGATTGAACCCGTGAACCGACTCATGGCTCTTCTCGCAACCCTCGCGCCGCTGGCCCTGGTGATGGGTTGTGGCTCAGGTTCCGACAGCCCTCCGGTGGCTGCAACGGCGATCTCCGCTCACATGCCCGAGGTGCAATCTCCGCTCAAAACGCCTGTGCTCAAACGTGTGGGACTACCGATGGCCCAGGAGGCATTTGCCTTGCGGATCGACCACGCGATCCGCGAGCGGCTGAGCGTTAGGCCGCCGTTTCTCAATGAGGAGTCGCTGGACGAGGTCGCTGCCGAGATGACCGCCTTGCTCGAATCACATGGTCCGGTCGACGGTTGGGTCGGCGAGGTGCAGTGGACCCGCCCGGTCGGCTGGGATATGGAGCCAATGAAGCTCGTCGATTTGCCGATGGCCCCGATCTGGTCGCCGTATCGTGTCGAGATCGAAATTCCCAGCGTCGCCGACTATGCCTGGGGATTCGAGGCGTATTGCATCGCACCTTCCTTCGAGGAATGGACCCACCCCGCCTTCCCGCGCCGCCCGATCCGCCAGGGCGATCGCGTCCGATTTCACGCAATACCCACTGCCGATGCCAAGATTCGCTGGCACGCCGACGACGATCGCGACCGCTTCGTGTACGGCCCTGTCCAGCTCATCTTCGTCGAACGCCTGGACGACTGATTCCACCCCGCAAAACGAACTGCGAGCACACGACATGGCACTCTACGAATATCGCAAGTGGGACGGTTCGCAGCTCCATCAGCCTCAATCCGCCGATAAAGCGTTCGACCAGCTCGCCGAATACGTCATGCACCACGGCGACGCCGTGCTTCGGCACCTCGACGACGTGGACGACGATCAGCAAGATCTGGTCGAGCTGCTCGAAAAAGAGGGCCTGATCGAGAAGGACGGCGAGGGCAAGTATCGCGTCGGCCCACGCGGCGTGCGCCGGGTGCAGGAGGGAGCACTTTCGGAGCTGTTCCAGACCTTCGACCGAGGCGCACTCGGTAAACACGACACCGGTCAGAAAGGCACCGGATCGATCCGCCTCGACGAGACTCGCCCCTATGTGTTCGGCGATCCGATGGCCAATATCAACCTCCACGAGACGCTCAAAAACGCCTACTACCGCCAGGGCGGCGGCGTGCCGATCCGACCCGAAATGGACGACTTTGTCGTTCACGAAACCGAATATCAATCAAGCTGCGCCACGGTCGTCTTGATCGACATGAGCGGCTCGATGTCTCGCTACGGCAAATACTACACCACCAAGAAGGTGGCCCTGGGCCTGCAAGCATTGATCCGAGCCCGCTATCCCCAGGATTCCGTCCAGATGATCGGCTTCTACACGCTGGCCAGCCCACTCACCGAGCGGGAGTTGATCGGCTCCGCGCCCAAGCCTGTCGGCATGTACGACAGCCGTGTTCACCTGCGTTTGAGCCTCGACGAGCCGCTCCCTCCCCAGGTTCAACACTTCACCAATATCGACGCCGGCCTCAAGCTCGCCCGCAGCAAACTCGCACGCGCCGGCACCGCGAACAAGCAGATTATCGTCATTACCGATGGCGAACCGACCGCGCACATCGAAGGCCGCGAGGTCCTCCTGATCTATCCTCCCTCGGATCGCACCGCGCGCGCCACCCTGGCCGAGGCCCGACGCTGTGCGGCCGCCGGTATCCGCGTCTCCAGCTTCGCGCTGGTCGAGGATTACTTCTATCACGGCCTGGTCAACTTCGTCGAGGAAATGGCCCGCGTCACCAAGGGCGTCGCCGCGTATTGCTCCGCCGAAGACCTCGGCAAATATGTCTTCGACAGCTTCCTCAGCGGCCGACGCCAGCGCAAGCTGAGCCACTAATGGCCCAGATTCACGCTTGCTTCTCCAGCGTATATGGCACCACCTTGACCTTTCGCTCCGCGCGAAGCGGCTTCAAACCTTCTCGCAGTTCCTGAAGCTGTTTCTCACGCGCCGACGCGTCGAGTGGCGTCCGCCCGCACGAACGAAGGAAGCCGTCCGCCCCCTCGTCGCCAGCCAGTTCATCCAGGTCAACAAGATAGAGAATGTCGCCCGCTCTCAAGGGCAGGTGAAGCAGCAGATCGAGCGTTCCGGCGAGGTGGGCTTCCGCGTCCTCGGTTCCTCCGCAGCCGTAGACGACCACAAGACCCACGCCGATACCCGCGTCGTGCAGCATCGAAACCAACTGGTGAAGGTCCGCCCCGGCCCAATCGGCCCCATGCACGCGACGCACCGGCTCGGCTCCCGACACGACGCCGATATCCACATGACGCAGCCCGGCCGACGCCAGGGCCGTCCAATCTTGGGCCGTATGCGGCGTGACGGGCGAGTCCAGAAAGGCGTAAATCCCATCGAGCAAGGCATCGTGCTCGGAACGCTCGGTAATCGACGGACGGCGGCTAGTCTCCGCCAGCGGAAAAAGAAACGTGGCCGTTTCCAGCCAGCTCAACACCGGCGCGGCCGGTTGACGTAGTGCATCGCCGCCTGTCAACACCAGCCCGCGTGCCTGTGCGACACGACGCCCCAGCGCTTTCGCCACATCACGCGCATGTTCGGCAAATTCCGACG
Organism: Isosphaeraceae bacterium; assembly: GCA_041750675.1. Lineage (GTDB taxonomy): Bacteria > Planctomycetota > Planctomycetia > Isosphaerales > Isosphaeraceae > BPJS01. The sequence continues at coordinate 3,259 of JBGSYY010000357.1, read as the reverse complement.
TGGATCGCACGGTCGCCGCCTGCGGACCCAGCGCCCAGCATCCCGCCAGGTCGCTGGGAACCGTCGCGCGCAATAAAACAGGCTGCGGACAGCTCGGAGGAAAAAACGGCAGCGGGCCCGGTCCATACGCGGCGCGAAACGCCTCCTGATCGCGAAAACAGGCTGCGGCATCGTGATCGCACACCAGATCCAGCAGCGATCGCAGCGAAGGGATATCAAGCGGCACTCCCTCGGGCGGCGGCTGCCAGGTGAGTTGCGCCGTGTCCAGAGAGGCCGTCAACTCAATCGCCATGCTCCGAACCGAGGCGTCGAGATCCGCCGCCTCCGCAAACGGCAGCCGACGCCGGTGCAACACCATCTGGCCCGCTTCGCGCACTCTGTCGAGCGCATGCACCACACCATCGAGCGACTTGAGATAATGTGTCCCCGCGATGTAGGCGCGCTGCCAGCGCCCGTCGAGGTCGATGTGATAAAACGGCTCGTCGTCGAAATAGAGCGCGAACGCCCCCGGCTTGGTCCCCGCGAACACCATCCGGCCATCGGCCCCGACCAGCGCCGCGCGCCTCGCGAACGCCGCCCCACTCTTGAGTAGACATGCCGCCTCGGTCATCGCAGCCATCACGCAATCGCCCTAAGTCGTTTTATACTATTGCATTAAACAATGGAATCGCGGGCCGCCGATCGGCCTCAACCATTGTCGCACTTTCGATTATAGTCTCTCACAATGCGGGGTGATGTAGGCGTTGGCGTCGTGAGCGTCGGGCCGGATGGATCCGGTCCAGCGATGGGCCGAACGGAGGGAGCCGTGGCCGATAACGAACTGCCGGGTTCGACCAACCAGGCGAATGCGTGGAACCGGATGCGCGAGCGAGTTTCTCGGTGGTCCTGGACGCGCTCGCCGGGGATTGAGGCGTGCCTGATCGCGGTCCTGACCCTCACGCTTCATCTGGCAGGCAACGGCCGCACCAGCCTCTGGGATCGCGACGAGCCGCGCTACGCCGGATGTGCCCGCGAAATGCGCGCCAGCGGCGACTTCATCCACCCCACCTTCAACGCCGAACCGCGCTACCATAAGCCGATTCTGACGTACTGGGTGATGCAGGCCGGCGTCTGGATGGGCGGCGACAACCCGTTCGGCAATCGCCTGATGTCGTCGATCTTCGGCGTCGGCACCTGTCTGCTCGTCTGGCGCTTGGGACGTCGCATGTACCCAGGTCCCTGGGTGGGCCGGTTCGCCGCACTGGTCATGGCCTCAGCGCCGATCGTCGTGGCCGAGGCCAAGCTCTCGACCACCGACGCCGCGCTCTTCTTCTTCCTCACACTCACGATGACGGCCTACTGGGAGCTAACCCAAAGGGCCTCGAAACACTGGGCCTTCGTATTCTGGATCGGCATGGCGTTGGCGGTCCTGACCAAGGGGCCGGTCGCCCCGTTGTTCCTGGTCGCGACGACCGGCATGGCCTGGCTCTGGAAATCGCCGATCGTGCCCCTCCGCCGCCTCGAATGGGCGTGGGGCGTGCCGCTCTGCCTGCTCATAACCGCCCCCTGGTATATCGCCATCGGCATCATCTCCAAGGGCGAGTTTTATCAGGTGGCGATGGGCAAGCACGTCATTTATCGCATGACGACCGGCATGGAGACCCACGGCGGTTTCCCCGGCTACTACATTGTCGGCTCGCTGGGCGGCCTTTATCCCTGGTCGGCCTTGCTACCGCCCGCGCTCTGGGCCGCCTGGAAACGGCGTCGCGAGGATGCCAATCTGGGCTTCCTGGCCGGTTGGATTCTGGGCCTGCTCGTGGTGCTCGAAATCATCCGCACCAAACTCATCCATTATTACTTGCCCGCTTATGCCGGATCGGCCCTCATGGTCGGTTGGTTCATTGAAAGCGTGGCCAATTCGGGCATGAACCTGAGGCGCTGGCCCCTGGGCCGCATGGCCATGGCCCTGCTCCTGGGAATCGGCGTGGGCGCCGTCGGAGCGATGGTCGCCGGCACAGTCATCTTGCCCGCCGGTTTGCGGGTTCCCTGCATGGTGCTGGCGATATTGATCGTCGTGGGCACGCTTGCCGCCGTCGAAAGCCTGCAACGCGCGGCCACTCGACGGGGCGCGTTCATTCTGGGCGGAACCTGGTTCAGTGTCCTGATGCTGGCGGGCCTCTGGGTCTTGCCCGCGATGGAGCCTTACCGGCTCACGCCGATCGTCGCCGAAAGGCTCCGCACCGTCTCGACCGAGCTGAACGCACGGCCCATCCTGGCCGGATTCCAGCCGCCCGGCGTTGTTTACAACTTCGGCAAGCCGATCGAGGTCCGCCGCGATCACGCCTGGCTCGTCGGCCAGGTCGAGGAGGCCGGCACCGTCGTCATGGCCCTTTCCGATCGCGAGCTCAAGGCCATCGAAGGGGCAAGCCCCTCGGTCGCGGTCGAGGTCCGCGAGAAGGTCAAGGGCTTCAACGTCGAGCGTGGACGTGACGAGACCCTGAGCCTCGTCGTCCTCCGGCCCAGCGGCTCAGGCCCGCGCACCGTGGCCGGCAGCCAGCAACCGCTCGTAAAGTAAACGAAGCTGATCGACCATCGTCTCATGGCGGAATTGATGCGCAAACCGACGCCGCCCTTCCGACCCCATCCGGTCGCGAAGGTCGGGGTCCCCAGCCAGGCGGAGTATGGCGTCACGCATCCCGTCCAGATCGCGCGGGGGTAACAGAATGCCTGTTTCGTTGGTGATCACGACCTCGCGCGCGCCGTCCACGTCGTAGCTGATCGCCGGCCGTCCGCTGAGCAACCCTTGGGGCAAAACGCGGGCCAATCCTTCGCGCAGGCTGGGGTGGACCACGGCATCGGAGGCGGCGAGCAGCTCCGGTATCCGATCGGGCGGAACCAGACCCGTGAAAATGACCGAGTTTCGCACTCCGAGGCGCTCGGCCTCCGCCTCCAGCCGCTCACGCCACAGGCCGCTGCCGATCCACAGGAACCGCACATCCCGGTTCGCCCGCAGGACCTCGGGCGCGACGGCCAGAATGTCGTCGTGACCCTTGCGCTCGAACAGGCGGGCGACCGTGGCGAAGGCGATATGGCTCGGCTCCAGCCCCAGCTCGCCGCGCACCTCGTCGCGCGTGCGTTTGGGATGGAGAAACTCATCGACATCCATGCCACTGTAAATGGTCGAATACTGCTCGGGGCGGCCCACTCCAGCCTCAAGCGCCTGCGTCGTCATGGCGTCACAAACACTCACAATGGCATGACACCGCCGCGCCGCCCACCG
>JBGSYY010000356.1:0-2330 GCA_041750675.1 Isosphaeraceae bacterium | reverse complement strand
TGACGCAGGCATCCATTCAGAAACGACGCCGAGAACAACGCGTCGGCCATGTTGTACTGTGATGCGATGTCGTTCTTTTCTCGGGCGCGGATCAACGCGATGGTTTCCGGATCGCCGGGATCGCCCACCTCCTTGCGGGGAAATCCAGGATGATGCCAGCCGCGAAGGTTCCACTCGTCGAACGCGATCTTGATGCGGTCGCGAACGCCCGCCTCTTCCAGAATGCCGATCACGCCGCGAATGGTCCGCTCGGGCGTTTCCGAATGAATGATGCAGCCCATGTAATCGGGCATGGCGTTTGTGTCATGGTTGCGGAGCCAGTAGCCGTGGACCGCCACGTAATCCAGATCGTCGCCCGTCGCCTTCAGGAGCGGCAGCGTCCAACCGCGATCCGGCGTCGCGGCGGCGAACAGCGTCAGAGTGGGATCAGCGCTCAGCATCAATCGCGCTGATTCCTTGACCAGCGGTCCCCACTTGGCCGGCGTGCTGGCGCCGATTTCGTGCGGTCCCCAGTTCTCATTGCCGATGCTCCAGTAACGCACGTTCATCGATGCGGCGTGACCATTGGCCTTTCGCATCTCGGCATTGGGGCCCTCTGTGCCGTTGCAGTATTCGACCCACTGCCGCATTTCCTCGGGCGTGCCGTTGCCGGCGTTCGTGCAGATGTACGGCTCACAGCCGACCCGCCGGCACCACTCGACAAACTCGTCGGTTCCGAATGTGTTGGGGTCCGTCTCTCCCCAAACTGGATCGGGGACCGGCTTTCGATTCGGGCCGACGCCGTCCTTCCAGTGATACCCGCTCGCGAAACAGCCCCCCGGCCACCGGACGACGGAGAGCCTCAGTTCCTTCATCGCGGCGATCACGTCTGTTCGAAAGCCTCGATCGTCCGACAATCGCGAAGAGGGATCGAACACACCGCCATAAACCTGATCGTGAAAATGTTCCAGAAAGCCACCAAAGATCATGGGGTCATAGGAGACCGAGGGAGCGCTCGTATCGATTCGGACGAACGCCGTGGTGATCGCGCTCGGATCGCCGGTCGGCTCCAGCGCCACGTCGTCGTAAGAGGCTCGACCGGTCGAACTGCCCCAACCCCCAAATAAGCAGTTGATTTGGACCTCGGTCGCATTCCCGGAGTAAAATATGGTCGAAACGCGCGTCCAGTTGGTGGTTCCAGTCACCGCGGCGGTTCGGGCCGGAATGTTCTGGAGGTTCAGCAAAGCCCCCGCCGCGCCAAGGACGTTCTCGGTCTTGATCCAGCCAGAGAGCCGGTAATAGGTATTCGGCTCCACGGCGGCAGTGGCCGTCCAGGCGGCGTCCAAGCCCTTGTCCGAAGCAATGGAGACGCACTGCCCGCCGATCCGGCCAGGCGTTTCGAGCGTCCATCGGCCGCTTGCCTCACCGGCCCAGGCCCGACTTTTCCAGCCCTCCACGTCGTCACCCCGCCGCTGCTCGAACGACGGATTGGGCAGTAGGTTGCCGCCTGGTGTAGACTCCTCGGCGGCGGCCGAGTGGGACACGAGAACACCGAGTCCGGTGACCACGAATAAGCCAGCGACACTTTTCAAGATTTGAATTAACATGCGAGAATCTCGAGCGCGAGGTTGGATGGGCAGGGCCAACGTGCAGCATCAGCGTTGGCGCGAAGCGGCGTCCACTGCGTGCCGTTGTTGGACTGAGCCCGACGATCGTGCGGGCGACGAACACACCCAGCTTGTTGTCGTTCCACAGGAACCGCGAGCACGGCTGGGCCGGCGCGGCGATCAGCGCCACCACGAGTACGGCCGCTCCGGTCGCAAGAAAGTTTCGCATCGAATCGCCCTCAGGGTTACCAGCAAAACGAGCCGCGCGAGGCGTCCTCTCTCACCGCCGAACATCCAGGCTCATCATCGGCGGGGGCCGAGCGAGCCATGAACCCCAGAAAGCCTAACCGCCCCGGGCGTCTGCTGCAGCGCCTGGGTTGGATGTCGAGCGTCCCGGGACCAACGGCCACGGCGCCGGCACGCCGATGTATGGTGCGAGTGTTCCCTCCCCCCGTTTGACTTCTCGTGTGATGCCGGTTCGAGTCTCCCGGATCAGCAACTCAAACGGGTCGCCGGTGTAACAGACCTCGGTGAAGAACGCGAACACGCGGGAGTCCTCGGTCACGAACATGGGCGCCAGCTTGCCCGCGGTGGTCGTGTAAGTGAAGGTGCCGAAGACCTCGCTCTGGCCACCCCCCAGGGTGTGTAGCAGTGTGCCCCCGCGTTCCGTTTTGTAGCCGAGGACCCAGAGTGTCCCGCCGTTGTTGGTGATGTGCGTGCCCTCGTTCTCGACGTTGAGTTGTC
>JBGSYY010000355.1:0-3804 GCA_041750675.1 Isosphaeraceae bacterium | reverse complement strand
TCGGGTTGGTCGTGGGCAAGGGGGGTGACGACCTGGGGGATGCCGGCTTTGAGAGCCTGGGCGGTGGTGCCGATGCCGCCGTGGTGGACGATGGCGGCGGCGTGGGGGAGGATTCGGCTGAAGGGGATGTAATGGAAGTGTTTCACGTCTTCGGGGAGATTGGCGGGGATCTGGCGATCGTCGGCGAGGCGGGCGAGGAGCATTCCACGTCGATTGAGGCGACGGCAGGCGTCGGCCGAGGCGGCGAAGAACTGGGCGGCGTGCTGGTTGGCTGAGCCGGCGGTGAAGATGATGGGAGGGGAACCAGCGGTGAGGAAGGCGTCGGCGATGGGATCGACGGGGGCGTGGGCGGCTTCGTCGAAGAGGGGGAATCCGGCGAGGGTGAGGTGGGGTGGCCAGTCGGGCGGTGGCGGGGCGAACCAGTCGGGAAAGAGCGCGAGGATGTGATGCGGGGAGTGCCACCATTCCATGATCCGGCGGATGGGAGGGAGGCCGAGGGTGGCGCGGTCGGCGTTGATGGCGGGGGCGAGGAGGGGGTCGATGACCTTGGCGTCGAGGAATCGGTAGAACCAGTGACGCGCGGGGATGGGGAGCCGGCGGACGAGGCGGAAGAAGGGCAAGCTAGGCGGCGCGATGGCGCTGCGGAAGCCTGCGGGTTGGAGATCGACGGTGACGAGTGAGGCGAGGCCGGCGTCTTCGAGGTTGCGGGCGGCGAAGGCCGTGAAGGGTGCGACCATGACGGTTCGGCCGGGATCGATGAGCGAGTCGAGGCGTTGGTGCAGTTCGGCGGTGGCGCCGGCCATGTAGCCCATGATGAGCCGTGGCCCCTTGACGGGGTGCCAGACGTCGGGGTTTTCCACGGCTTCGTGGAATTTGGCCTCGGTTCCCAGGGGGGCGAACGCCAATCCCGCGGCCTCGACCATGGCCGCGAAGTGGGGATTGGTGACGAGGACGACGTCGTGGCCGCGATCTTGGAGGGCGCGGCCGAGTCCGATAAAGGGATGGACGTCGCCGTGGCTGCCGATGGGGATGAGCAGGACGCGCATGTGGGGAAGTCTCCGATACCGACTCGGACACTCAGATACGCATCCGTTGAATCATGGGTGAGGCCTGGCGACCGGGGGCACGCTTGAAGATTGGCTTGGCCCCGGGCCAGACGGTTTTGGGTTGGATGAAGCCATTTTTCAGGAGGTCAGATGGCGATGGGTTTGCCGAGTTTGCGGCGGACGGCGACGAACTGGCCGGCGTGCATGAGGGGGTGGGTTCCCACCAAGTTCAAGACCGCGCCGACGGTGGGTGCGAAGGGGGGGAACTTGGGGTCGGTGCGGTCGAGCTCTGAGTCGGGGAGGGATTCGATGATGGCGAGGGTTGCCTTGCGCTGGGCGTCCCAAAGCTCGCGATAGCGGGCGAGAGAATAAAACTTGGAGGGGTCGTCGATGGTGAATGCCTTGCGGCCGTGGCCTTCCTCGAAATCGGCGGGGAGGGTGGGGCTGGAGCCGGGGTGGATCATCTCGGCGAAGTGGCGTTCGGTGCCGATGAGGTGGCCGATTTGCCAGGCGATATGGTTCATGCCCTCGACGGGGCGGACGAGCAGGTCGGCATCGGCGAGGTCGCCGGTGTAGGAGTCCATGATCATTTTGCTGGTGTCGAGGGTGTTTTTGATGACGTCTTTGGAGTTCATCGAGTAGGGCCTTGTTGAGTGAGGGGATGAGTTTGGTCGAGATTGTTCGCGAAAGAGGAAATCAACGTGAGGCTGCCGCGGGCGGTTGGCCCATGACGAAGTCGGCGATGAAGAGCTGGCTTTTGCGGTCGTTGGTACGGCCGCTGGAGGTCCACATCATTTTGGAGCCGTCGGGGCTGAAGACGGGGAGGCCGTCGAAGCCTTCGTGGAAGGTGATTCTCTCTTCGCGGCCGGAGTCGACGTCCATGAGGTAGACCTCGTAGTTGGTGTGGCCGTGTTTGCTGGTGGCGTAGACGATATGGCGGCCATCGGGGTGCCAGAAGGGGCCCCAGTTGACGAATTCGTTGCTGGTGAGCTGGCGTTCGGCGGTGCCCTGGGTGTTGTTGACGAAGAGCTGAAGGAGGTCGTTCTGGTCGCGATCGCTGCGGTAGATGATGCGAGAGCCGTCGGGGCTGAAGAAGGGGCCGCCATCGTAGCCTGGGGCATTGGTGATGCGGCGTGGGTTTGCGCCGTCGGCGTCCATGATGTAGATTTCGGCGTTGCCGTCGCGGAAGGAGGTGAAGACGATTTGGGTGCCGTCGGGGGAGTAGCTGGCCTCGGCGTCGTAGCCTAGGGCGTTGGTGATGCGGGTGAGGTTGTCGGCGCCTTCGTCGAGGCGGAAAATATCCATATGATCAGGAAATTCCCATTTGTAGCGTTCGGTGCGGCTGTAGGCGGGGCCGCGCGGGGGCTGAACGGCGTCGACTTCGGGGTCGAGGTGGGAGGAGCCGAAGATGATTGATTTGCCGTCGGGGCTGTAAAAGGGGCAGGTGCAGCGGCCCTTGCCGGTGGAGATCATGCGGGGGGTGGCGTTTGGGGCGAGTTGGGCTTCGAAGATCTGGTATCCGTCTTCGTTGGCCTGAGGGGTGTGGAAGATGGAGGGGGGAGTGTGGGGTGTGGCCTGGAAGACGATGCGGGATCCGTCGGGGGAGAAGTAGCCTTCGCCAGCGCGTGCGAAGCCTGTGGTGACCTGGCGGATGTTGTGGAGGTGCCTGGCTTCGGCGACGGCATCCTCGGGCGACTGAGAGGGCGCTTCGGGCCGCTGGCCGAGGAAGGCCAGGGCGATCGCGAGCGTCGAGAGCATGGGGGACTTTCCCTGAGGAGGATGGGGGCGGAACGGGGCGGCCCTTTCCGGGTCGGCATAGGCTGCCTAGTATAAACGCGGCTGGGTGGACCGCCAACCGGCCCCAGGGAATCTCGATCGCGACGCTTGAATGAGGCCGGGACTTGAAGATTTACACGCGGACGGGCGACGACGGAAAGACGGGGCTGCTGGGACCCGGCCGGGTGGAGAAGGATTGCCCGCGAATCGAGGCGTATGGGACGGTGGACGAGCTGAACGCGGCGCTCGGGCTGGCTCGTTCGCTGGGTTTGCGTGGCGATGATGACGTGCATCTGGCTTCAATCCAGGATGACCTGTTCGCGGTGGGTGCGGCGTTGGCGGATCCCGACCCGGCGGGCAAGTTTCACCAGGCGATCAACGCGTCGAAGATTGAGCGTCTGGAAGAGGCGATAGATTCCCTAGAGGCGGAGCTGCGACCGCTTCACCAGTTCATTTTGCCGGGTGGGACGCCGGCGGCGGCGCAGCTTCACATGGCGCGGACGATTTGCCGACGGGCCGAGCGTCGGGTGGTTCGGCTGGCGCACGAGCCGGGCGAGCACGTGCCGGTCGAGGTGCTGGTTTACATGAACCGGCTGGGAGATTTCTTGTTTGTGATGGCGCGGGCGGCGAACCATCACGGCGGCGGGGCGGATGTGCCGTGGCGGGGGCTGTGAGCGAGGTTTCCGTCAGGAAGCATGCTTAAAGGGGCATGCGTGCCCGTTGGAAACTCTGGACGAGGACGGGACTGTGTTGTCTGCGTCTCGGATTATCTGGGGTGGATTCGCCGATGAGGGTGAGAGTGGCTTCGACCTCCTCAATGGTGGAGTCGAGGGTGGAAGTGCCGGCGGTGAGGCCGACGGAATCGAGGCCGTCGAACCAGGCGGGGTCGAGGTCGTCGGCGTGCTCGATTTGCCAGACGCGGACGCCGCGGGCGCGGCAGCGTTCGGTGAGGGCGCGGGTGTTGTTGGAGTTGCGACCGCCG
>JBGSYY010000354.1:0-2726 GCA_041750675.1 Isosphaeraceae bacterium | reverse complement strand
GAGGCGGCGGCGACGGTGCCGCCGGTTTTGAGGAAATCGCGGCGTGAGGCCGCGGGGCGTTGAGGAGTACGCATGAGATGCGCTTATCCCTTCTGGGTTCTGTGGAGGAACCGCACGGAGGTGGGAGGGTGTGGACCGATCCTTTGACAGGAGGATCGGCCCGGCAGGTGCGAATCGAGCGAGGCGGGAGGGCGGGCAAGGGGAGGCCGCCGGATAGGCATGGGTGGGCGTCATCCTCTGCGCACGCGGAACGAGCCGCCCCGAGGGATTGTCTGGAGTCTAGCCTACCAGACCCGAGGGGCGTGACAAAGGGGCGGTGCGGGGCGATTCACGGGGCGTGGGGCTGGGGGTCGGCGAGCCAGGAGGAGAGGTCCCAATCGAGGAAGGCGGCGAGGCGCTGGGTTTCGTCGGCGAGTTCGCGGTAGAGGGCCTGGCGGGTTTCGGGGAGCATTTTGGGTGGGGTGAACTCGCTTTGAAGGCGTTGGCCGAACCGGGAGTGGCGGATTCCCTGAATGAGGCGGTCGCGAACGCCGCTGGGGAGAGCGCGCCAGGCGGCGTGCAGAGGGGGGATGTTGCGGAAACGTGCGGTCATGGCCTTACGGACGGCGACTTCGCGATTTTGTGCGGCTTCGTTGCGGCGAATTTCGGCGTGCTGGGCTTCGAGGTTTTCGGGGGAGTCGGCGACGCCGAGGAAGTTGAGGACGCGGCGGGTGAGGTTGAGGGGGTCGGCCTGGAGGTCTTCGAGTTTGAGGAAGAGGAAGCGGTCGCGGGGGAAGAGTTGGAGGAAGGCTTCGATCTGGGTCATGTAGCGGCTGCTGTCGACGCAGACGGGTTCGTGCTGGATGAATTGCTCGAAGGATTCGCGGAAAGGCTCGCCGCGGTGGAGCTCGTTGGACCAGCGGTGGACGTAGTGGGAGAAGGCGCGGTCGACGGGGTGGCGCATGAGGTAGATGAATTTGGCGTCGGGGGCGATTTCGGCGATGCGTTGGGGGACGTCGGGATACTGGGGGATGCGGGTGTAGTTGGTGGAGGCTTCGCCGCGGAGCTGGTCGGGGCGAGCGTTTTGGAAGAGGGCGCGATAGGCGGGGAGGTAGTGACGCCAGGCGTTTTGCGGGGAATCGGCGGCGGCGGCGGCCTCGTCGATGAAGCCGCCCTGGTCCTTGTAATCCTGGACCATTTTTTTGAAGGCGCGATAGATCCAGCGGTCGGGTCGGTAGGAGAAGAAGGAAGGTTCCTTGTTTTCGGTGAGGAAGAGGGCGGGATGTCGGGAGAGGCGATCGTGGAGTGTGGTGGTGCCGGCCTTGGCAGCGCCGATGATGAGGAAGTCGGGTCGAAGGTGGAATTGGTTGGTGGGTTCCGCCACGTCGGGGAGGTCCTGATCTGGTTACCGGGATGGGATCGTTGGCTTGATGGTGTGGGGTGCGGGGCGGGGCGAACTGGATCTTCGCCTGCGCGGGGATGACCGGCGACGAGAGGCGATAAATGGGTTATCGGTGTTCGCGGGGCTGGGCGAAGTGGGAGGAGGTGCGTTGCGGCCGGGAAGGGGGTGACGCACCGGGTTAGGGAGGAGGTGCGTTGCGGCCGGGTACGGCCTGACGCACCCTACGGGTTATCGGGTTTGGGAGAGGGTGCGTTGCGCCCGGGTACGGGCTGACGCACCCTACGGGTTATCGGGTTTGGGCGTTGGGGCCGGGTACGGGTTGACTCACGCTGCGGGTTATCGGGTTAGGGCTGGGCGAAGGGTAGGAAGGATGCGCCGTAGAGGGCGGTGGCGGCGAGTTGTTCCTCGATGCGGAGGAGTTGGTTGTATTTGGCGACGCGGTCGGTGCGGCTGGCGCTGCCGGTTTTGATCTGGCCGCAGTTGGTGGCGACGGCGATATCGGCGATGGTGGTGTCCTCGGTTTCGCCGGAGCGGTGGCTGATGACGGAGGTGTAGCCGGCGCGTTTGGCCATCTCGATGGTGTCGAGGGTTTCGGTGAGGGTGCCGATCTGGTTGACCTTGATGAGGATGCTGTTGCAGGAGCCTTCGGCGATGCCGCGAGCGAGGCGTTCGGGGTTGGTGACGAAGCAGTCGTCGCCGACGATCTGGACCTTTGCGCCGAGGGCTTTGGTGATGGCGGTGTAGCCGGCCCAGTCGTTTTGATCGAGGGGGTCTTCGATCGAGACGATTGCCGGGTAGGCGTCGATCCACTGGCCGAACAGGTCGATCATGCCCTGGGTCGAGAGCGGTTTGTCATCCGGCCTGGACTTCCAGAACTTGTAGCCTGCGCCCTTGCCTTCCTCGAAGAGTTCCGAGGAGGCGCTGTCGAGCGCGATGGCGAATTGCTTGCCGCGGCCGGCGGAGTATCCGGCCTTGTCGATGGCCTCGAGGATGTACTTCAGAGCCTCCTCGTTGTCGAGGTTGGGCGCGAAGCCGCCTTCGTCGCCGACGGTCGTCGTGTGGCCGGCTTTCTTCAAGACGCCCTTGAGGGTGTGGAAGACTTCGGCGACCCAGCGGATGCCTTCGGCAAAGCTGGTGGCGCCGATGGGCATGACCATGAATTCCTGGAAGTCGATTTTGTTGTCGGCGTGTTTGCCGCCGTTGATGATGTTGGACATGGGGACGGGGAGGACGCGGGCGTTGGGGCCGCCGAGGTAGCGATAGAGAGGCAGGCCGCTGGTGATGGCGGCGGCCTTGGCGGCGGCGAGGCTGATGCCGAGGATGGCGTTGGCGCCGACCTTGCCCT
>JBGSYY010000353.1:0-1580 GCA_041750675.1 Isosphaeraceae bacterium | reverse complement strand
TTGAAACAGACCGGATCGCGGTGGCGAGTGAGGCGATTGGAACGAATAGCAGCCCTTTGCTGCCTGGTCTACAGCGACCTCTTTGAGGAGTACTGGAAGCAAATCGCCGCATAACGACCAGATTCCGTTACCGCACCCGGTCACGCTGTTCTCACATGAGAGAGCTTGTATTTCGAAGTGGCTTCGCCTAGACTTTGTCTTTTCCGAAGCGGAAAGACCAAGACGGTTCTCGCTGTGAGAGCCGGTGGCATGGGGCGTGCAATGGCGATCACGAAAGAGAAGAAGCAGGAGATCATCGAGTCGTTCAGCCGCGGGGAAGCGGATACCGGTTCGCCCGAAGTGCAGGTTGCCTTGCTGACGGCCCGGATCTCCGACCTCACCGAGCACTTCAAGACCCATCAGAAGGACCACGCCAGTCGGCGTGGCTTGCTGATGATGGTCTCGAAGCGGAACAGCTTACTGAAGTACATCAGGACGCGGGACCGCAAGAGTTACCTTGAAGTGATTGGCCGCCTGGGCCTGCGCAAGTAAGCCGGCGACCAATCGGGACGGATCGTGTCGAAGTTGGTGCGGGGAAGAGCGGCCGGCCTGCGGTCACGTTCCGCGCACCCTGCTGCATTCTCGCTGGGCGGATCACCGCGACCTGCGTGTCGCACGATTTCGCCCGATTGCCTGGACTCGCCCCGCCTTCAGGCAAGGTAGGTAGGTGGGCATGTCCAGTTTGACGGGTTCGAAGCCTTACGCGATCGTCGAGCGCACGATCGGGGGCAAGCTGATTTCGATCGAGACAGGCAAACTGGCCAAGCAGGCCGGTGGCGCTGTTGTTGTGCGTTTGGGCGACACGATGGCCCTGGTTGCGACAGTGGCCGCGCCGGGACGCGAGGGACTTGATTTCTTCCCGATGCAGGTCGAGTACCGCGAGAAGACCTACTCGGCCGGGAAGTTCCCAGGCGGATTCATCAAGCGCGAGGGTCGTCCCTCGACCAAGGAAATCCTGACCTCCCGCCTGATCGATCGTCCGATCCGACCGTTGTTCCCGGCCTGGTACCGGGAAGAGATGCAGATCCAGTGCTCGCCGATCTCGGCGGATCGCCAGAACGATCCCGACATCCTCTGCATGCTCGGCGCCTCGGCCTCGATCCTGATCGCGCCTGGCATACCGTTTCTGGGTCCCATCGGCGCCATTCGGCTGGGGCGCGTCGATGGGCAGCTTGTCCCATTCCCGACAACCGATGAACTGGCCGCCAGCGACCTCGACCTGATTGTCGCCAGCACCGCGACCAAGATCGTGATGATCGAGGGGTTCGCAGAGGAGTTGCCCGAGCCCGAGATGGCCGACGCCATTATGCGGGGCTTCGAGCTCAATCTGGAGCTGATCGCGCTTCAGCACGAGCTGCGGGCCGCGTGCGGCCTGCCGCCCTACAGCATGCCCGAGGACCGTCCCAATCCGCTGCTGGATATGCTTCACCAGCGCTTTGCCGGCGAGCTGCGCGACGCCAAGCGGATCGTGGTGAAGGCCGAGCGCAACGCCGCGGTCGACGCCCTGGGCGATCGCATCGTGGCCGAACTCGTCCCCGCCA
>JBGSYY010000352.1:0-3670 GCA_041750675.1 Isosphaeraceae bacterium | reverse complement strand
ATCGGGATTCGCTGGCGGATCGAGGGGACGCGGGGGTTGGCGCTGGGGACGATTGGCTGGCCGGGATGGCCGGAGCGGGTGCCGAGCACCTTGGATTACTCGACGGTGGACGATGGGGGCGAGTGGCATCGGCCGAGGTGGGATGAGGCGTGGTTCCCGGATGCGTTCGCGGGGCCGATGGCGGGGTTGCTGAGGGCGATCGAGACGGGCAAAGAGCCGGATATCTCGGGTCGAGACAATGTGAGAACGCTGGCGTTGTGCGAGGCCGTTTTGCGCGGGGCCCGGGAACATCGGGTGACGGTGCCGAGGGTGGGGTCGGTGTCGGAACGGGTTGGGGATGAGGAGGAGGAGAGTGCGGGCGAGAGGGATATCGATAGAGAAAAGTCTGATTCCAACGTGTGATAGAACAAGGATATGGCGATGCGACTTGGTTTGATTAATTCGGCATGGGCGCAGGCGGGCAAGGAGACGGCTTATGGGATCTGGACGACTCGAGAGATCGGATTTGACTCGATTGACATCTTTGTCGATCCCCTGGACTCGACCGAGATGGAGCTGCGTTTGATCAAGAACGAATGCGAGCGGGCGGGGCTGCCGATTGTGAGTGTCGCGTGCGTGGCGTTGGGATTGGTCGATTTCAATCCCAGCGTGCAGCGATTTCATGTGCAGCGAGTGCGGGAGTATCTGGACGCCGCGCGGTTGTTTGGCGCGAGGAACGTGCTTTTGGTTTTGGGAGAATATGTGTGGCAGCAGGAAGTGATTCCGCCGGCGGAGCAATGGGAGACGGGGGTCAATAATGTTCGAAGGGTGGGCGAATATGCGGCTGATCTGGGGCTTCAGATCGCCCTGGAGATGGAGCCATTTGGGCTTTCATTGTTGAATGACGTGCCGAAGATGGCGCGGTTTCTGGACGAGGTGGGGCTACCGGCGACGGTGCGGGCGAACGTGGATATCTCGCATATGGTGCTGGCGGATCAGGGGCCGGAGACGTTGGAGGCGTTGGCAGGACGAATTGCGCATGTGCATATCTCGGATTGTGATGGGAGGGTGCATGGCGATTTGCCGCCGGGCCGGGGGGTGGTGAAGTTCGGGCCTTATCTGGAAACACTGGGGCGGTTGGGGGTCGACAGCGACACGGTTTCGATCGAGTTGGAGTATTCCCCGGAGCCGGAGGCGATTGTTGAGTGGGTGCGTGAGGCCCACGATGCCACTGCGCGATTGATGCGTGAGGCGGGATTGCGTTCGTGACGACGGGACGGGGTGGTTGGCCTGGGCGTGCGTTGATTTCGCTGGCGCTGATGGCGCTTTTGGGCTGGCCGTTGGCGAGCCTGGCGGGCCGAGCGTTGAGTACGCCAGAGATGGGCGCGGGAATCGCGGAGGCGACGGGTCCGGCGCGGGGATTGGGCTTGGCGGCCGAGACGGTGCGATTGGTGTTTTGGACCGAAGTGTTGGTATTGCCGATCGGTGTGGGGTTGGCGTGGCTGCTGGGGCGGACGGACCTGCCGGGGCGTGGATTTGCGCGGGGGGTGATCTGGCTGTTGCTGCTTGTGCCTTTGCCGCTTCAGGCGTTGGTGTGGCTGGGGAGCTTCGGGAATCTGGGACGGCAACAGGCGTGGGGCGGGGGGCCGTTTTTAGTTGGGGTGTTCGGTGCGGCGACGGTTCATGCGATCGCGGTGTTGCCTTGGGTGGTGTTGATCGCGGGTCGCGGGTGGCGTGCGGCGGAGCCTGAGCTTGAAGAAGCGGCCCGATTGGAAGTGACGCCGGGGCGGGCGTGGCGGTTGATCACGTTGCGGAGGGCGTGGCCGTCGATTGTGGCGGCGGCGGTGTTTGTCGCGGCGACGACGGCGGGCGAGATGACGGTGACGGACCTGATACCGCTGCGGACGTATGCCGAGGAGGCGTATACGCTGGCTCAGCAGGGGTTGGAGCCGGCAGGGCTGGCGATTCGGGCGACGTTGCCGCAGGTCTTGATCGCGGTGCCGCTGGTGCTGGTGCTGGGCCTGTGGTTGTCGGTGGGTGAGCCGGAGCGGCGTGCGGGTGTGCATCGCGGCCATTTTGTTTGGCGGCTGGGCTGGATGCGGGGGGTATTGGGGGTGATTGTGGGTGTCGGGAGCGTGTTGTTGATCGCGCTGCCAGCGTATGGGTTGATCTGGAGGGCTGGGCGTGTGGGGTCGCTGGAGGGTGGATTGCGGTGGTCGTGGGGCGGACTCGTGGGGACGCTGGGTGGCGCGTGGCTTGATCTGGCTGATCCGGAGCTTCCCTGGGCGCAGGCTCCGTTGTGGGGGACGCTGCTGTGGTCGGGATTGGGTGCGAGTGGGGCGGTTGTGCTGGCGTGGAACCTTGCGTGGCTGGGTCGGAGGAGCCGGACGTGGATGGCGGTGAGCGCGTTGGTGTTGGCGGTCACACTGGCGATCCCCGCGCCGATCGTGGGACTGATGTTAAAGATGGCTTATGTGTCGATAGGGTGGATGAATGCGACGCCCGCGCTGCTGGTCATGGCGCTTGTGGTTCGCACGGTTCCGTTCGTGATGTTGCTGATCTGGCCGGCAGTGCGGGGGGTGCCTGAGGCGTGGGTGGACGGGGCGGCACTCGAAGGTTTTGGGTTTTGGAGCCAGGCGCGGCGGGTGGGTTGGCCGGCGACGCGTGATGTGACGGCCGGTGCCTGGTTGGTGGCGTTCGCGTTGGGGTTGGGGGAGCTGCCGGCGGCGTATTTTGTGCGTGCGCCGGGGTATGAGCCGCTTTCGAGCCTGGTTTGGAGCTTGCTGCATGTGGGGGTCGAGAGCCGGCTGGCGGGGATCGGGCTGATCCTGATGGGTCTGGCGGGCGTGATTGGTCTGGCGACGTGGTGGATGGGTCGGCTTAGTGGGCGGCGCGGCGCCAGACTTCGATGACGCCGAAGCGGGCTTCGCGGCGGTAGTGATCGCGGATCGCCTGAGCGAGTGTGGGGAGTTCGAGGATCGGGGTGAACGAAGGTTGCTCGGGATCCCAGACGACGACGGAATCGGCGGGGGCGTCGATGATGGCGTGGGCGAAGTCCGGTTCGCGCTCGGGGGCGACGCTGTAGAGGTAAGGGATTCCGGCCTCGGTGGGGAGGGGCGAAGGGCGGCCGATCGGGCCGTTGACGGCGGGGAAGGGGACATTTCGGAGCAGGTTGGCGACGCGAGTGGACGGCTCGGTGGCTCGTTGGAGGTAGATGAGCAGCGAGCGGTAGTCGGTCCACTCGTAAGGCGAGTGGAACTTGCCGCCGGCGAAGCGGTCGCGGGCACCCGGAGGGATGAGGAGCGGTGGAGTGAAGCGGGATGTCGGGAGCTCTGTCATCTGGATAAACGTACGGCTGTAATCCACAAATCGAGGCCAGTAGGGGAACAAACTCAGGATCAGGAGCGCGCCGAGTGCGGCGCGTCGAGGACGCGCGGGCTGGGGGGAATTGGCGTCGGGAAAGAGCCAGGCGGCGAGCAGGCCGAGGTTGATCGCCCAGGCGAGGCGGAGCGGATGCCCGAGATAGAAGTGGCGCATCGGGTGGAGGGGTTCGTAGAACAGCAGGGCGAGGAAGGCGACGAGCCAGGTCGCGGTGATCCGGGTGCGTGGGGTGGTCCGAAGCGCGGGCGACCGCAGGGCGAGGGACACGGCCGCGATCTGAAGCGCCAGGACGATTCCGACGCGGGCGCGG
>JBGSYY010000351.1:0-46963 GCA_041750675.1 Isosphaeraceae bacterium | reverse complement strand
CGGCGGTGCTGGCCGCGGTCGATCTGGAGAATCAGCCTGCTCTCCGTGCCGCGATCACCAATTTCGTACGCACCGCCCTGGCGCTCGCGGCGCTCGACCCCAAGCAGCAAGCCGCCGGGGCGCGGCTGGAGATGGTCGATTGGGACGGACTTTCGCTCATCCGGTATCGGCAGAAGGGGTTTTCGCTGGTCGCTCATGTGGGAGCGGATTTTCTGGTGATCAGCACCGACGAGAATCGGCTCATCGATTTCGCCCGAGCCGATGCCTCGAAGGACGTCACGCCTGGGTGGCTTGGCTCGAAACTCGCAAAGTCGGATCAACTTGTCTGGCTCAATCTCAAGGAGATTCGGGGCTGGGTTTCCGACCATCGAGGCACGATTCTGGACCGGATGACCGCCGAGGCGAATGGCGACCGCACAGCCGCGACCGCCGAACTGGATCAGTTCGCGTCGTTGCTCACGTTGTTTGAAACCGCCTCGCTCACCAGCCAGACCGACGACACCGGACGCGTCTGGCGTCAACACCTTCAGCTCAACCTGTCGGCACCGTAATGTTGCGCTGACGTCGCAGGAATGAATCGGGGCGCGGTTTCGAGCGGTTTCGGTGCCGGCCAGCCTCATTCGTGGCAGTGTTGCGGATAGACCACCCGTTGACCTTGCCAACGGGCCTGGGCTAGCCTGTCCCTGAAACGCCACCGCCCTTTTTTCGATTGTAAGTTGGTAGCACCGCGACCATGACCACGCCCGAGCCGCTTGATACGTTTCCGAACCCAGCGCCTGATCGCGACTACGAGATCGAAATTCAGTGCCCGGAGTTCACTTCCGTTTGTCCGCTCACGGGCAATCCCGATTTTGGCACGATCACGATTACTTACGTTCCGGATCGGCTTTGCCTTGAGCTGAAAAGCCTGAAGTTTTACCTATTCGGCTACCGTCAGCGCGGCATTTTCTATGAGGCGGCGATCAACGCCATGCTCGATGATCTCGTCGCGGCCTGCGCTCCGCGCCGCATGATCCTCCTCGGCTCGTTTACACCTCGCGGCGGCATCTCGTCACGCATCACGGCTCGCTACGAACAGACCCGCGCCGACGTTTGATGATCGGTGGTCTCCCTCGCGTTTCTGGGTTTCCCTTTTCCTCAGGTCGATCATGTCGCGGCATTTGCTGACACTCACCACCGATTTCGGCAACGACGGGCCTTACGTCGCGGCGCTGAAGGGGGTCGTCCTTGGGCTTGCTCCTGATACGCAGATTGTCGACGTCTCGCATCGCATCACGCCGCAAAACATTCTTGAAGGTGCGTTTGTATTGACCTCGATCCTCGATGCCTTCCCGGCCGAGACCGTCCACCTGGGTGTGATTGATCCGGGGGTCGGATCGGATCGTCGCCTGGCCGCCGTTCGCGTCGCCGGTCAATGGGTGGTGGGGCCTGACAATGGGCTGCTTGGCGGCGTGGTACGAGGGCGCAAGGTTGAGGGAATCTGGGAGATCACCAACCCGGCGCTGCGCCGGCCTCAGGTCTCCAACACGTTTCACGGGCGCGACATTTTGGCCCCTGCCGCCGCCCATTTGCTGAACGAGGGAAGTCCCGACGACCTGGGTGATCGGCTCAAAAAGGTAATCTCGCTGGTCAATTTCGATCCTCGGGCCACGGAAACGGGCTTTGTGGGCGAGATCATTTTTCGTGACGCCTTCGGCAACCTGGTGACGAATGTCCAGGGGACGCAACTCAGCGGCAGCAGTCCCGAATCATGGACCATTGAAATCGCCGGTCAAAAGATACGCGGGCTTGTTCAGGCTTATGCCGATCGCTCGCCCGACGATCTGATCGCCCTGGTCGGCAGCACCGGATGGGTCGAGATTGCTGTCGTCAACGGCGATGCCTCGCGACATCTTTCAGCCGCGCAGGGAACGACTGTTTGGTTTCGCCGCGAGAAGACGAAGTGAACCCTTCCGCATCGTCTCCGATTCACGGACGCGACATCGACAACGCCACGCTCCGGCGTTGGGATATTGATCACGTTTGGCACCCGTTCACGGCCCAGGCGGACTGGGCGGCGGCCGAGCCGCTGATCGTCGATCGCGCTGAGGGGGTCTATCTGTATGATCGCGACGGACGCCGTTATCTCGACGGTGTCAGCTCGTTGTGGTGCAACGTCCACGGGCACCGGCACCCGGCGCTCGACGCCGCGATTCGCGATCAGCTCGACCGGGTTGCGCATTGCACCTTGCTGGGAGTCAGCCACGAGCCGGCGATCCGGCTGGCGCGTCGACTGGTGGAACTTGCTCCGCCGGGGCTGACTCGCGTGTTTTTCTCCGATTGCGGGGCGACGGCCGTCGAAGTCGCCTTGAAGATGGCGTTTCAATACTGGCGACAGAAGGATGAGCCGGAGCCGCGGCGGACGCGTTACCTCGCGCTTGCGGGTGCCTATCACGGCGATACGCTTGGCGATGTGAGCCTGGGCGGGGTCGCTCGGTTTCACTCGATGTTTGAGCCGCTCCTGTTTCCGACGCTGCGAGCGCCGATCCCGTATTGCTATCGATGTCCGCTGGGCAAGAGCCGGGCGACTTGCGGGATTGCGTGCCTCGAGGATGTGGAGCGGCTGCTCGCCACTCATGCTGGGGAGGTTGTGGCCATCGTCGCCGAGTCGACCGTTCAGGCGGCTGCGGGAATGATTGTCCATCCCGAGGGTTATCTGAGCGGTCTGGCCGAGCTGGCGCGGCGACATGACACGCTCCTGATTCTGGACGAGGTCGCCGTCGGATTCGGCCGAACCGGAAGTCTTTTCGCGTGTGAGCAGGAAGCCGTCGCGCCGGATTTTCTCTGTGTCGCCAAGGGTCTCACCGGTGGTTATCTTCCGCTTGCCGCCACACTCACCACGGATCGGATTCACGCCGCGTTCGTTGGCGACGCAACCGACGATCGGACATTTTTTCACGGACATACATATTCGGGGAACCCGCTGGGAGCGGCCGTCGCCCTGGCGACGCTCGACGTCTTCGACCAGGAACAGACCCTAGAACGAATTCGGCCGCGCGTCGAGCAACTTTCGGCCTGGCTGGAACGGCTCCGCGATCATCCGCACGTTGGCGATACCCGCCAGCGCGGGCTGCTTGCGGGTATCGAACTTGTCGACGACAAATCGACGAAGGCTCCGTTCGACCGCCTCGTTCGACTGGGCTCGCGGGTCTGCACCCGCGCCCGCGATCACGGTGTCGTGATTCGCCCTCTGGGCGACATCCTTGTCATCATGCCGCCTCTGGTGATCAGCGAGTCCGAGCTGGCCGAGCTGCTCAATGCGATTGAACAGTCCCTCCACGATGTGATTGAGGGGCTCGGATGAGCCAGGTTCCCGGGCTTTTTGTTGTCGCCACGGATACGGGCGTGGGCAAGACTCGTGTCACGACCGCCCTGATCAGACTGATTCAGGAGCAGGGCCGGCGCGTGGGCGCGTTCAAGCCTGTCGCGACGGGTGCGGACATTGAGCATGGCGACCGGCTGGGGGAGGATGGTCAAGCCCTTACGGCGGCGCTTACTGCTGAATCACTTGCTCCGCCACCCGATCGGGTTGTTCCGATGCTGTTCGGCCCACCTCTAGCACCTCCCGCCGCCGCGCGATTGAGCGGCCGGACATTGCTCTATGCCGATCTGCTCAAACTCACCTTCGACACCTGGCATTACTGGTCCGGTCGCGTCGATTTGATCGTACTCGAAGGTATCGGCGGCCTGCATTGCCCCATCGCCGAGGACGCGACACTCGTCCGGTTGGCCGCCGATCTGGACCTGCCGCTGCTGATTGTCGCGCGGAGTGGGCTGGGCACGCTCAACCATACGCTTTGCACGGTTGAGGTCGCTCAGCGGCGTGGGCTTCGTATCGCGGGGCTGATTCTCAACCAGGCCGAGCCGACGAGCACCACGATCGACGACCCCTCCGTTGCCACGAATCGACACGAGCTGGCCCGCTTACTTCCGGGCATCGGAATCCTCGGTGAGCTAGACTACAATACGAACAGTCAAGCTACCGTGAATACGCTGCGGGGCTACGACTGGGCGGGCCTGGCTCGTCCTCCCCGCTTCGCGAACGGATTCGGTCCCTGAACGCTTGCAGGCTTGAATGACTTACGAGTCGGACGATCCACGGATATGTCCCAGTTGCGGGCAACTCCGTCCTCATACTGGACTGACCTCCTCAACGACGATCGAGCCGGTGGGCGACTCGCCTCCTGCTGACTCGAACACAGCGGATAACCCGCCGGAACCGCTCGATTCCGCCTTCGATTTCACGGGCATACCGGTGCGGCTCAGCACGACAGGCTCGGCCGAGAGCATCCCCACGCTGACATTGCCAGCACCCCAGCCGCATATCGACCCTCCCGGGGAACACCTCGACGAAGCAGATGCCCATGCTGCCGATGAACCGGTGCCGGAGGCCGCACTCGCGCCAGGTCATTCGCCGTTTCGGTGGCTGCTTCCGAGCTATGCCAGCGCGTTGACTCTGGCGCTTTTGTGGATGCTCGCCACAGGTCGAATTCAGTTGCGCTCGAAGGCCATTCGACCGACCATAAATCCTCCCTCGGTCGATATCACCACCCCGGTTCTGACCGAGATTCCCGCGCGTTTCACCGTACCCATCGGCGGCAATCTGCGCATCGGCGAGCTTGATCTGACACCGGTCGAGGTTCGGATTCGCGACGTTCGCCTGCGCAAAGACGTCGACACCGACGACGATCAGGGCAAATACCGCGACGGAGGTTCGGATTCACTCTGGCTTCGACTACGTGTTCGAAACACGAGCAACAAGCAGACCTTTCAGCCGCTCGATCCCACCTTTGTGCGCAGTTCCGACCAGGGCACGCCCGACAGCCTCATCGTGGGCGGCGGCCGGCAGATTCTTGCTTTTCCGCTGGCTATCGCCAGTGAGTGGTCGATCGTGGGTCAATCGTTCCCGACCCTTAAACCAGGCCAGGAAGCCGATCTCTGGATTGTCAGCGCCGCGGCGGCCACCGGCAAAATCAATGCCCGTATGACCTGGCGGACTCGCCTCCGCGTGGCCCCGGAACGCACAGAATTGCTCGCGATCGAGTTCAACCGTCACGATATTGCCAATCCGACTTCACTTTGAGATTTCTGTTGCGAGCGGCGCGACGTTCTCTGAAGTAATCGTATGTTCTCTCGTGGTGTCGGTCACCCCGCCTGCCAACGCGTTGATCAGCGACAGAAGGGCTGGGCGATTGGGCCAGTCTCCGGCATGAGCGCCTTCGGGTTGATAGATTTGACAGTCACCGGTTCGGAGCGCGTTCGTCAGCGTTTGGAGATCTCCTTCGGAAAGCCCGACCAGAGCGAGCGGCTCGGACAGAATTTCCTCAGTCGTCAACGCGAAGGCACGCGTGCCCAGGCGTTCGGCGATCGCGATGCGGATCTGGGCCAACCAGCCTTCGATGTTTGACTCCTCCAACGCAAAGGCAGGGAGCGGCGGCTTCCGTGCGGTCGCCTGCGCGGGGATCCGCGATGCCGCTTGCACTTTCGAGCGTTGCCGCCAGACCCAGGCTAGTCCGAGGAATGCCGCAACGATGCCGAGACCAAGCCAGATCATCCATCCGCGCCAATCGGTTTCGACCGGAAGCGGAACCGGCCCCGGATTCGGTCTGGGCAGGACAAACGGCTCAGTTCGCGGCATGAGGTCTTACCGATCGTCGGCGGTGACGAGCCATTCGGTGCCCCCGCCTGCGGTCACTCAAGCAGCGAATCAGCGCGTCGAGCACGGGTTCCGCAGTTGTGAGCCGTCCGCCCGAAACGCCGAGCGCATGGCACCAGGTGGCGAAGGCGTCGTCTCCGCTTCGCGTTCGATCGACCAGTTGGCGGCGATCTTCCGAACGGTTGAGATCGAGCCATCCGCGGCGCACGGTCGTGGGATCGACCACGCCAATCAAGCCCGCGTGGGGCGGGTTGTCCTCACGCTCGTCAACGATCCGCAGGGGCACGAGATCGTGATGCCGCGCCAATAGGCCCCAGGGCTGGCGATCGTGCGGATGGCGAAAATCACTGATGACGACGACCAGTGCACGGCGATGCCCTTTGAGTAACAGCCGCGCCGATCCATCGAGGTCCGGCTGTTTCGCGTTGAATTGCAGGCGATCGAGCCATTTTTGGACCCGTGCGGCCTGCCCACGGCCGGCGCGGGGCATCATGAACGGATTTCCCGATTCGCTCGCGGCGAGCAAGCCGACACGATCGCCATGATGAAGCGCCGCGGCAGCCAGCCAGAAGGCGATCTCTCGCGCGCGGTCGCCTGGTGTTCGCTCGGGAATTCCGGCACTCAGGCTGGCGGAATCGTCGATCAAGAGCCAGAGCACCTGAGACCGCTCGGATTCGTAGACTCGGACGAAGGGCCGATGCTGTCGCGCGGTCACCTTCCAGTCGATCGCTCGAACGTCGTCGCCGGGCTGATACGGCCGAAGCTCGACGAACTCCAGACCCGCACCCATCCGCGCCGAGCGATAGGAACCCGCCAGCACGCCCACGGCCCGCGAATCGAGCAAGCGGGATAGGCGACGGACACCTACCCCCGCCGTAGGGGTGGGGCCATTCATTCAAGCTGCCCCGCGGCCACCGATTCACGCACTTGTCCCTTTGAACGCCCAGCCGTGGAGCCTGATTCCGGTCCGACGCGCCAGCGAATTTCGACCTCCCACTTGCCGCCGTTGGCATCGTCGCCGCGAAGCTCCCAGTGTGGCAGGATTACACTGCTTTGATAGACGCCTTCGAAGCCGCCCTCACTCTGACTCACCGTTTCGACCGGGAAGCACCAAAGCCCACCGGGCTGGGTCCAGCTCAGGTCGATCGCCAGGGGCATCCAGTCGTCGATGATCCGCAGGCCGTGGCAGTCGGAGCGCTCGATTCGGCTGGAGAGCATGCCCAGCGATTCGCCTTCCGAAGTGCGGTAGTTGCGGTCAGGTGCATGACCCGCGAGCGCGGCCACGTTCAGCTCGACGCCGAAGCGGATCGAGCGATCGCGGGGCAGTTGTGAAAGCTGATAGTTGACGGTGATGCACGGATCGCTGGCCACCAATCGATACGTCTTCCGGATATGAATGGAATGCCCATCGGCCAGGCCGGTGCGTTCCAACTCCAGGCAAACGGCACTTGGCTCACGAGAGACCCTGCCGAGATACGCGCCGGCGGCGAAATCGCCGCGCTCGATGTCGCGACACCGGGCCGCGTCGTCGAGCGTGGCGTCGAGAGGGTAGACATGATCGACAAACGCCTTGCGAGGCGAACGGTCGTAAACGAGCAGCCGATCCAGGTCGGGATGCTTGAACAAGACTCCCTGGGAGACCGAAGGCGGCGCGTCGCCCTCGGCATGTCCCAGAGCCGCATCGACGATCACCTGGTGATAGGCCTCCACGCGGCGGTCGAGCGTCGCCAGCAGGTTGACCCCCGGCGCGTGGACATCTAGCTCGTAAAGCTGCGCGCCCTGGGCGGGACGGATGAAGGCTGTAAGCGACTCGTTGCGGAGCCGAACTTCGTTGCGTGCGTCGAGGTTCCAGTCTTGGACCACGGCTTCGACTCGCGGCCCAGTCAAGCCCTCGATGCGATCCAGCTCGACATCGGCGGCAATCAGATGTTTATAGATGGCATTGCGCAAGTGCGGCAGATACAACCCGCCGAACGCACCGTGCCAATAGGGGCAATTGCACTGGCCCCGATAGAGATCCATCCGCGCCGATTCGACGATTGCGGGGTCGATGCCCGACGCTTCGGCCTCGGCCAATCGACGCGAGACGGCCAGCATCCGAACATACATTTCATCGCTCTCGGGATACTTCACACGGAAGTTTCGCCAGTTTCCGCCGCCGCCGCCCAGGCGTCGAATGGCCCCGGCGTTGAGGCTGTCTTGAAGGTCGCGCTGCGCGGCCCGAAGTTCCAGATAACGCTCCGGCTCCAGGACCCATTCGGTCATCTCGCGATAGGAGGCGTCTGGGATATAGATCTTGCCTTTGGGTAAAGAGCTTTCGACCGCGCGCGCGAGCGTGGTGCATTCGATCCACTCGCGGTTTCCGCGGAGCATATCGAAGAACCGCCGCAGCCAGCCGCGAGCGAAAACGTGATCATGCGTTTGCGGCCAGCCGCCGAACTTTTCGCCGTCGTCGCCGCAGACCAGGACCGCTCCGGGCGTTTCATGGGCCACTTGCTTGAGGTATTCGTAGGTCTCATGAGGCTCTTTCCAGGGGATCAGATAGCGCAACTGCTCCGAATTGGGGAACAGTTTGAGGAGCCGCCCTTCGTCCTCGGTCAGATAAAACCCGCGGAGCGACTTCGACTCCATGCCGGCGCGCTCGAAATGGAAATCGTCGAGCAGCGTATATTCGAGGCCCGCCTCAACGATGGAGCCGACGAGGCTTTGCTCCCAGACGCGTTCGGGAAGCCACATTCCCTTGGGGGCCGAGCCGAACACGCTCTTGAGCCGGGTGCCGAACGCACGCATCTGGCCAACGCGATCACGATGGGGAATGTTGGGCAGGATCGGTTCGTGATAGGGCCCGCCCAGGATCTCGACGCGGTCGGCCTCGACCAGCTTCCGCACCCGCACCAGATATTCGGGCCGATTCGCCGAGAGCCAATCCAGGAGCGGACCCGAGATGTGCAAGACGAAGGGAACTTCGGGGTAGTCTTCGGCAACGTCGAGAAAGGGTTTGTAGCTATCGTCGTAGGCCGCCTGAAAAACACCGTCGAAGTTGCCGACCGGCTGATGGATATGCAGCGCCAAGATCAATCGTACGCCCGCCATGATGCCTCCCGGCCGTTCCGCTCGCTCTCGCCGTGGGGGGTCGATGCGCAATCCGAGGCGAGCGAGACCAATGCCTCGCCCGACTACGTGAAACAATTATTATCGGCCCATCACCGCGTCGATCCTAGCCCACTCGGTGTGCTCGCCCCGTTGTCGGCGTTCGCAGCGTTTCGTTCGTCAAGGTTTGCCCAACAGGCGAGATCGACCCAAGGCTCCCGGTTTATCGTGGGGACAGTAGCGCGGATTTTTCGTGGTTCCCTGGATCGTTCAGCACTTCGCGGAGATATTTCGCGGCTTCCTCGGGCGGCACGGGGTTGATGTAGAAGCCGGTTCCCCACTCGAAGCCGGCGACGTTCGTGAGCCTGGGGATCACCTCGATGTGCCAGTGATAATGGGGCATTTCTTGATGATCAAAGGGCGCGGTGTGGAGGATGTAGTTGTAGGGCGGGTGGTCGAGCGCGGTTTCCAATTTGGAGAGGACTTGCCGCAGGACCACGCCGAGGTCGTCGACGGACGGCTTGGGGATGTTTTCGTAGTGGCTGGAATGTGCCTTGGGCAAGATCCAGGTTTCGAACGGGAAACGGCTGGCGTAGGGGCAAAAGGCCGTGAAGTGCGGCGTATCGAGAACGACGCGGCTGCCGGTTTCCAGCTCCTGTTGCACCATGTCGCAATAAATGCAGCGCCCGCGATAGTTGTAAAATTCGAGCGCTCCAGTCATCTCCTCCCAAACCGAGATGGGCACGATCGGGGTCACGATCAATTGGCTGTGGGTATGCTCCAGACTTGCGCCAGCCGCCTGGCCGACGTTTTTGAAGAGCATTCCATGCACCAGGCGCGAATCCTTTTTGAGGTCGACGAGCCGATCGCGATACACCCACAAGACTTCGCACACCTGTGCGTCGGTCATCTCCGTCATGCTGATGAGGTGCTCTGGGCTTTCGATGATCACTTCATGAGCGCCGACACCGGCCATGCGGTCATAAATGCCGTCGCCGCGTTTGTTGAGCGTGCCTTCGATCTTGAGGGCGGGGAACTTGTTGGGCACCACGCGGACGCGCCAGCCTGGGGCGTCGGCATGGCTGCCGCGATCGCGATAAGCGACGATCTCGGGCGGCGTCATCGCCTCGTGCCCCGCACAAAACGGGCAGGTAGACGCCGAGGCGTGGGTCTGGCCGTTGCTTGGGTAATCGCTGGGGCGTTTGGCCCGTTCGTGCGCGATGATGACCCAGCGGCTGACCACCGGGTCTTTGCGGAGTTCTGGCATCAACGAGATTCCTGGATCGACGCCCCGCATACCTTGGGGCCGGGGCGTCGATCTACGATAGCGAACCGCATCTGCGGCGTCATCCATCGGTTTCGGGATCGTCATTGTTCTCGCGATCCTCGTCGTCTGCCTCAACGGGAGGGGTCAGGGGCTGACGCTCCAGTTCCACCTGCCGCGGATCGTCCTTGCCGGTCTGCACGATCAAAGTCACCTTCGACCCGGCCTCTCCTCGAATGGTCGGGATGATCTCGTCCAGCGGCCGATCCTGGAACATGAGGGTTTTGCCTTCCGCGTCGATGATTCCGAGCAGACGATCGTCGACCTTGATCGACCCCTCACGCGCGGCCGGGCTATCAGGAAGGATGCGTCGTACAACGTAGCCACCGTCTTCCATCTCGAGCAGGAACCCAACGCCCACCGGCCGCTCCGTGGTCAACGCCGGCTCTGGCTCCGGCTCGCCGGCTGGCGCCGCGACGGCGTGGTGGTCGCCTTCGTGATGGTCGGCGTGCTCATTCTTTTCGGCGTTCTCGTGATCATCGTGACCCTTGGCTTGGTCGTCGTCCTTGCCGTCGTCTTTGTCCATCTCCTCGCGTTCGTCGTCCATCTCGTCGTCGCCCTTCACGAGGATTCCGCCCTCGCCGAGCTGCATTTCCTTGACCTGGACCTGCTCGCTCACCGTGCCGTCCTGGTTGCGAACGATCGTGCGGATTTCGATGCGGATCGTGCCGGGCTCGCCGGCCTCTTTCGCCTCAGGCTCCTCGGCCTTGACCTCGACTTCCGCGCGACGGATGGCACGCTGACGAACCTGGGCTCCGATTGGTCCTTGCCCTAGCAAGGCACGCGCGGCGCGGATCATGCCGCGTGCTTGCTCGGGCCGACCCGCTTCCAGCTCCTGTCTCGCCTGGTCCAGCAAACGCTCGGCGGCACCGACCCGACGCTCCATGCTCATCCGGCGGCCGGCCGAAGCTTGCCTTCCGTCTTCCTGAACCGAGAACGATTCGCCGCCTCCACGCAGCCCTTGCCTTTGGAGACGAAACGGCCGCACTTGCTCGCGGCCTTCCTCCGGCTCTTGGATGACAAGCAGCGCCCGCGCTGGGGGCCTGGCTGGATTCGGCTCTTCGATCAGGGCAGGGGCGGTCAGCAGGGTGACCAGGCTAAGGCCGAGAAACATGTCCGGTTCTCCAGAGAGGGTATATCGATGGTCCGCGCACACTACGGTCCTTCGTCGCGAGGGCCCGTTGATTGTAACGATACCGATCGCGTTCGCGATCAGGCAAAGTTTGCGGTGATCTTTCGTCGCTCTGTAACTCGTATCCACGATGCTTCCCGGCCTGCGTGCAATTCTCTACACTAAGGCCTCGTTCGCCACGAATCATTCCGGATGGACCCCGACGACCGCTCCCTTGACGGAAAGAATCGGCCTCATGGATGGCAGCCCGATGTCGCCGAGCCTTCGCTTCGCGCGATGGTTTTTGTTGTGCGTCATTTATGGTCTGGCCTTGTGGAGCCTGATCTGGGGTATCGAGCACGCCTTGACCGACAGCGCTGATCTGCTTCGCCGACTTGAGGAAGTCGAACTGGTCGTCCAACGGATCGATCCTTACACCGATCCGGACATGACCTATCCGCCCAGCGCCGTGCCGCTTTTCGTGGCGTTGCTTGGCCCGGTACCGCGGCACTGGGTGCCGGCGTTTTGGCTGGGGCTAAACCTCGCGGCGGCGGTTGCCCTGGCAATGGGTATTCGAGCCGTATGGGGGCGAGGATGGGATGTTACGACCCTGGCGATTGTCGGCGGTTGGCTGATCGCCGCCCGACCGTTTCGCGCGGGTGTCGCGCTGGGTCAGTTCCATTTGATCCCGACGGCCTTGCTGATTGGGACGGTTCCCTTGCTGGAGCGTGGTCGAGCCGTATCGGCGGGACTCCTGCTCGGGCTCGCGCTGTGCAAGCCGAACATGGCGCTGCCGGTTGCGCTGGCCTGGTTGGTGCGTCGTGAGTGGCGGGCCCTGGGTGTGGCCGCGGGCGTGCAGGGAGTGCTGTGGCTCGCCGCGTCGGCCTGGATCGGGCAATCGCCCTTGCGTTTGGGGTTTTCCTTTTTGCATAACGCGCGGGGCCAGTTGCAGGCCGGAAGCCTCGATCTCCCCAGTCTCCTGGCGCGAGTGGGACTGGCAGAGGGCGTCGCGCCTTTGCTTGGCACCCTCGCGGTGTTGGGGATCAGCGTTGTCGTGCTCGCTCGCACACAAGCCGCCTCAGGGGCGACGGCCCTTGCCTTCGCGCTGGTGACGGCCGCCATCTTCACTTATCACCGCCACTACGACCTTGTTTTGCTGCTTCCGGCGGTCGTCGCGCTGGGCGCGAGCGATCGCCACTTCGCCAAGGCTCTCGCGCTGGGCTTCGCATTGCTATTGATCCTACCGACGAATCCGGGCTGGATGCGGCCGTTTGTCGGTACGGTCGACTTCCTCGTCGCGGCGTCGGCGTATGGGCTTTGGACGCTGCTGGCCGGTATGCTCCACCTCGAACATTGTCGGCGATCGCGCGATTCGCACACTCAGACTGAGAACGTGGCAGTGATCAGGGGGCAAACGAGATCGCCCGGCGAAACGTGAGATTCACGCGGCGCCGGGCGATCGTGTTGCGGCAGGCAATCACACGGGTGAAGTAACTAGGCCCAGAGGGCCTGTGAAGGAACCGCTTCGAGGGAGGCGGGAGCAAGAGTTCCGGCGTCGAGCCGTGCCGTCGGTGTCGTCTTCATGTCGTACTTGCTGTACACCAGGAAGAGAAGCAGGCAGGCGAGCAGCAACGAGCCGAGGCTGATGCCGAGCAACGTCACGTAGACGTCGCTCTTGGGTGACTGGACGTAAACGCCTCGCGAGCGAGCCGCCGCCCCGGCTTTTGCGGTCTTGACGACCTTGGCCGGCTTGACCGCTTTACCCTTCGCGTCTTTGGCCGGCTTGGCGGCCTTGGCCTTTGCGGGCTTACCCCCGCGGCCGGATTTTGGTGGAGACAATGTCCCCCTCCTGAATCTTTTTGCCCTGGGGCGTATTCCCGATCAACGTAACGACCGCTCGATCTCCGTCCACCAATTGAACTCGCACCTTACCCAGATATTCCGGGTTCGGCTTGAGGCGGTAAACGATCAACTCATGACCCGCCACCAGTCCGTCGTCCGAACCGATGCTGATTTGAAACCGACGATTCTGGGTATCGGTTTGGAGGATCTCGCCTTCAACCTCGGGAGGGAGGGCCAGCTTCTGATAAGCGGCCGGGTCTGCCTCAAGGTTATTCGACTGAAGCACGCCCTGGAGCAAAACCACCTGGTCGCGAAGATACTTGTTGTTGTCCTTCGCCTGCTCCAACTCGCGTTCCAGAATTCGAATCTGATCATTCAATTCGGTCTGCTGGATCTTGTATTGATTGGCTTCATTCTGAACGTCGCGAAGTTGTTCAAGGGCCTGGGCACGCTCACGCGACTTGGCCTCGGCTTCCTGCTGCGAGCTTCGCAAGTTTTCCTGCGCCGTCTCGACAACCGTTCGTTGCTTGGTGGTCTCGTCCGTGTATCGGCCCAATTCGGCCTTGAGCTGAGTCAGGCTGTCTTCGAGGGCCTTGACCTTTTCCTCGCCCTCTTTCTGCGTGATCTGGAGGTCGCCTTCCAGCTTCGTTTTGGCGTCGTTCAACTGATTCGACTTGCCCGTGACTTCGCTCAATTGCGTCTTGAGCTTGTCAACCTCCGTCTTCCAGTTCTTTTCCGTCGTGAAGACGACGGTCGAGAGCGTGAGGAAGCCCAGAGACAGGACCATGATCAGAATCACGAGGATCTTGCCGACGTACGTCATGGCCTCACCCTGCGATATGGTTCCGAGACGTTCGACGGCCCACCTGTATCGGTGCGGGTCGCGTTCCGACCGGACCCCGGCCTATTACGGAATGCCTTGAGAAGTGCCTACCGCTTCGCACCAATATCGTAAGGATCAGCCCGTCCGGTGGACAAGAGTTGATCCCGACGAATCTTGCGCCCGATTGCGATTCCCGGCAATTCCGACCCCCACCATCAAGAAGAGGTCTTCCCGGTTCGCCCCAACTCTACATCACGACCCACCAAGAGGCAAGCGGGGCAATTCGCGCGATCTACGCACCTCAACGAATTTGCGGGTTACGTAGCCGACTAGACCGACTGCCAGTGCCACGCCGACCATCACCAGGCAGGACTGGGCCAGGAGGTCACCGTACCTGATATACAGGCTGCCGCGGCTGTCCAGGGGTATCTGCTCAACCAGGCTTCCTTCGGTCTTTTTTTCCAGTGAGGCCAGAATTTGTCCGTTGCCGTCAACCACCACCGAGTAGCCCATGTTGACCGCCCGCACCAGGGGAGCGCGCATCTCGACGGCACGAAAAACGGCGGCCGCCAGATGCATGTCGTGTTCGGCAGAGCCGTTGAACCAGCCGTCGTTTGATTGGTCGATGAGCACGTCGGGTGGGCGACCATCGGGCATTTCCCGGAAGAATCGACGGGTGAGGTGGGGAAGGGTGTCCTCGAAGCAGATTGTGGGCGCGTAGCGAATGCCTCGACTATCGAACCAGGCTGGTCCCCGGCCGCCGATCAGCCTGGGCAAGTTGCGCTCGTCGTAAGGAGCGAGCCAGCGGAGGAACGGTAGCTGGTTCAGAAACGGCATGTACTCGCCGAAGGGAACCAGGTGAATTTTGCGATAGATCCGAGGCGGAGCGCCACCAGGATCAAGCCAGAGCGCCACGTTGGTCCGGCTTGCGCCTTCGGGGGTGAGATCGAAAAGCAACGTGCCGACCAGCATCGGGCTGCCGAGTGAATCGGTCCATTCGCCGAGTTGTTCGCGGACGTAATCGGCGCGGTCGGTCCAGTCGGCGAGAGTGGTTTCGGGGTTGAGCTGTTTTGCCGCGGCCTCGCCCTGAGGGACCGTCAGGTCGGGGTCGAGCCGCACGTATCCGTACGGAAAGGAGGTCTCGGGCCAAATATAAAGGTCGATGGCCGAGGAGACTCCGCCCCCTCCGCGCTCGAATGCGCGGGTGATTAACGATGCGTACATTTCGAGAATCTTGGGTGGATCGAGCGAGAGCTTGAGCGCCTGTCGCATGTTTGACTGGAGCAGCGCGAGCCGCGGGCCGGGCTGGAAGGCAGATGTTCCGACGCGCCAGGCACCGTAGCCCATTGCGGCCGCGACCAAGCCTGCGGCGACGAGGGGTGTCGCCAATCGGCGTAGGACGGCGGTGTGCGATCGCTGCGCTCGCAAGGAGAACCACGCCTCGCCCAACCGCAACACGGCCACGTTCACGAGAACCACGAGGGCCGTGACCGCCCATGCGCCGAAGAGGTCGGAGACCTGGATCAGGGGCACGTTTCGGAAGTGCGCGTGAGCGAGGAAATACCAAGGGAAACCGCTCAGCGCATGTGCCTGAAAATAATCCACGGCCAGCCACGCGACCACCGCCGAGACCGCCAAGGGAGCTCGCCAGACCCTGCGAAATCGTCGAGCGAGAAATACGAAAATCGGCCAGAAAAGTGACTGGTAAAGCGCAAGGGCCAACCAACCCAGCCAGGCCGTGGGGTGGAGCTCCCAGATCCAGACCAACGAGGCCACCCAGAAGACCAACCCGCCGAGCCACGCCGCCAGATAGCGTGCCGACCGATTGAGAGCCGGTTGCTCGATCAAGCGCATGAGCGGCACAAGTGCGAACCAGGAGGTCCAGGCCAGGCCGAGCGGCGGGAACGCCGCATAGAGCAGAAAACCCGCGATGATGAGGCTCAGGCAAGGTCCGGCGAGTCGCGCCAGGCGATGCGGCGATTTGTTGGGAAGTATGTCGACGTGAGTTGTTCGATTCGCCACGCCCGCAGGAAAGCTCACCACGCGATGTCCTTCCCTTCATAAGGCGCTTGACGCCCGTTCGCCTGCGGACGTTGTCGCCTTTCAATACGATTGTGGCGCGGGGATTGTCGAAGGCATTGCGAGGAACTCGACGGTCTCGCCGGCTTCATGATCATGATCCCCGGCTGGGAAGAGGGCGAATCCGTCGGCCAATGCGACGGTCTGCAAATCCGCCGAGCCGGCCCAGGGCAGGGGGGTGATCCAGCCTGGCTTTTCCGCGAGACGACGCGCCGGGTGATAGGTGGCCCGCTCGCCGCGATGCTCGAAACGCGAGCCTAGCCTGACAAGTTCGGTCGCTGCGGGCGCGGCCAGCCGACCGCTCAACGCCGCCAGGGCCGGTCCCACGAACAGAAGCACCGAGACAATCCCACCGACGGGATTTCCGGGCAAGCCGAAAACCAGGACCGGCGGCCAGCCCTGACCACGGTTCGGCCCCACTCCGAACCAGAGGGGCTTGCCTGGCTTCACGCTTACCTTGTGAAAAACGGGTCTCACGCCGACGTCGATTAAGGCTGACGGAACGAGGTCACGTCGGCCTGCCGAGACACCGCCGCTGACGAGCAGCAGATCCACCCGGCCCGCATCGGCCACCTCGGTTCGTGGGTTTTGATTGACCAGTTCGGTGAAGGAGTCTGCCAGGATTTCGCGGCGATCCGGCAAGGTCGGGAGGGTTTCCGCATCGTATCCCAGGGCGTTGACGAGGGCCGCGAGGGTCGCCCCGTTGGAGTTGCGGATCTGTGCGGGTCCCGGCCGATCGGCAATACCGACCAGCTCATCGCCGGTCGCCACCACGGCCACCCGGGGCCGCTCGACGACACGCACACGGGCATGACCGGTTGAGGCAAGCACACCGATCCGAGGCGCGTTCAAAACCGTTCCGGGGTGAAGGAGCAGCTCGCCGGCTCGATACTCACGCCCTCGCTCCAGCCGGTTTTGGCCGATCTTGACGCGACCCGACAACCGCACCCGCCCGTCGCCGATGCGCTCGGATTGCTCGAGCATCACCACGGCATCCGTGCCGGGTGGCACGGGGGCACCGGTCATCACCAGGGCGGCCTGACCGGCCTGAATCGGTCCCTTGGGCATTCCGCCCGCGTCGATTTCATCGACGATTTCGAGCGTCCAAGGCCCTTCAACCGGCTGCTCGCCGGCAATTACGGCGAAGCCGTCCACAAGGGCCTTATCGAACGGCGGCATGTCGAGATCGGCAAGGATGGCCTGATCGAGAGTGGCACCCAAAGACGTTCGTAGGTCGACGTCGCGACCTGGCAAGCGCCTGGCCTCGCGTAGCACTTTGTCCAAGGCCGATTCGACGGATTCCATCGGGGCGCGTCGTCCTTCTCTAACGCTCAACGTTTGAGGAAGTTTCTGAGCAGGTCGGTGCCGTGGGTCGTCAGAAAGCTCTCGGGGTGATATTGGACGCCCTCAAGCGGCCAGGACTCATGCCGTACGCCCATGATCTCCTGCTCGTCAGTCCAGGCCACCACTTTCAGACTTGGCGGTAGGGTTCCTGGTCGGATCACGAGGCTATGGTAGCGCGTGGCCTCGAAGGGGTTGGGCAGGCCGAGGTAAATCCCCTGGCCGTCGTGATGGATCATCGACGTCTTGCCGTGCATGATCCGGTCGGCCCGCACCACCTCCGCTCCGAATGTGTGCCCGATGCACTGATGCCCGAGGCAGACGCCCAGCATCGGCACCTTGGCGGCATATTTTTCAATGATCGCGTTTGAGATCCCCGCCTCCTTCGGCGTACAGGGTCCGGGCGAGATGATGATTCGCTCCGGCTTGAGCTCGTCCACCCGCGCGAGGTCGATCGCGTCGTTGCGATAGACTCGTACGTCGAGGGAAGGGTCGATCTCGCCCAGCCTTTGCACGAGGTTGTAGGTGAACGAGTCGTAATTGTCGATCAAGAGGATCATGACAAGAGCGAGGGTTATGACAGCCGGGTGGCGATTGATGCGGTCAACGATCGTAGCGGTAACGCCGCCTGTTCGGAAGTCGGCACCTGAACCGTGGAAGCGTCTCACGATTTCGGCCACACGCGCGGCCGATCCTGTTTCAGAGAAGAGACTCTCGCCCGGCGACCGCCCCGGCCTTCGCGGGCTTTGCGGCGGTCATTCGCTCATTGGTGTGACAGGAGGTCCCCCATGATGGCAGCCATTCCGGCAATCCTGGCCTTGGTCGCATC
The DNA here is from genome assembly GCA_041750675.1 of Isosphaeraceae bacterium. GTDB lineage: Bacteria > Planctomycetota > Planctomycetia > Isosphaerales > Isosphaeraceae > BPJS01. The sequence goes on along the minus strand of JBGSYY010000351.1, from coordinate 28,829 downwards.
GAGCGCCCTCGCCCAACAACACGATCATGCCCTGCCCGCACGGCCGCCAGTTCCCGCGGCGGTTTGCGGGGTTCAGCACGACCACGGCCTGGGGCTGTGCGTCGGACACGGCGAGATCACGCCGGACGGTCCCGGCTATGGTTGGGGCTTTCCTAACGGTTCCCCGGATGGCTATGGCTGGTTCGACCACGGAACAACGCTTCCACTCGGCGGCAATCGAGTTTCCGAGTATTACATGAACCGTCACTACGCCGTACCCGCGCCTCAGTGCTTCTTTCCCACCTACTACAACCCCTACGTCACGCGCGGTCAGCGTTATATTCCCAATGTGGGAGGCGGCGGCGAGCATCCGGCCGGAGGGATGCCGACAGGCTCGTCGCTGCTCTCGATGTATCCTTACCAGGAATTTCTTCGCTCGCAGGGACCACCGACCAGCGTGCCCCGGCTGAATGGCCGCATCGAGGCGGCACCCATCATTTCGGGGAACAGCGGCCTGATCCCCTGATTTGTTTGAGAGCGAGCAAATTCGGTACAAGGCCCAAGGCTGCGAGCGATCTCTTTCCGTGAATTGCTCGCGGCCTTATTTCGATCTTCGCACGGTCCGCGCCTCACGTCGCCCGCCGCATTCTTGTTGATTTCCTCTGAAGTCTCTAAACTACCACCCTTGCTCGCGAGTCGGCCGCACCTTTTCCTGGGTGACGAGCCGGCACCCGCTTGCGGTAAGGGTCATGGCGGATTTGGGCGCTGCGCGAACAAAGCCGAACTGACGTGCGTAGCCAGGCATATTGGATCGAGAGTGATTCGATGATCCCTGCTCGCACCGATTTCTGGGATGATCTGGGTGCGAAGTCACGGAACTCATTTGACCACATGGTCGGGTTCCAGGCCGGCCTCATGAGTCTCGCCATTGCGACCGCTTTGCCGATCTTTTGCGTATTGATTGAATCCGTCTCAGCGACTTGATTTCCACAACCGCCGTGTCTCGTTTCTCCGTGTGAGGCCCCGCCCCCCATGAGTTCCGAAGTTGTCATCGAAACGCGGAACCTGACCAAGATTTACCGCGACTTCTGGGGCCGCCCCAAGGTGCTCGCCCTCAAGGCGCTCGACCTCAAGGTCAACCGCGGCGAGATTTTTGGCTTGCTTGGGCCGAACGGCTCGGGCAAGACCACCACGATCAAGCTCTTGCTCGGGTTGCTGTTCCCGACCGAGGGCGATGCGCTGATCTTCAACCAACCGGCGAGCAACGTCGCCAAGAATGAACGGATTGGCTATCTGCCGGAAGAGTCGTACCTTTACAAATTCCTCAATGCCGAGGAAACGCTGCACTTCTACGGCCGGCTGTTCAAAATTCCGGCTCGCGAGCGGACGCGACGCGTCAATCGCCTGATCGACCTGGTTGAGCTGGGTGGAGCGAAGCACCGACAGCTTCGCGAATACTCCAAGGGTATGCAGCGGCGGATCGGTCTGGCACAGGCGTTGATCAACGAGCCTGAGCTGATTCTGCTTGACGAACCGACTTCGGGCCTTGACCCGATCGGCACGTCCAAGATCAAGGAACTGATCCGCGATTTGCGGGACAAGCAGGGCAAGACGATCGTGCTCTCTGGCCACTTGCTGGCCGACATGCAGGACATTTGCGACCGCATCGCCATTCTCCACCGTGGCGAGTTGAAGGAGATCGGCCAGGTCTCCGACCTGCTCACGGTTCAGGACATCACCCAGATCAAGGTTCGCGACCTTCCCCCCGAGGCGGTTGCCGAAATCCGCAAGGTTGTCGAGCGGCACAAGGGGATCGTCCTCGACGTCGACCACCCGACCACGACGCTCGAAGAGCTTTTCCTGCGAATCGTGCAGGAGAGCGATCAGTTCCCGGGGCGTCGCCGGCTGGCGACCGACCAGGCACCGCCCGTCGCCGCCGCGCCGGCGGCCGTCGCGACCGAGAAACGACCGAACTGACGACAGACGTTCGAGCCACGCAACGCAGTCATCATCATTTGATCCATGTTCGACTGATCTGATCGAGGAGCCTCGCCAAAAATGCCGTTCATCGCGATCTGGGCCCAGGGCGCCCCGGACAGGCTGCCGGCCTGGCTCCAGTGGATGATCGTCTTGGGTGATCCCCAGTACACCACGACCGGTCCGCTGGGTGGTTTGATCACCTGGGCCAAGTATCTTGGTTTGATCTGCCTGCTGGGCTGGGTTTCGGCTCAGTTCATCATCGCACTTCGAGGCTCCGAAAAGCCCGATCCACGCCGCGCCGGTCGACCCAATTTCATGCTTCTCAGCCTGCTGGCGATTGGCGCGCTGACGCTGATCACTGCGTTTCTTTCGGTGCTTGATCAAAACCGGCAATTGCCGATTCCCCCGGTTGGGCCTTTAACTCTCGCGGGCCAGACGATTGGACCGATTCCGTTGCCGGCGTTGCTCGCCGGTGTTGTGGCGGTTCTCGGTTTGCTGCTCGTCGAGATCGCGCTATGGTCGTCGCTGTCACGCGGTTCGGTGCTGGGTCGGGGACTACTTGTGCTGCTTTTGCACGGCGCGATTGGTATCGGCGTCTGGTCGTTATACTCGATCCAAATGCAAGCGCGACTCCGCGGCGGGATCGCCGGGCCTATCTCGCCGCCCGAACTGCAGTTTATCTTGCTTGAAGGGGTTCGCTACGGGGCAACCCTCGCCGGGCTGGTCACCCTGTTGTATCTCACCTTCGTTTTTCTGGGTGAGGCGGCACAGGTGCGCTGGCGTCGACTGTCGGCCATTGCCTGGCATACGATCATCGAGTCGTTCCGGCGAACCCGAGCACCGTGGGCGGTGCTGGCGGTCTTCGTCATCATTCTCGCCTTTACGAACTGGTTCCTGGGGCGTGGACGCACGGCTGAGCTGGCACGGATTTTCGTGAGCACGCTTTCGGTGATCACCACGTTTCTGCTGATGATCATGATCGTGCTGATGGCTCCGATCAGCATCCCCAATGACATCCGCCAGCAGACCATCTACACGGTCGTCTCGAAGCCGGTTCGTCGACTGGAACTGATCTGGGGACGACTGATCGGCTACATGACGGTGATCACGCTGCTCCTGGCGATCCTCGGCGGGGTGAGCATTTTCTACCTGAATCGAGTGGTGGGTAGCCGGGTCGGCGCGACTCGAGACGCTGCTCGCGCGGCGTTGTCGGAAGGGCGTGTTGATGAAGCCCGCCGCCTTGATCAGCAGGCCACGCAGCTTGCCAACCGGATGTCGGCCCGGTTGCCGATTTTCGGTTCGCTGATTTTTTACGATTCCCGCGACCAGTTACGCACGCGGGGCGTTGATGTCGGATTCGAGTCGGCCAATCGTAGCCATATTGAGGGTGCGACACCGGGCAAGGCGATCTGGCGGTTTGATGGCGTCCCGGACCCAACCAATCCTCGCTTTCTGCTGGATCGCCGTCTGCCGGTTGACAAGCTGCTCGCACCCGAGAGCCTTGAGGGCCTCGAAAACCGCTTGATTAGCCTGCAAACAGAGGCTGTGAATCTCGATCGCCGCCTTGCCGCGCCGGATGTTCGCCCCGCTGACGTTCGCTCCCTGAACGAGCGGCGCAAGACCATCGAGCCCGAAATTCGAGCGATCACGACGGACTTCGAGCAAAAGCGAACGACCGAGCAGGAACTGGTGGCCCGCGCTCGGGCGGCCGAAACCGCCGGCAAGGCCGATGAGGCGACTCGCTTGCGTCAGCAGGTCGACGCTCTGCACTCACCGCCGATTCCGCTGGAGATGACGTTCAACGTGTTCCGCACCACGAAGGGTGTGCTGGGCGAGGCCGTGAATGCCTCGCTGGTCGTCCGCAACGCCAATCGACCCGAGGTCCCCGAGTCACGCTCCCTGTTTCCAGTGCAGGAATATTACACGCGGCGGATGACGTTTCCTTCGCGATTGCTGGTTGGCTCCGATGGGCGGATTCATGTGACGGTGCAGTGCCAGACACCAACCCAGTTTCTGGGTATGGCCGAGAAAGACCTTTATGTCCTGGCCAACCAAGGCCCGTTCTGGCTCAATTACCTGCGTGGGCTGGCCGGAATCTGGTTGCAGGCGCTGGTGATCACGGCGATCGGCCTGTTCGCGGGGACGTTCCTGAGCTGGCCGGTGGCGTTGCTTTTGACGCTCGCTGCTTATCTCGCGGGCCAGTTGGCCTTTGGCTTCCTGGAGCAGTTTGCCCAAGGTCAGGTTCAAGGCGGCGGTCCGATTGAGTCGCTGATCCGGCTCCTCGGTCACGACAATCTGGCCAGCGATCTTGCTCCGACGGCCGGAGTGCTGGCCGCGCAAACGCTCGACCGTTTCTTCACGCCGATTCTTTCGAGCTTGATCTACATTGTTCCGAATCTGAACGCCCTGGATGTCAGCGACACGGTGGCGTCGGGCTTCGCGGTCACCAACAGTACGCTGCTCGACCACGTCTTGCTGGGCATCGGCTATGCGTTGCCTTTCACCATTGCGGCATACTTCATCCTGAAAAACCGGGAGGTCGCGGCATGAGCTCGCCCACCACGATTGCGCCTGCTGGCCATCAATCCGGTTCTCGCAACCGGCAGATTCTTTACGCTCTGCTCATTGTCGGGCTATTCGGTGCCATGTGGCCCTATTCCGAGTGGCTGCAGAAGGTCAAGGCCGACAACGACCTGGGCGAGGCCGCGATCGGTCAGATCGACGGCAGCAGCTTTTTGCAAAAGCTCGCGGTTATTGGCGGCTTCCGCGGCCTGGCCACGCTGGGCCTTTGGGACCAGGCCTTGCAGCTCCAGAAGGATCAGGAGTGGGACAAGCTCAAGCTGGCTGTCGACTTCATCACCAAGCTTCAGCCCCACTTCCTCTCGGTCTGGACGTTTCAGGGTTGGAATCTTGCGTACAACGTCTCGGCGGAGTGGGACGCGCCAGATGATAAATACGTCTGGATCAAGAACGGCATCAACTATCTCCGCGACGGTGTTGCCAAGAATCGCAAAAGCCCGGACCTGATCTGGGACACAGCCTGGACTTATTACCACAAGATCGGCTTCGCGGACGAGGCGATCATCCTCCGCCGCTTGTTCCACGACGACACCGACGAGGACGGGGGGAAGTTCAAGATCGACCCCATCTCACTCGACACGCGCGACGACAACTTCCAGGTTGCCCGGGGCTGGTTCCTGCGTGCTGTCGGCCTGGTCGACGAAGGCGCGCAACGCGCGGAGACGGGCGTCGAGTCCAAGGTTGAATACATTGACCGCATGCCCGACCGCAAAGGCCGACCGGGCGATCTCAACTTCCGCGCCATGCCCGCACACGCTCAGACCCGCTATGCCATTGGTCTGGAAAAAATGAGCAAGCAGGACATCGAGCCGCTGTTCGGCCAGTTCGCCATCGCCGAGTGGGATCAGTCTTACAAGGACTGGATGACGCTGGGCAAGCATCCTTTCCCGTCGCACAACGCCGAGGAGCAGATGATTTTCCTCGACGATCTGACCAACGACGAGCGCTTCAAGAGTCCTGAATTGACCGACAACCAGCGGTACTGGACCGAGCGTTGGGCCAATCAGATGAACTACCGTTACTGGAAGGACCGCGCCGATGCCGAGCGTGAGCTCTCCGGTGTCAATGCCCGCCGTTTCTTCTATGAAGGCACGCGTGCTCTGCGGAACGCCAACTTCGCCGAGGCGAAAGAAAAGTTCCGCGCGGGACTTTCGCTCTGGAAGGAATTGCTCGATCGTCATCCCGTTTATCGAGACGACGAGCTGAACCAGAAAGACACCGGCGAATTGGCCCGTCGCTACGCCTTCGCACTCAAGCAACTGGGCGAGGAAGTGCCCGAGGACATGCCGTTCAAGGAGATCTACGAGTATGTCAAGAACGAGCCGTTCCGCGACCCGTTTGACCAGCTTGACCAGATGAAGGTGGGCAATGAAGGCTCGGCGGGCAACCCGACGCCGCCCTCGCCACCAGGCTCGAACCCCTGATCCATCGGGATTGGGCGGCCGTTGGTGGTCGGTTTGACTAGAATGAATATGTCGGGGCCTCCGGTCATCGCGACCGGCAGGCCCTGTTTCTTTCATCGCAACATGCAACGCAAAGCCCGCGCACCGAGGACGGCCAGTGATGACCACGACCACCAAGCTCGGCTCCCAAGAGACCCTGATCCGCGTCGGCCACAGTCCTGATTCCGACGATGCGTTCATGTTTTACGCCCTGGCCCACGACAAGCTCGATACGGGCGGACTTCGGTTTGTGCATCAGCTTGAGGACATCGAGACGCTCAATCAACGTGCGGTGCGCGGTGAGCTGGAAGTTTCCGCCGTCAGTATTCATGCGTACGCTTATCTGGCCGATAAGTACGCCCTACTGGCCTCGGGCAGCAGCATGGGAGACAACTACGGGCCCAAGATCGTCGCCACTCTGCCCTACACTCTCGACGAGCTGAAGATGCTCACGATCGCCATACCGGGCGAGCGCACCACCGCGGCGCTCACGCTCAAGCTGTGCCTGGGCCGCGATCTCAAGACAACGATCGTCCCCTTCGACCAGATCATCCCCGCCGTGCTCGAAGGCAAGGTGGACGCCGGCCTCATTATCCACGAAGGCCAGCTGTATTATCCCGAAAAGGGGCTGCAACAGATCATCGATCTCGGTGTCTGGTGGCAACAGGAGACCGGGCTGCCGCTTCCGCTGGGTGGGAATGTCGTGCGCCGCGACCTGGGTGCCGAACGGATCGAGCAGATCGCGCGACTGCTCCGCCATAGCATCGAATATGCTCTGAGTCATCGCGAAGAGGCGCTTGAGTATGCGTTGTCCTTTGCGCGTGACCTGGACCCCGCGCTGGCCGATCGGTTCGTGGGCATGTATGTCAACGAATGGACCGTCGATTACGGTCCGAGAGGTCGCGAGGCCGTCCGCACCTTGCTCAGCCGCGCGCACGAGGCGGGACTGGTGCCGGCGGTGGATGTGCAGTTCGTGGGCTGACTTCCCCAGCAAGGCTCAGTGAGTCGCTCAGGTACCTTCAGTACGCCCGGTCAAGCACCAAAACCCAATCGCGACCCAAGCCAGGTTCGCCCGGAGGATCAAACTCCCGTCGACCATCATTGGTAATCGTTTGCCCTTCCGTCCACTCGCCCGTTCTGGGATCGAACCAACGGACACGACTCCGCCGTCCGGCGAGCTTGTCCGTCGCGATGGCGAAATTCCGCCCTTCCGGCGTGTAAATGAATGCGTAGTCCGCGCCCCGGGTCGCCTCGATCCGATCAATCCCCTCACCCGGATCAGACTCCAGCAGCGACTGATCTGGCACTCGATCAAAAATCGTCCTCGATTCCATGAGTTTTCGTAGATAGCCCATTTGCGTCGAGCTCGGTGCGGCCAACGCCTGCCGCCACGACTTTCGGGCATTCAGGATCGGCTTACGCCCCGGTTCATACATCTGCCAGATGCTGTTGTGTCCATACGTGTGACCGCACGCCCCAGCGAACACAGCCCAGTAGGCCGACCGCCGTGCGTGGTCGTCATTCCCCTCCTTCATTCCCTTGAGGATGACCAGATCCGGATACGTCGTCTCAAGGTCGATCACGGGCTTGGCGGGCTGACGTGCATAGTCTTGCTCGATCATCTTCCAGTTCAGCACCGCATCACCGTGGCTCGACTGGATGGATGTGAAGTCCAGCCAGCGATCCGCATGAAAGTACTTCGACGCGTGATCCGGCCCATAGGTGTGGTACGTCATCAACACCCGGTCGTAATCCTCACTCCCGCTCACTCCGATCGCGATCCCCTTCGCCATCGCCCTCCACACGTCCTGCTCGCCTGATGTCGGGGCGGGTCGATCCCCGCCCAGTATCCAGATTAGATTCGACCTCTCTCGGTACCGAGCGCCCAGAAACTCTCCGTAAATCGCCGCCGATCCGGTATCCGTCGGAGCATACTTGCCCCACATCGGCAAGAAGCCCAGATAAAGGCCGCGTTCCTCGGCCAACTTCATCACATCCTCGACGTGGTCCCAGTAGTCGTTGTTGGGTCCGTCCACCACGGCCGGCTTGGTCACGTCATTCGTGTCGATCAGCGGCAGGTAACCCAGCGCGTTCGGCTCGGTCAGGCCGTCCAGCTCCGCGAGGGCCACGCACTGGATCACGGTAAAACCCTTGGAGGCTCGATCGTCGAGATAGGCGATCACCTCGTCGCGTTTCAGGCGATGAAATAACTCCCACGCCGTATCGGCGAGGTAGAAAAACGGCTTCCCCTCCTCCGTCGCAAGGAACCTTTGATTGTCGCTGACCCTGAGCCGGGAGAGAGTTACCACCTCGGCCGCTTGCCCTCGCCCCGCGGGTCCCTCGGTTCCCGCCGCGACGAGTGCGACGACGATCAAGCCACAAAAACCCATAGTGCCAACCTCCAAGCAGCATGCGACCCAGACTCAACTTCTCCTCAATCTACCCGACTTCCGCATGGAGTTCCCGAACGAAATCAGAAGCTCGATGCCTCCATTCTCACCCAGGCCAACATAGCGAAGCAGACCGGCGATCCCTCATGCATCGAACCCTACGCGAATCATTCAGTTCCCGGTAGGATATTAGCTCTTCGATTACTCTTCAAAACGCAAAGGTCCCCTGAGATGTCGACTCCGAACGACGCCGTCCAAACGCTCAACGTCGGCCCCCGCTCTTATCGGTATTACAGCCTGCCGAGCCTTGAAGCCCACGGCATCGACCTCGCGCGGTTGCCGTTTTCGCTGAAGATTTTGCTCGAGAATCTACTCCGCAACGAGGATGGCCGGACCGTCACCCGTGCCGATGTGCTTGCTCTCGGTAACTGGGACCCCAAGGCCGAACCGGATCGCGAAATCGCGTTTCGCCCGGCGCGTGTGCTATTGCAGGATTTTACGGGCGTTCCCGCGGTCGTTGATCTGGCGGCCATGCGTGAGGCGATGAAGAGCCTGGGCGGTGATCCGACGCTGATCAATCCGCTGCAGCCGGTCGACCTTGTGATCGATCACTCGGTGCAGGTGGACGAGTCGGGGACGCCCCTGGCGTTGCTTCATAACACCCAGCTTGAATACGAGCGGAACCGCGAGCGTTATGAGTTTCTCCGCTGGGGGCAGGGGGCATTCCACAACTTCCGCGTCGTTCCGCCCGGAACCGGCATCGTCCACCAGGTGAATCTCGAATATCTTGCCTCGGTCGTCTTTCTCTCGGAAAACGACGGCCCGCCCACGGCGTATCCCGACACCCTGGTCGGCACCGATTCCCACACCACGATGATCAACGGCCTGGGGGTGCTGGGCTGGGGCGTCGGCGGCATCGAGGCGGAGGCTGCCATGCTGGGCCAGCCCGTATCGATGCTCGTGCCGCAGGTCGTCGGCTTCCGGCTTGCTGGAAAGCTCCCCGAAGGCGCGACCGCGACTGACCTTGTTCTTACCGTCACGGAGATGCTCCGCAAGAAGGGCGTCGTGGGCAAATTCGTCGAGTTTTTCGGTCCCGGCCTGGCCTCCATGCCGCTCGCCGATCGCGCGACGATCGCCAACATGGCCCCCGAATATGGTGCGACTTGCGGAATCTTCCCGGTCGACGAGGAGACACTTCGTTACCTTCGGATTTCCGGCCGTCCCGACGCACAGATCGCCCTTGTCGAAGCCTATTGCAAAACGCAAGGACTGTTCCACACCGCGTCGACTCCCGAGGCCCTGTATAGCGACACACTCGAACTCGACCTCGGCACCGTCGTCCCCAGTCTTGCCGGTCCCAAGCGTCCCCAGGACCGCGTCGCCCTGAGCCAGTCCAAGGAGGCCTTCCGCAAGGCACTCGCCGCGATGGTCGAGTCCAAGACGGGCACCCCGGCGGTCCCAGCGCAGCCTAACGGCAAGGTTGGCCACGGGTCGGTCGTCATCGCGGCGATCACCAGTTGCACCAACACGTCGAATCCGTCGGTGATGATTGCGTCCGGCTTGCTCGCCAAGAAGGCTGTGGAGAAGGGTTTGCAGACGAAGCCCTGGGTGAAGACGAGCCTGGCTCCGGGCTCCAAGGTGGTTACCGAATACCTGGCGGATGCCGGCCTTACGCCCTACCTCGACGCCCTTCGTTTCAACACCGTCGGCTATGGCTGCACCACCTGCATCGGCAACTCAGGGCCGTTGCCGGCTGAGATCTCGCAGACAATCAAGGACGACGATCTTGTGGTCGTTGCCGTGCTTTCCGGGAATCGTAATTTCGAGGGCCGCGTCAATCCCGACGTGCGGGCCAACTACCTCGCCTCACCGCCGCTGGTCGTTGCCTATGCCCTCGCCGGCACGATGGATATCGACCTCTACAACGATCCCCTCGGCACCGGCAAGGACGGCCAGCCCGTTTACCTCCGCGATATCTGGCCCAGTCAGAAGGAAGTTTCCGACGCCATTCACTCCTCGGTTCGTTCGGAAATGTTCCGCGCCAAGTATGCCCATGTCTTTGACGGGGATGAAGCCTGGCGGGAATTGCCCGCTCCCGAGGGTGAGCTTTACGAGTGGTCGCCCGGCTCGACCTACGTGAAGCTCCCGCCTTACTTCGTCGACATGGGCCTGACGCCGCCGCCCGTCGCCGAAATTCGCGGGGCGCGCGCGCTTGCCGTGTTGGGTGACAGCATCACCACCGACCATATCTCGCCCGCCGGCTCGATCAAGGCCCAAAGCCCCGCCGGGGATTACCTCAAGAAGCATGGCGTCGCGCCGGCGGACTTCAACTCTTATGGCTCGCGGCGCGGCAACCATGAGGTCATGGTCCGGGGGACCTTCGCCAATATCCGTCTGCGTAACAAACTCGCCCCCGGAACCGAGGGCGGCTTCACCCGCCTGCTGCCCGACGGCCCCATCACCTCCATATTCGAGGCGAGCGAGGCGTATCAGGCGGCCCGCATCCCGCTGATTATTCTGGCGGGCAAGGAATACGGTTCGGGATCGTCGCGTGATTGGGCGGCGAAGGGGCCGAAGCTGCTTGGCATCCGCGCAGTGATTGCCGAAAGCTACGAACGAATCCACCGCTCGAACCTGGTCGGCATGGGAATTTTGCCCCTCCAATTCCCGAGCGGCCAGACCGCCGAGAGCCTCGGCCTGACCGGCGAGGAGCTTTTTGACATCATGGGCCTGACCGATTTGCTGGCAAGCGAGCTCAGCGGCGGCCGCGAGGTGCAAGTGGTGGCGACCGTCCCCAACGGTTCCACACGTTCCTTTTCGGCGATTGTCCGCATCGACACCCCTCAAGAGATCCGCTACTTCCAGAACGGCGGAATCTTGCCCTACGTTCTCCGTCAACTTCTGTCACGTTGAGCGTCGCGCTTCTAAGCATTTGTCCACACGCATTCCGGGGAGGTCCGGCCGCGTCATCTGTCGGCTCGGACTTCCGTCCGTTAGAATGCATTGCTTCATGATGGCGGTGGCTCATCTCTCCTGCGTGGCCGACCCTGGCTCGCGCTGCCGGGGATCTTGGTCACCTTTGCGGCCGCTGTTCCTTTGTTTAAGATACATGAGACGCAACGTCCTCGCCTCGTCGGCTTGATCCACCTGCTTCGGCGTTGCAGCTCTCCCCTCGCCAGACCAATCCACCCTGCACAATCGCCCGTTCGCTCTTGCTCTTCCCCTTTCGATTTCCTCCGCTCCGCTCCTTCGTAGTCGGCGATCTCGGCCTTGACGCTCTCCCACCTGGGCCGGTCTTGAGACGATACGAACGAGCCTACGGAATGCAGATCTCCCCGCCCTCAGGAGCCGCCTCCATGGCGCATGCTGAAACCGACGTAACCCCGATTACCACGCGCACCCAGGCCCTGGAATGGCTCCGGCAGATGCTTCTGATCCGGCGTTTTGAAGAACGCTCGGCGATGCTCTATCAAAACGGCAAAATTGGTGGTTTTTGCCATTTGTATAGCGGTCAAGAGGCTGTTGCCGTCGGGTCGATCGGCATGCTGCGCGAGGACGACTATGTTATCACCGCCTACCGCGATCACGGCCATGCCCTGGCACGCGGCATGGATCCCAAGGCCGGCATGGCCGAGATGCTGGGAAAGGCCGCCGGTTGCTCGAAGGGCAAGGGCGGCTCGATGCACTTCTTCGACGCCGAGAACAACTTCCTGGGCGGTCACGCGATCGTGGGCAGTCATATCCCCCTGGCGGCCGGTGTGGCGTTCGCGGCCAAGTACCGCGGGGGCGACCAGGTTTGCCTCTGCTATTTCGGCGACGGCGCGATGGACCAGGGAGCGCTGCACGAGGCCTTCAACATGGCCTCGCTCTGGAAGTTGCCGGTGATTTATTACGTCGAAAACAACTTCATGTCGATGGGCACCCACCTGCATCGCCACTCCTGCTTGATGGACCTGACGATCCGAGGCGGAACCGCTTACGGCATGCCCGGCACCGCGGTCGACGGCAACGATATCGAGGAGGTCGCCCGGGTGACCAAGGAAGCGATCGACCGCGCCCGCGCCGGCGAAGGCCCCTCCTTCATTGAGGCCCGGACCTACCGCTTCCGGGGCCACTCGATGAGCGATCCGATGAAGTATCGCACTCGTGAGGAAGCCGAAAAGGCCCGCGAGCGCGATCCGATCATTCTGTTTGAGAGCTTGCTGAAAGAGCGGGGCTGGATCGAAGAGTCGGCGATCGAGGAACTGCACGACGCCATCAAGCAGCAAATCGACGACGCCATCGAATTCGCCGCCGAGGCCCCCGAGCCGCCGGTTGAAGACCTTTACAACGACATCACCGTCGCACCGCATATTCCTCAGGAGTGAGAGCCGTCCCATGCCCGTTCTGCAGTACCGCGAAGCGCTGAATCTGGCCATGTCCGAGGAGATGGAGCGCGATGACCGGGTCTTTCTGATGGGTGAGGAAGTCGCCGAATACAACGGTGCGTACAAGGTCAGCCAGGGGATGCTCGACCGCTTCGGCCCGCGCCGGATCGTCGATACACCGATCTCCGAGGCGGGGTTCGCCGGCATCGGCATCGGTGCCGCGATGGTCGGGCTTCGGCCCATTATCGAGTTTATGACCTATAGTTTCAGCTTCGTTGCCTTCGATCAGATCGTGAACAACGCCGCCAACATGCGTTACATGAGCGGCGGCCAGTTCAGCGTGCCGATCGTGTTTCGCGGCAACGCCGGCATGGCAGGCAGCCTGGGCGCGACGCACTCGCACCGGCCCGAGGCGATCTATGCCCACTTTCCAGGCCTGACGGTCGTCATGCCCGCGACGCCCGCCGATGCCAAGGGCCTTTTGAAGTCATCGATCCGCAGCGACGACCCGATCGTCTTCATCGAGCACGAAAACCTGCTTGGCGACAAGGGCGAGGTTTCCGACGATCCCGAATTCCTGATCCCGATCGGCAAGGCCGACGTCAAGCGCGAAGGCTCCGACCTCACGATCATCACCTATTCGCGCTCGGTCATCACGTCACTCAAGGCCGCCGAACAGCTTGCCGAGGAGGACGGCATCGACTGCGAGGTGATCGATCTTCGCACCATTCGACCGCTCGACATCGAGACTCTGATCGCTTCGATCACCAAGACGCATCGTGCCGTGATCGTCGAGGAAAACTGGCCCTATTGCGGCGTGGGCGCGGGAGTGGCGGATCGACTCTATCGCACGATCTTCGATGAACTCGACGCGCCGATCGGCCGCGTTTTCACGAAGGACGCCCCCGTGCCGTACAACAAGGCGATGGAGCAGTCGATGCTGCCGAGCGGAGCGAGTATTCGTCACGAGGTTAGGTCGATTTTAGGTATTTGACATACGTATCGCAGGCTTAGAAACATCCGGATTACGAACCGGTCTCACGGAGGAGAATGACTTAAATGCGGCGACGAAGTGGTATGAGCCTTATTGAGCTTGTCGTGGTCATTTCGATGATCGGTCTACTCGTTGCACTCATTCTGCCGGCAATTCATGGGGCAAGAGAAGCGGCTCGGCGTGCAGCCTGTAAGTCCAATCTTCACCAGATAGGGATAGCATTGACAGGTTATAGCTCGAACCATGGAGTCTATCCGGGCATTGACGAATCATACTCTGTCATGACCAGACTACTTCCGCACTTGGACCGCGCTACACTCTATAACTCGATGAACTTCAGCCTATCAATCTTATATATGGATGGTCTTGATTCCAACCAAACCGCAATGCGCAGTGTCGTGAGTGCTTTCCTCTGCCCTTCTGATGATACTCGGGCAGTCACTTATGCCCCATCGAACTATCCTTCCAATTGGGGGTCTGGAGTCCTCATTTCCCTTCAATCACCGAGCGGACCCTTCTCCGTGGCTGGTGCCCGTTCTGCCATCAGCAACGCTCAGATCCGAGATGGATTACAATCAACAGTGGGTGTTTCCGAAATGTTGATCGGGGTTGCCGGTTTGAGACGTGACAAGAAACGAAGTGTTTTCTACTTGCCGCTATCGGTTTCCGATAGAGAACAATTTGACGGTTTTGTCCAGGAGTGCGGTCATATTGCTTCAGATGAGGCGAGTTTGGATGGTCTGATTAAGGCTTCAAGTTGGGTCATCGCGGAATTTGGAATCACTCAGTACAATCACAATTTAAATCCAAACAATTTCACATGTAAGCATGACGGTTATGATCGGCAGGGAGCATGGACGGCTTCGAGCTCTCACGAGGATGGGGTCAACTCGCTCTTCATGGATGGACACGTTCAGTTTATTCGCTCGAACGTCAACCTGAGTGTATGGCGCGGCATATCGACTATCGCTGGCGGAGAGATTGTGCCCTTGGCGGATCATTGACATCAGCCGCCGCGAAAGAACAAGATAAAAATGCTGGCTAGAATTAAACGAATACCGGAGTCGCGATATGTATCTCAAATGCCTTCCGTCAATCGTTCTCGTGGCACTAGCAGCTTCACTATCGAATCCGATTGGTGTGCGTGCCGCAGATGATATCACGATTACATCACCCACTGAAGGACAACTGGTCGCGCCAACAGGAAACAAAATTACGGTCTCAGGAAAATACAATGCCAGCAACATTCAAGCTGCCTATAGCGTTTCTGTGACCGTGCACGAGCTCGACATCGATGGCAATATCATACCTGGAACCGCAGTGACAAAGGGATTGAATCCAGCTCCGGCAGGAAACAACTTGCCTTACAACGTGACTTTTGTCGGGCTTGGTGTAAACAAGTTGTATCGTGCCTTTGCTCGTTTGAAGCAGAATGATGTGGTTGTGAAGCAGGTTTCGGTAGATTTTGCGGTCATCCTAGACTGAATCAGCCAAAAGCCGGCACCGTCGCGTCCTATATTTCCTATGTCGAATTGAGCCCTTTGAGCAACGGGTAAGTCGATTCATTTACGAGCGACCATTTGCTCTCTCTGACTCTTCCTAATTGTCATCCATTGTTTGCGAAACGGAGCGCGCTTCGTGCCCATCGAAGTCACCCTGGCCAAGCTCAGTCCCACCATGGAGAGCGGCCAACTCGTCAAATGGAACGTCAAGGTCGGCGACAAGGTCAAGGAGGGCGACACCCTCGCTGAGGTCCAGACCGACAAGGCCGTCATGCCCATGGAGTCGTTCGAGGAGGGCATCGTGGCCCACCTCGACGTCAACGAGGGCGACGACATCGCACTTGGTCAGCGCGTGCTGCTGCTCGCCAAGAAGGGCGAAGACCCCGCCGAGGTCGCCAAGAACGCCGGCTCCGGGGCCCAGTCCGCCGTCAAGGCCGCTCCGTCCGAGTCGAAGCCCGCCGAGTCCGCCAAGTCGCACTCCAACGGTCAGGAACTGGCCGCCGTGCCGGACGTTGAAGAAGAAGCCGCGTATCAAGGCGACGGCTCGCGTATCAAGGCCAGCCCGCTCGCCCGCAAGGTCGCCGAGGCGGCTGGTGTCGAACTGGGCCGCATCCAAGGCTCCGGACCCGGCGGCCGCATCGTTCGCGACGACGTTGAGGCGTTCGTCAAATCCGGCGGCTCCAAGGGTGCCACGAAGACCGCACCCAGGCCCGCGCCGGCCGCCAAGCCGGCCGCGCCGCGACCTGTTCCCGTCGCGAGCGGCGAGACGAAGCGCATTCCTCATACTCGGATGCGCAAGACGATCGCCCAGCGCATGCTCCAATCGAAGCAGTCCGCGCCGGAGATTCATCTCACGATCGACGTGCGGCTGGATCGCGTCATGTCGCTGCGCGAGGCGCTCAACAAGGAACTGGCCCGCGAGAACGTCAAGCTCTCTGTCGGCGACTTCATCACCAAGGCGGTCGCCGTCGCGCTCCGCCGTCACCCGGCGCTCAATGCCTCGTGGGAAGATGACGCCATTGTGGAGCACGGCGACGTCAACGTCGGCATTGCCGTGGCCCTCGAAGGCGGGCTGATCGTGCCGGTCCTGCCAAACGCCGACCGGCTCAGCCTCCGCGAGATCCGCGAAGGCACCGAGGCCATCGCCAAGGCCGCTCGCGACAACAAGCTGACGCCCAAGCAGATGATGGGTGCGACATTCACCATTTCCAATCTGGGCATGTACGGGATCAAGCAGTTTGACGCGATCTTGAATCTGCCCGAGGTCGGCATTCTTGCCGTCGGCGCGGCCGAGCAGCGGCCCGTGGTGCAAAACGGCCAGATCGCCGTGGGCTGGATCATGTCGGCCACTCTTACCGCCGACCACCGCGCTGTCGACGGAGCGACGGGCGCGGACTTCATGCGCACGCTTCGCGCACTCCTCGAAGAACCTGCCCTGATGCTCCTATAATCGAAGCAACTCGGAAACGATGCCCGCGAGACGATCTTTTGCGAGTCCGCCAGTCGGTCGGCCCGCTTGCGAGATCGCGTAGGGATCGTGTCGACCCATTCCCTCGAACTCACGGAACGCCCCAGAATGGCCTACGACTTCGACCTGATCGTCATCGGCGGCGGCCCCGCCGGCTACGCTGCCGCAATCCGCGCAACGCAGCTCGGAAAGAAGACCCTCTGCGTTGAGAAGGACAAGCTCGGCGGCATCTGCCTGAACTGGGGCTGCATCCCGACCAAGGCCCTGCTCACCAACGCACACCTGGTCGAGCTGGTCCAGAACCACGGCGAAGCCTTCGGCTATAGCGGCAAGCCGTCCTGGGATTTCTCCAAGATGATCGGCCGTAGCCGCGAGGTCGCCGCCAAGCTCAATAAAGGCATCGAAGGCCTGTTCCGCAAATACAAGGTCGGCCACCGGGTCGGCTCTGCGCGGGTCATCGCCCCGCACAAGGTCCAGATTGATCAAGATATTCTCACGGCTCAGTCCATCATGGTCGCCACGGGAGCGCGACCACGGCTGCTCCCCGGCGCCGATTTCGATGGAAAAATCATCATCGGCTACAAGGAAGCCATGTCGCTGGCCCAGCAGCCCAAGTCGATGATCATCATCGGCGGCGGTCCGATCGGCCTGGAATTCGGCTATTTCTACAACGCGATCGGGACCAAGGTCACCGTCGTCGAGATGCTCGACCGGATCATGCCGGGCGAGGATGAAGAGATTTCCGCCGCACTCGCCAAGAGCCTCACCAAGCGTGGAATTGAACTTCTCACCTCGTCCAAGACAGGCAAGGTCACGAAAAACGCCAAGGGCGTGACGGTGGAGGTTGAGACACCGAAAGGCCCGCGCACGCTCGAAGCCGATCTCCTGCTCGTGGCGATCGGCGTCACCGGCAACGTTGAGGAAGTGCTCGACCCCAAGCTCGGCGTCGAACTGGTCAAGAATCACATCAAGGTGGACGTCAAAAACGGCTACAAGACGAATGTCGAGGGATTGTACGCCGTGGGCGACGTGATCGGCCCGCCCTGGCTCGCCCATGTGGCACATCACGAGGCGCTCACCTGCGTCGAGTGGATTACCGGCCACTCCAAGCGCACCGTCGACTACGACAACATTCCCGGTTGCACCTATACCGATCCGGGAGTCGCGTCGGTCGGGCTTACCGAGAAAGCCGCGCGGGAGAAGGGCTACAAGGTCAAGGTGGGCCGCTTCCCGTTTCTCGCCAGTGGCCGTGCGCTGGCGGCCGACCAGACCGAAGGCTTCGTCAAGCTCGTGTACGACGAGACCCACGGCGAAATCCTGGGCGCCCACCTGATCGGCTCTCAGGCGACCGAGCTGATTGCCGAGCTGGTGATGGCCCGCAAGCTCGAAGCGACGATTGAAGACGTCATCCACGCCATGCATCCGCATCCCACCTATTCCGAAGCCATCATGGAAGCCGCCGGACAAGGGCAGGGCGAGTCGATCCATATTTAAGGGTATTCTCAATTCATTGATGTGAGCCGCTCGGCAAACCCACGCAGTACACCGTTGGCGAATCTCGCTGATGTGCTGACGAATCAGCACATGGCGAAACGACGCATACCACGCATTTTCACATGGCGGTCGCAAACGGCCCGGGCCGCCTCGTCCCTCGTTTTAATGGCTTTTCCCACGCGAGTGCATGGATACGTTCACAAAATTTCCTAGTTGTGCCTTTTCCTGGCAACATGCCGTCCGATTCGGGTAATAGAAAATAGAGTTGCCCAAGACCTCATCTCGACGAAAAGGCTTTTTGGCGGCTCTCCTGGACAAAGAGTGTCCCAGGCTACTCGACGCCGCCCGCGTCCTCCTCTCTCATTCGCCGATCGGCGAACCGCGGGTGTGCGCGCCCAGGTTTCACCCCAGCAAGAACGCACAGGAGAACACCGATGGCGAAGAGCAAGTACGAGACCAGTCAGAGCGATGTTGACGATCTTTCCAGCGCCGGATCGAGTACCGCACTCATGGCGAAAAGCACCTTCGGAACCAGCGTAGCGGACGAGGACGACCTCGGCTCGACGACTTCCGGCCAGACTCGTGCAACGGCCACGCCAAAGCCCAGGGCGATGAGTCAGACGACAACGAACGTGGGCCGCTTTACAACGGGCGAGGTCGCCGGTGACGAGTCCGTGATCACCGTTGGTACGGAGGGCAGCAGTGAGGCTGGTGCGCACGAGGAAGTCGGCAACGCATCGGGCACCGAATCGGGACAGGAGTTCGTCGAGGCCACACCGCAGCAGCTCGCCTCGGCGGAGACGGGGGAAGAATCCGCACTCTCCGACCTTCGTGCCATCGAAGGTTTCGAAGATTCCGAATCCGCCGCCGACTATGAGGCCGGTGAAGAGACAACCCCAGCCGTTTTGGCCGAGGCCGGCGAAGCCATCGAAGGCGGACAGGAAGAGTTTTTTCCGTTCCTTGCCGCTCTGGCTCCCATGCTGCTCTCCAAGATCGGGCCAACCGTCGCCAAGGGCGTGATGACTAAGCTCTCGGGTCGAGCCAAGCGGAATGTTCGCCGCGTTGCCAGCAAAGGCTCGGGCATGCTGAGCATGGTCGCCAAGCTCCTCGAATCCGGCCAGGAAGCCGCCGAGGAATCGGGTGCGGAAGCGGCCGGCGAAGTTGATCAGGCCACCATCGACCGCACCGCCGGCGTCCTCGAAGTCATCATCGGAACGGACGATCGAGTCCGCATTACCAAGACCACCATCGTTCCCTGGCGGCGCATCTGTGCACTGCGCATCCAGTTCCCCAGCGGCAGCACCTATCGCGGCACCGGTTTCTTCATTGGCCCCCGCGCGGTCGCGACCGCCGGGCATTGCGTTTACCTCCACAACCAGGGCGGTTGGGCACGCTCGATCGAGGTCATCCCCGGCTGTAACGGCTCCTCGCGGCCGTTTGGCCAGGCGCGTTCGTCGAGCTTCCGATCCGTGGGCGGATGGGTCAGCGGCAAGAAGCCTGAAAGCGATTACGGCTGCGTCATCCTGCCCGCAGGAGCCTTCACGGCGAACCTGGGCAGCTTCGGCTTTGCCGCGTTCGACAATCGTACGCTGCTCGCGATGCCTGCCGTGCTGGCAGGTTATCCGGGCGATAAGCCGTTTGCCGAGATGTGGGGCATGTCTCGACGCATCAAGGCGGTCACCGCCAAGACGCTGATTTACGATATCGACACCGTCGGCGGCCAGAGCGGCGCGCCGGTGTACATCAAGCGCAACGGTCAGCGCTATGTGGTTGGCGTACACAACTACGGTGCGTCCGCCGGCAACTCCGCCACTCGGATCACTCAAGCCGTCTACGAGCGACTGCTCGCGTGGAGCAGAATTAGTTAGTCTGATCCGATCAATTCGTCGCCCTGAATGTGGTCCCGCTCGCATCGCGCTTCCGTCGCGGTGCGGCGGGTGTTTACCCTCCCGAGGAACGATCATGAACGGCAGCGTCTGCGGCTACGTCGTGCATTCGGTCGAGGGAACTCCGATCCGGCGCGCGACCGTGCGAGTCTTGCGTGGACCGGGAACCAGGTCCACGACCAGAACCGTCACGAGCGACCAGGGGGCATTCTCGTTGTGCGACTTGGCGGAAGGGAAATGGTTTCTTTCGGCCACATCGCCAGAGGGGCATTCTCGCCGCGCCAGCGTTCATGTCTTTAAGAACGCGCTCAGTGAACTCACCATTGAGATTGGCCAAACCTCAGACGATCTCGCGGAGCCGAAGATGAAAACAGGTAGCGTCAAAGGGCGGGTCATCGACCAGGCGAACAGTCAACCCATCCCCGATGTGGCAATCACGGTCAAACGCAGCGCCGGCCCCGCACCTGACATTTCGGCCCTTACGAACCACGACGGCCGATTCCAGCTCGACGATCTCCCTGCGGGCGAATGCGTTTTGAAAGCCCTCGCGCCCGACGGAGCGACCTCCGAAATCACCCTACAAGTCATCGCCGACACCTTCATCAAAGCCCTTATCAAGCTCGACGACATCGACCATTCCGACCTCCCCGAGATCGACTGAGAGCGTGATCCCCGTGGAGCCGAATCCTCCACTGAGATTTCCACTCTGAGTCGCGGCGGTTCCTTCCGGGGGATATTCGGCCCGGTAGCAAGTGGCTTCGCGGCGGTGGGTGGTACCGGTTTTCATTGATTCTCGGTCGCACACGATCGCAAGAAACCCTGCGCGGGACAGCCATGCGATTGCGGCACCCTGTCCTCTGCTCTACGATCAGGTTGGCGTTCGAGCACAAGTCGCGAACGCATGAGCCGCACTTCCCCTTGCGCAATCCGGCACCCCGGCCTGGGAGTCTCCTCCAAATGAAACGCCTCGGAAGGACTTACCGCAACCCGCTCGTTGCATTCGCGATCCTTGTGGCGTTCTCCGCCGGCGCGTTCGCCGTCCAGGAGCAGCAGCCCACGCGGGCCCAGTTCATGCGCCAGAAGCTCGACTTCGGCAAGAACGTCCTCGAAGGTCTGGCCCTGGAAAACTACGACCTGATCGAGAAGAACGCGCGATCGCTCAAACGCATGAGCATGGGTGCGGAATGGGAAGTACCCGGTATTCCCAATGTCGAGGAGTATCTTCCCTATACCGCCGAATTTCAGCGGCTCTGCGACGAGATCGTCAAGGCGGCCAAGAACCGCAATATCGACGGCGCCACACTCGGCTACGTCCGGCTGACGACCAATTGCGTGAATTGCCACAAGTTTGTCCGGGGAGACCGTTAACCTGGCGTCCGCGTCGACATCGGGTTTCACGAATCGGAACCCTGCGCCGCACAGCCCGTCGCTTTTTGTCCTCGTGCCGACCTGTTTGGGTCACGCCTCGTGGGGAAGACCGTTGATCAGGCGTTGTCGCATCATCAGAGTTCCGGTGGAGATTCGTGGTCACGATGCCTGCCAACCCCGACCGCAATTTGCTCTTCGGCATCCTGGCCCTCCAGCTTGATTTCATCACGCGAGACCAGCTCGTCTCGGCCATGAACGCCTGGGTGCTGGAGAAGAAAACACCGCTCGGCGAGATCCTGGTCAGGCAAGGAGGGCTGAACCTCAACGATCGGGTCTTGCTTGAGCCAATGGTTGATCGGCACGTTCAACGGCATGGCGATCCCGCGGCCAGCCTTGCCGCGCTCGGACCGGCGAGCGACCGGATTGAACAACTGAGGGCCATCGCTGACGTCGACGTTCAGGCGTCTCTGGCACGCCTCCCCGTGGCCACGGGGGCCGCGCCGACGATCACCCACGAAGGGCCTTCGCTCTACGATTCCCTCCGATTCCGAATTCTCCGCCCGCACGCCACCGGTGGGCTTGGGCAGGTTTACGTCGCGCGTGACCAGGAGCTGGGCCGTCAGGTCGCGCTCAAGGAGATCCGCATCGATCGTTGCGACGATCCGGGCTTGCGCGGCCGTTTCCTGCTCGAAGCGGAGATCAACGGCAACCTCGAGCACCCTGGGATCGTTCCCGTCTACGGTCTCGGCTCGTATCCCGATGGTCGCCCGTTTTACGCCATGCGGTTCATCCAGGGCGACAGCCTGCGTGAGGCCGTCGAGCGCTTTCACAAGACCAGTAAATCTAGCTACGACTCACTCGAGTTTCGCCAACTGCTGGGGCGGTTTATTGACGTCTGCGACGCGATCGCCTATGCCCACAGTCGAGGTGTTTTGCACCGCGACCTCAAGCCGGCCAACATCATGCTCGGTCGGTTCGGCGAAACGCTCGTCGTGGACTGGGGCCTGGCGAAGGCTGTGGGAACCGCCGAGTCGGCGGATGGTCAGTCCACGGAGGCGACCTTCGTCCCCAGCCTCAGCGGCAGCATCGACCCGACCCT
Source organism: Isosphaeraceae bacterium (assembly GCA_041750675.1). GTDB lineage: Bacteria > Planctomycetota > Planctomycetia > Isosphaerales > Isosphaeraceae > BPJS01. The sequence goes on along the minus strand of JBGSYY010000351.1, from coordinate 6,280 downwards.
CGCCGGCAGCGCCATGGGCACGCCTCAGTACATGAGTCCCGAGCAGGCCGAGGGTCGCCTCGACAGCCTCGGCCCCGCCACCGATATCTACGCGCTGGGAGCGACACTTTCGGCACTGCTGACCGGGACCGCGCCCGTCGAGGGTGCCGATCTGGGCGAGATTCTTCGCAAGGTCGTCCGCGGCGAGGTCTCCGCTCCTCGAGATCGACACCCGCAAGTCCCGCTCGACCTCGACGCTGTCTGCCGTAAGGCGATGGCGCTTCGTCCCGACGACCGTTATCCGTCGGCCCGGGCTCTGGCCGACGACATTGAGCACTGGCTTGCCGACGAGCCGGTCTCGGCGCGGGTCGAGTCCGTCTTCGAGCGAGTGCGGCGCTGGGCTCGAAAACACCGTACGCTCGTAGCAGCCGCCGCACTCGTCCTGCTCCTCTCGGTCGCCGGCCTCGCGTGCTTCTCTGTCGTGCTGGGGAGTGCGAACCGAGCACTCGCAGACGAGCGACGACGTGCTGAGGAGCGCGAGCAGATCGCCATCGATGCCGTCAAGCGATTCGCGGATGTCGTTCGAGAGAACCCCCAGCTCTCGACCAACCCGGAGCTTGACTCTCTGTACAAGACGCTGCTGCGCGAGCCTCAAGCGTTTTTCCGCAATCTACGCACCGTTCTCGAATCCACGCCGCGGACGACGCCGGAGTCGGTCACGCGACTTGCCGACGCGACACTTGAGCTTGCCATGCTCACGAACACGATCGGAGACAAGGCCGAATCGCTCCAGGTCATGGAGGATTCGGTTGCTCTCTTACGAAGGCTGGAAGCCATGAGGCCCGACGACGACAAGACGGGGCTCACCCTCGCGAAAGCGCTCGACACCTGGGCCACATTTCTGATCCTGCAAGGGGACCTCGACCAGCCGCGAGTTATCCTTGATGAGGTGAAGCGCCGTAGCAAAGTGCTTATGGAGAGGGACTCCGCCAATCCAGAGATCATCCTGCTGGAAGCCGCGGCCCTCGATCACCGTGCCACCATAGATCGCAGGATCGGCCGACAAGTCGATGCGGTGAATGCGCAAGACCGAGCGATTGATCTGCTAAAGGGTCTCACACGCGATCGGCCTCAAACCAGGGAAGTCGATCTTCTGATGGCCGCTCTGCTTCAGAACCGCGGATTGTCGCTTGCTGCCCTCATGCGGATGGAAGGAGCGACCGAGTCTCTTCAGCGAGCGCGGGAGATCTCGGCGAGACTCCTGGCCGGCAATCCGGAGGATCCAGAATACGCGCTGATGCTCGCCGGCATTTCCTCCAACCTTCTCATCCAGCTTTCCCTGGTCCGCGAGTTCGACGAAGCCCAACAGATCGGTCTCGATTCCATCGCGATTCTCGAACAAGCCTGTCAGGGCAACCCGAATCATACTAGACTCGCCACGTCGCTGTTGATGACCTCCGTCAATCTGTCCTTCATTCTCGATCGAGCTGGAAGAGTGGAGGAGGCACTCGCGACGCTCGCCGGGGCGGAACCGCTCGGCGAGCGGATCGTGGCCTCGCACCCGGGATACCTGGAAGCCGCCCATGGTCTCGCGGTCGCCGTGATGCTGCATGCGATGATCGACCTCAATCGAGGTGAGTTCGTCTCGGGACTGGAACGAGCGCAACGAGCCCGGTCGATGCTTCAGAAGCTGACCGACGCCGAAAGCGAATCCGGCGAATATCGGGAAAACCTGGCGACGAGCGGCTCATTGATCGGATTCTTGCTCTTCAAGCTCGGCAAGTCCGCGGAGGCCGAGGTGGCGATGCTCGAAGCGATCGACCAGCAACGCCGCCTCTCGATTGCCGCTCCAGACAACTTGCTGCTTAAGAAGTCTCTGGCAGGTTACCTCACCAATCTTGCCCTGGTGGAGTCTCAGCAGGGGAAGATCCTGGCCGCGGCACGTCACTTTCAGGAAGCGGTCGTCCACTGGAAGGAACCATTCAGCCGAAATCCGAAGGACCCGTTCTATACCGACCTCCATCTATTCACCGTTGGTCCGGCCCGCACCCCGCCCGCGGAAAGCCCCGCAAAAGGGACTGCACCGTCCGACTGACCCGCTCGCGACGGCCCACCGGCCCCACTCAAAGGCCCGATTTGATGAGACCTCGGGCCTGCGCTCATGTTAGGATTCGATTCACGCGCCCAACCCGCCCCCACTCTACGCGCACGGAGCACGCGACACGATGACCCCCGAACGCGCCACCGCCACTGCCGAGCGACGGGCCTTCCTGCAATCGACCGCCCTCGCCGCCACCGCAGTCGGGCTATCCGCGTCAACGACCCTCCACGCCCAGGATGCCCCAGCGACCACGACCATCCCGCGCCGCAAACTCGGTAAGACGGGCGTCGAAATGACGCTGCTGGACCAGGGCACCATTCGCGGCTCGGGTTACGAGCGCATCCTCCGCATCGCCTACGCCCAGGGCATTCGCGCCTTCGACACGGCCAAGGTCTACGGCACCGAGCACGTCCTCAAGGCCTGGTTCGAACAATCGCCCGAGGTTCGCAAGGAAATCTTCCTGATCACCAAGGATATGCCCAAGCAACCGCGTGACCTGATTGCCCAGCTTGACGAGCGTCTGGAAACGCTGGGCACCGACTACGTTGATCTGTTCTTCATCCACGGACTCGGCGACGACCATTCCCTCGACGACGCGATCAAGATGGTCACCAGCGCCGAGTTCCAGGAGACCGCCGACAAAATCCGCAAATCCGGCAAGGCGAAGTTCGTGGGCTTCTCCAGCCACCATAAAGACCGCGCCCCGATTATCGAGGCTGCCGCCAAGGCCGGCTTCGTCGACGCGATCATGCTCCAGTATCGCCCCTGGCTTGATAAGGACAGCCCGCTCAACAAGGCGCTCGACGCCGCCCACAAGGCCGGTATTGGGCTGATCACCATGAAGCAAATCGCAGGCAACTTCTTCGGCGACAAGCCGACCGGCAACATCCTGGAGGAAGTTCAGAAACGCGTCCCGGTGCTCAAGGATCGCAACCTTTCGCCCTTTCAGGGGCTGCTGCATGCCATCTGGACGGATGAGCGAATCAGTTGCAGTTGCGTCTCGATGCGCAACACCGACCAGATCCGCGAAAACTGTGATGCCGCCCGCCGCTACGAGCCGCTGGCGGAGGCCCACATTCAGCAGCTACGCGATGCCGCCATCGCCCACGGCCCAACCCTTTGCGCCGATTGCGACGGCCGCTGCTCCATCGCCGCCGGCACCAACGCCGAGCTGGGCAACCTCACTCGCTTCCTGACTTATCACCAGCAGCATGGCGATCGCTCGATCGCCCGCGAGGCGTATGCCAAGCTGACCCCGGAGGCACGCGACTGGTCGAACGCCGACCTTGCCGCCGCCCATTCCGCATGCCCCAACAAACTCAACTTCGCCAAGCTGCTGCCCGAAGTCGAACGCCACCTCAGTTGAGAGGTCACGCACTCGCCGCTGTCGGGTTCATAGAAAGAGGGATGGCTCCGCCTGTCTTGGGCGGGGCCAGTCCCTTTCTTCGTTCAGATGATGACCGCCGCTGAGGGCGAGCGTGGTCGAGATCGTCTCGCGCATGATTGCCACGAGTCTCGGTGGTTTGCCGCGCGAATCCCCTGCACTGAGCGTTGGTGTTCCGAGGCAAGCGCTCCCGAGATGCTCATGCTCGGCTGGGACCGTAGCATGCAGCAGCGGGCAACAGCCGCGCGCCGATGGACGCCGGATTGCCGAGAGACCGCGAAGCGTTGCGTTGCGACTCGGAGTAAAAGCAGCCACCGGAGCTCTGGACTCATTGAGCTTCAGACAGTCCGGTTCGGCTGAAGTCATCCTCGCGCAGGCGGGGCTCCACAGGATTCACCGCTCTCGCACTGCGTCCTCGCCTGCGCGGGGATGACTTCGGACAAACACCTATCGGGGCCGAGCAAGCTGAGGGTCGATAAGGCGTTAGGCTCCGCTACCCAGTAACACCGTCCTGATTCGCTCCTGCTCCATCAGCGGCGATCATCTCCTCAACTATGGATCGCCCGGCCCTCCACGGCCATCGCCGCTTCCTTGAGGGCTTCGGAGAGAGTCGGGTGGGCATGGCAGATGCGTGCGATATCCTCGCTGGAGCCCTGGAACTCCATCACCGCGACGGCCTCGGCGATCATGTCGCTGGCGCGTGGCCCCAGGATATGAACACCCAGTAATCGATCGGTTTCGGCGTGGGCGATCACCTTGATGAAGCCCTCGCTCTCGTCCATCGCCTTGGCGCGGCCGTTTGCCAGGAAGGGGAACTTGCCCACCTTGTAGGGCAATCCACGCTCCTTGACCTGTTCTTCGGTCCGGCCGACGCTCGCCATCTCGGGCCAGGTATAAATGACGCTGGGAATCGTCTCGTAATGGACGTGCCCCGGCTTGCCGGCGAGAATTTCGGCGACGGCGATGCCCTCGTCCTCGGCCTTGTGGGCGAGCATGGGGCCGTCGATCAGGTCGCCGATGGCGTAGACGGTCGGGACATTCGTGCGAAAGTGTTTATCGATCTTGACCTTGCCGGTCCGCGCGTCGTGCTCGACTCCGAAGTTCTCCAGACCCAGCCCCTCGACGAACGCCTTGCGGCCCACACTGACAAGCACCTTGTCGCATGGGACCACGAGGGTCTCACCCTCGCTGGTCTCGGCCGTCACGTGGGCATTCGACTTGTCTTGCGTGAATCCTGTCACTTTTGTCTGAAGATGAAATTCCAGTCCCTGCTTTTGAAGCGACTTGAACAGGCCCTGGCCCACCTCGGCGTCGGCCATCGGGACGATCCTGGGCAAGAACTCGATCACGGTCACCTTCGAGCCCAATCGCTTCCAGACCGAGCCGAGTTCGAGACCGATATAGCCGCCGCCGACGATCACGAGATGCTCAGGAACCTTATCAAAAGACAGGGCCTCGGTGGAGCCGACGACGGTCTTGCCGTCGAATTTCAGAAACGGCAGCTCGATCGGCACGCTTCCCGTCGCCAGCACGATGGCCTTGGCTTCGTGGATGGCCTCCTTGCTGTCGCTGCTCTTGACGGCCACTGAGGTCGGCGAGGCCAGCCGTCCGTAGCCTTCGAGCCAGTCAATCTTGTTCTTCTTGAACAGAAATTTGACGCCGCCAGTCAGGTCGGAGACGACCTTCTCCTTGCGCTTCATCATGGCGGCGAGATCGAGCTTCACATCCTTAACCTGGATGCCGTGGACGCCAAAGCGCGACTTCGCCAGGTGGTACAGCTCGCTGGAATCGAGGAGCGCCTTGCTCGGAATGCAGCCGATGTTGAGGCAGGTTCCGCCGAGCGCGTTGCGTTTCTCGACGCACGCCACCTTCAAGCCAAGCTGCGACGCGCGGATCGCAGCGACATATCCACCCGGCCCGGCACCGATCACAATCAGGTCGTAGTTCATGGAGGCTCATCAAGGGAGGTGAGGGAACGAAGCGCCGACGAGATTCGCGGCGCGATCGATCTTGGTTAAATTTCCAGATCAAATCTCAAGCATCAAGCGCTCGGGGTTCTCAATGCACTCCTTGATCCGCACGAGGAAGCTCACTGCCTCGCGGCCGTCCACCATGCGATGATCATACGAAAGCGCCAGATACATCATCGGACGCGCAACGATCTGATCGTCGACAACCACCGGCCGCTTCTGGATCGAGTGCATGCCCAGGATTGCGCTTTGGGGAGGGTTCAAGATCGGCGTCGAGAGCAGCGAGCCGAACACGCCGCCATTGGTGATGGTGAACGTGCCGCCCTGGAGGTCGTCGACGGAGATTGCATTCTCACGAGCACGCCGGCCGTAGTCGGCGATCCGTGACTCGATCCCCGCGAACGAAAGTCGATCGGCGTCACGAATCACGGGCACCATCAAGCCGCGTTCGGTGCTGACGGCCACGCCGATGTCATAGTAGTTGTGCAGCAAGAGTTCGTTGCCGTCGATTCGTCCGTTGACCGCGGGGAATGCCTTGAGCGCCTCGATCGACGCCTTCACGAAAAACGACATGAAGCCCAGGCCCACGCCGTGCTTCTTCTGAAAGCTCTCCTTGTATTTCGCCCGTAGTTCCATCACTCGCGAAAGGTCGGCTTCGTTGAACGTGGTCAGAATCGCGGCCGTGTGCTGGGCTTCGACCAATCGGGCGGCAATTTTTTGACGGATTCCCGTCATGCGCTGCCGGGTCACCGTCCGTTCGCCGGGTGCTGTGAAAGGCCGTGCCACGGGTTCAGCTCGCTTGGGCGGCATGGGCGGCGGTGGAAGATGCGGCGGCGGCGATCCGGC
>JBGSYY010000350.1:0-2691 GCA_041750675.1 Isosphaeraceae bacterium | reverse complement strand
CGGCGGCGGGCGTTGGCTCAGGCTCGGGTGGAAGGAGCAGCCGGAGCGTCAGGGCGGCGGCCACGGAGATACCGCAGCAGAAGAAATAAAGCCAGTGCAAGGGGATGGCAGCGATGGCGAAGACAGGGCCACGCGCGCGGGCGAGGAAGGCGTAGAAGCGGGCGTTGAGAGCGACAATCAACCCGATGCAAATGAGCGCCGCGACAAGGGCAAGCGGCGAAACGACGGCAAGCGGTGCGGCGAGCAGGGCGATGCCGATAGCGGCGACGCTGGCACGCTGGGCCGAGGAGACGTTGAGGTCGGTTTCGCGGGTATTGCTACGCAGGAGCAGGGTCATCCAGGGGATGCCGCGATGAAGGATGTCGGTGCGGACCATGGAGCCTAGAGTCCAGCGCTTGAAGTGGGTCACCTGGACGTCGCGGGCGAGGAGGATGCGGTGTCCGGCGTCGCTGAGGCGGTAGCCCAGTTCGATGTCCTCGATGGCGGGGGTTCGGTAGAGCTGGGGATCGAAGCCGCCGCAGGCGAGCAGGATCTCGCGGCGGATGGCACCGCAGCCGGTCCAGAAGGTGTGGGCGGGTCGGGTTTGATCGTCGCTGAACTGCCCGGTTTGGTGGACGTAGTGGTGGAGCAGATTGCGGAACTGGCTGACGAGTCCAGGGGCGGCGGGTTGGTCGTCGTAGGAGCCGAAGAGTGCGGCGAGGGTGGGGTCGGCGGCGAAGCGACGCGCGACCAGGGCGACGGTGTCGTGGTGGACGAGAACGTCGGCGTCGAGGAAGAAGAGGACGGGGGCCGAGGCGATTCGCGCTCCGGCGTTGCGTGAAGCGGCGGGTCCGAGCGGGCGGGGGTGGCGGAGGACGAGGGCGTGCTGGTTCTCGGCGATGGCGGCGGAGTCGTCGGTGGAACCGTCGTCGACGACGATCAGCTCGAAATCCAGGAAGGAGGAGGCGCGGAGACCCCGGAGGATGCGTTCGAAGTCAGCGCCCCCGTCGCGGACGGGGATGATGACGGCGAGCGGCGGCCTCCGGGGCCCCTGACAAGCCGGACCGGCGGGGAAATCATCCATGACGTGCCCTCGCCCGTCTTCAAGCGTCCGCCGGCATGCAACCCCGTCCCTGGGGTCGCCCGCGCGGGCGCGAGGATCGGCGACCAACGTCTCTCGGCGGTGGCCTCGGCGGCGGGTCGTGGGTGGGAGTCAAGGAAGTGCGATCAAGGAGATCCGCCGACGTGGCTCGACGCGAGGCGATTGGCCTCTCGATCACGACGTGCGCCGGGGACTTTAGCGGGGGGCATGGGATGTGTCAACGCGGGATGAGGCGTGGCGAATTCCGCAGGCGGGGTGTGTTATGCGGGGGTGGCGAGGGCCTTCAGGAGTGTGAGGCAGGCTGGGTCGAGGTGATCTGTGGAGGCGTTGGTGAGGACGACGAGGGCAGTCTTGGATGCGGGTTGGAGGCCGAGGAAGGCGGTGTAGCCGCCGGTGCGGCCGTTGTGGAGGATGGAGCCATCGGGCATGAGGATCCAGGCCAAGCCGATCTGGGAATCGCGGCCCTCGAATTTGCCTTGAGGTTGCCGGCTTTGTTTGAATGCTCGGCCGAGTGGGGTGGTCTCGTCGGGTTCGAGCGCGGCGGCGAGGAAGTGAAGCTGGTCGTTGACCGTGGAGCGGAGGCCGCCGGCACCGGCGAGTGAGCGGAGTTCCCAGTTGGAGGCGGGTTTGCCCTTGTCGTCGAAGGGAGCGGCGAGGCGGTTGCGGCGGGCGGGATCGAGGGTGCGGACGGTGTCGACCATGCCCAGGGGGCGGGCAATGCGCTCGGCGATCAGATCCTCGTACGAGATGCCGGCGCGGCAGGCGAGAGCATGGCCGAGGAGGCCCATACCGAGATTGCTGTATTCCGCCTTTTCGCCCGGATCGCGGCGGAGGGGGTGGCGGCCAAGAAAATCGTAGAGATTCTGAATTGTGTAATTATCGTAGGGATCGCGAAAGTTCCAGACGGGGAGATTGCCGGGGATACGGGGGAGGCCGGAGCGGTGGCTGGCGAGCTGGCGGAGGGTGATCGGCTTGTCGGAGCGAGCGGGGACGGAGATGCCGTCGGGAAGAAGATCGGCGACGGGTTCGTCGAGTTCGACCTCGCCGCGATCGACCATCTCGGCGAGCAGGACGCCGGTGTAGACCTTGGAGATGGAGCCGATCTCGAAGAGTGTGCGGCCGTCGGGCACGGAGGAGCCTGGCTCGGCGACTCGACCGAGACCGAAGACCCAGTGGCGATCGTGATCGAGGAGGCCGACGGCGATGCCGGGGATCTTGGCCTGGTCGACGAGCGGCGCGAGGTGTTCAAGGACCAAGTTCAGGGCGTGGATCGTCATGGCTTGGGTTTCTCAGGCGAGGGCGGCTCGGAGGGCGTCGCCGGCGGCGGTGATGGTCTGGTCGATGTCGGACTCGGTGTGTGCGGCGGAGACGAAGGCGGCCTCGAACTGGCTGCAGGGCAGATAAACGCCGCGAGCGAGCATCTCCCAGAAGAAGCGGCCGAACAGGGCGGTGTCGGATTGACGGGCGTCGGCGTAATTCCAGACGGGACCATCGTGAAAGAAGAGCGTGAGCATGCTGCCGACGCGCTGGACGACGTGCGGCACGCGGGCATCGACGCAGGCGCGGCGGAGGCCCTCGGCGAGGCGTTCGGAACGGGCTTCGAGTTGGTC
>JBGSYY010000349.1:0-5750 GCA_041750675.1 Isosphaeraceae bacterium | reverse complement strand
GCCAGCCGCTTAAGGCCGCTCCATCGGTGGCGGCGGCGGGAGGAGCGCGTCGGGGCCAAGATCGACGTCGCCGGGCTGTCGAGTGGGGGCGGGCTGTCCGACGGGGGCGAGAGGTTCACGCTCATTGATCCAGATCCCTTGGTCGTCGAGGAACATCAGGTCAAGATCGCGATATAGGTTCATTCGATCGGTTTCATAGGAAACCCAAACGCCGATGAGTGCGTTTCTGGCGCCAAGCTCCGCTTGCAGGGCATTCAACAGGAACAGAGTCTGGCTCTCGTTGGCGTCGGTCGTTGTTCTTAGAGTATACTCGGTTTGCTCGACCTGACGGGTGGCGATAATGAGCTGCTCGCGGGAGATCTCGAATTGGGTTTTTTGAAGGCGAAGCTGCCGGAGATTCAAGCGAAGCTGGCGAACAACCTCGTCGCGAGTGAGCATCCAGTCGCGGCGGGCACGCTGATATTGAATCTGCGAGGCACGGTAGGCGTTCCGTTCAGCGCGTCGGACGATGGGCGCATCAAACTGAACACCGAATCGGTGCAGCCCGGCGGACGCATCGAAGCGAAACAAGCCGTCGAAAGTGGGGTCGGTCGCGAGCACGCCCTGGTAGTCGATCGACAGATCGGCCAGCAACCGGTTGGCGGCGACCTCCTCGTTGCGCCAGGCATCGGTGACACGCGCGCGAGCGTTCATCAAATCGAGCCGGTTTTCCAGCGCGAGGGCAATGCCCTGGTCCTCTTCGAGATCGACCTCGGTCAGCGGAATCAGATAGACGCGGATCTGGCTCTGGGCAACGGAGTAGTCGGAGACGCTGGCGCGGAAATCGCGGCCGACCAGGCGAATGAGATCTTGCCAGGTGGTGGTGGGGTCGTCGTGTTCGAGACGATTCTGCAGCTTGCCGATGTTCTCGATCAGATCGTCGAGCTGGCGACTGGCATCGGCGAGCGTGCGACCGAGCGAAAACGCCAGAGCGGTTCGACGTGCCTCGATGGTCTCGCCCGGCAGTTCCGGCAGAGGTATGGGCAAGCCCTCGCTGTCGTAGAGGTTCGCCTGAGCCTGGAAGTCGAGCAGCTCCGCCTCGACCATCCTGCGGATCTCAACCAGCGTTGCCAGCCGCCCGGCGACATCGTTGACAACCCGGCGCTGAAGCTCGACGTCCGCGAACCCCTCGCCCTGGACGAGCGAGACATAAAGGTCGTTGCCCACGCCGCGCAGTTCGTCCAGCCGGGGATCGGTCAGCACGAAGAGCTTGAGTTCGGCGGGGTCCAGTTCGACGACCATCTCCGGTGGTAGGCCGAGGCGAAGCTTGTATGCGTCGAGCGATGTTTCGAAATTGGCCTGGCTCGTGACCAATTGAAATTCGGATTGCTGAACCTGGAGCGCGATCTGGTCGCGCTCAGCGCGTGATTTGAACTGGGGCGTGAGCGCGTTGTATTCGTTGAGATTGCGACGAAGCGCCTGGAGAATCTCGGCCTGGTTGCGAATGTTCTGGAGCTGTGCGATCAAACCAAGGTAGCCGCTTTGCGAAATCACATCGACATAAAAGCCGCGACGGAAACGTGCGAAATCGCGAAGCTGATAAAGGACTCCGCGCTCCAGCAGCGAGAGCGGCTGGGTAAAGTTTCGCGCCCACGCGCCACGCATCAAGGGCTGGGTGAAGTTGACGGCCAGTTGCGTGGCCGCCGTGTTGAAGCCCGCGCCGTTGTATTCAAAGACGAGGTTGTTGGCGAATGAGACGAGCAGTTGGGCACCACTCATGAACTGGCGCGTGAACCCGGCCCGGGCGGTGGGCAGGAACTGATTGCTTTCATTAATTCCTCCGCCAGCGCGTTGATAGACAAGGCCCTGGTTGTAAAACGGCTGGAGCTGGAACTGAAATTGGGCGAGTGTGAGGTCGAGGGCGGCCAGGTAGAGGCTCTCGTACTGGAACTGATAGTCGCGGCTTTGCCTGAGAGCGATATCGAGAACCGTGCGGCGGTCGAGGACGACCCGGCCTTGCCCGTCGCGCGGGAGCGACTCGATCCAGCCGGGAGGCTCGATGGGCGTGACGCCTCGCTCTTTCCAGCCGTGGAATTCGAGCGGGTTGTTGCGGGTCACCTGGAAGAGACGAGCACCTGGGTCGTCGGGAGGAATCGGCTGGGCGTCGGCAGGTCCCGGGTCGGCGATTCGCGTGTTTGGTACAGCCTCGACGGGCCGGCCCGGGACGTTCGACCGGGGGTCGAACTGCCGGACCTTCTGAATCTCGTAAACCTGATCGTCGGCGAACTCGCGATAATAGGTCCGCGAGCAACCGATCTCCAGGGTGCAAAGCATGATCAGCCATCCGACCGCCGCGCGGGTCCGGTTTCTACCGGTTCGACACGCGCCAAAGATCATGATCGCTGGCCCTTCCATGAACCAGGGTCGACAAACTCGGGAGTGCCTCATACAGATGTCACAGGCACTACGACGATTGTAACACCGGTCCACGGGACTGCCAAGACCAGCAGGCAATCCACTTGATTTGGACACACCTTGAGATGACTGATGAACTACTGCCCAGCCAGCGAGTTCATGAGCGGGCGGATCGCCGACCACAACGGATTCTTGATCGGAACGGGCGCGGGATTTTTCAGACGGCTGGGCGACAGGGCTTGAGACGGTTCCCTGGCAAGAAGGCCGATGGTCAGCTCACCGTCGGTGTAGTACCGGTCGCCGCCGCCGTTGCGGCCCAGGAGTGTGGCTCCGACGCCGGTGACCTGGAATTCCTCGGTCACCCAGCCGCTGTTGGCGAGGTCGGCGCCGAGCACGGCACGAACGACTTCCTGCTCCGTGGCGATGAGGCCGACGTTGAGTGGGTCGCCGGGAATGCCTTGAGGTGTCAGGGTGGTCTTGGGTGCGGTCTGCACGGCGGGCTGGTGTTCATAGTGACGCCAGAACACGGGCAAGACCAGGTAGGCAAGGAGCAGCCAGGCGATGTGCATGGAGCGACGATCTGCATGGAGCGCTTGATTGAGCTTCAGACAGTCCAGTTCCGCGGATGTCATCCCCGCGTATGCGGGTACCCATCGTAATCACGGCTCTCCCACGGGATCCTCGCCTGCGCGGGGATGACCTCGGGCAAACACGTATCGGAACCGAAGCACCTGAGGGTCAATAGGGCGATGTAGCGTCCTGGTATCGGGTACGGTTGCACGGAGCGTTGACTATTGATCAGAGGTTGTGTTGATGTTGTTATGACTTGCAAGCGACGGCAGGTGTCGTTGCTGTTTTGGGCGACGGAGCGGAGAGATCAGGTGGCGAGCTGCACGCGGGTGGAGAGGGCGTCGAGGGCGAGCTGGTGGATGATCTCGCTCACAGTGGTACAGCAGTCGGGGAGCACGGTGACGACGTATTTTTCGGCGGCTTTGGAGATGGCGGTGTGGGTTACGCAGTTGTGCGTCATCATGCCGGCGATGAGTAATTCGTTGACATCGAGTTTGGCCAGTGTGGCTTCGAGGGTCGTCTGTTGGAAGCTATCAGCGAACTGCTTGACGACGACCGGGGCGTCGGGTGCCGCGGCGAGGATTTGGGGATGAATCGCCACGCCGGCAGTTCCCTCGTTGAAGAATGGCGCTGGGCCTTGTTTGCTGTCGACGACGTGCTGGATGTGGATGACCGGGATACCCTCGGCCTTCGCCTTGAGGATTGCTTGCTCGATGTTCTGAAGGGCGGCCTCGGTGTTCCAGAGCGGAAAATTGCCGCCGGGGAAGTAGTCGTTCTGAACGTCGATGAGGAGCAGTGCCTTGGCCACGGATCAACTTTCCTGTTCAGGGAATAGGTCGGCCTACCTCGTCATTCTCGCGAAGGGGGTGATTGGGCGGACCGGAGGAGGATGATGGGTGGGGTGTCAGCCGCCAGGGGCACGGATTGCCCCGAAACGGGATGCAGGGTCGTAGACCATATTGGTTCGCTGGAAGCTGCAATCGCGATAGGTTTGGGTCTTGGTCCAGAGCAGCTCTGGGGCGAACCAGCTCTGATCGAGCTTGATCACGCTGAGCCGGGTGGTGGGTGAGGCGAGCCACGTCGCGAGTGCGTGCCGCGTCGATTCGTGGAGCCTGGGATCAACCCTATCGACGGGAACGATGTCGCCACGATTCGCGTGAAAGTCGATAACCACGGCGATCTTGCGGGCGTTCACGATCACAAGCGAAGGAACGGAGTGTGGATGTGAGGAGGCGATCTCCGTGGCTTCGGCGACGAGCGCTTCAAGGTACTCGCGGGTGACGCTGTTGAGGATCGACTCGGACACATCAAAGGTCAACGTCGTGGGGACGACGACAGAGGGGTGCGTGGAGCGAGGCTCCTGAGTGGCGAGTTCGTCGTACCAGACATGAATTCCACGAAGCCGGCCGGCCTGGAAACGGTCCTGGGTCCGGTCGAGGACGTACTGAGGATTCGCCTGGAACCAGGTATCAATGGACTTGATCAGCAGCAGCTCGACGCGATCGTGCGGGAGATTCGGCTCGACGATCTGGAAGTAAACCAGGCCCGGCTCCAGTCCTGTCATGACCACGGTCGCTGGGGGTTTTTCTGAGGATGGCATCGCGGGCATCCTTTTCGGATCGTGGGAGAATCACCGTATCGCTGCAACGGCCGGCAGTGCCGATAGGGTGTATCACCATTAGAAGCGGCGAGCGGGCTCCGAGCTAGGGCGCACAGGGAAACGGACTTGGGTTCCGAGAAAATTGAGAGTGGGTCGCGACTCTCCAGCTCCACAGCCTCCGCGATTTCGGGGGCCGACTCGATCGGCTCCATTCCGACACAAAAGCAGCTCTCCGTGACGATCCCCGAACCGCTTCGCAGCATCCGGAATAGCGGATAGCTCGCCGTTGTGACGACGAGCGAGCAAATCGGTCTTAAAAGCCGCGGATCGAAGATGGCCCAGCCGAGCACGGCCCAGTCGGTCGCGGCCGACGCGGCCGTCCCAGCGCCGAAGGGGGCTCCGACGAGGGCATGCCTTAACGCTGACCCTTCCGGGCATCACCCTCATGGTCGCCCGGACCATGGCCCAGCGAGGTTTCGCATACGTCTTGAGATATGTTTTTATGATGATTCGATGGGAGGCGGTGGTCATCGGCACCGAGGTCGATATTCCGTTCATGCCGACCTTTTTGGCCGGGTTGTTCTGGTTGCCGCAGGGCCGACGAGTGCCGGTCGCGCCACTTTGCGAGCCGCTCGGGACTGATCCCGAGGGCCGATCCGAGCGCGCAGCCGAGGTTGATGAGGGTCATGCGTGCGACCCCGACGGATTCCCAACGTCTCCCTGAGGTGAGCGCAGGCTCCTCGACAATCCGGATCGCCCCGATGCGCCGGGCGCGCCGCACCAGGGCGACGTCCTCCATCAGCGGGATCGAGGGGAATCCGCCGAGCCGGCTGAAGGTCTCCGCGCGAAGGAAAAAGCCCTGATCTCCATAAGGCAGACGCAGCAGAGCGCAGCGGAGCTTGACGCCTCGCTCGAGCAGGCGGATCTTCCATCCCGGCAGGTCGATGTTCAGGCGGAATGCGCCCAGAGCGACTTTACGGGAGGCGAGCTCGCGGCGGATGACCGCCTCGAAGTTCCCGGGTGGGATGGTGTCGACATGCAGGAACAGGAGAGCCTGACCATGCGCGACCGCTGCCCCGGCGTTCATCTGGGGGCCTCGTCCGGGCGCGGAGTGGACCACGATGCCGCCGATCGCCCGGGCGAGCCCCGGCGTCCCGTCCGTGCTGCCGCCGTCGACCACGATCAC